>NZ_DYXM01000001.1 GCF_020742175.1 Dietzia timorensis
GCCGGCGGCTGCCTCGCGATCGGCGAGAAGTTCTCGGCAAAGCGGTTCTGGGACGAAATCGTCCACTTCGATGCGACGGCGTTCATCTACATCGGCGAGCTGTGCCGCTACCTTCTCAATCAGCCCGTACGCCCGCAGGAGCGCGAGCACAATCTCCGGATGATCATGGGCAACGGCCTCCGCCCGGAGATCTGGAAGGAGTTCCAGGAGCGGTTCAACATCCCGCGCGTGTGCGAGTTCTATGCGGCCAGCGAATCGCCCGTGGCGTTCGTCAACGCGTTCAGCGTCGACTCCACCGCCGGATTCACCACGGTCCCGCACAAGATCGTCAAGGTCGATACCGACACCGAGGAGCTCGTCCGCAACGACAAGGGTTGGCTCGTCGAGGCGAAGCCGGGCGAGGTCGGCCAGATGATCGGCCACATCACGAAGACGACACCCTTCGACGGCTACACGAACTCGGCGGCCACCGAGAAGAAGATCGTGCGGGACGCGTTCAAGAAGGGCGACGCCTGGTTCCTGTCCGGGGACCTCGTGTTCAACCAGGGCTTCAACCACATCGCGTTCGTCGACCGTCTCGGCGACACCTTCCGATGGAAGGGCGAGAACGTGGCGACCACCGAGGTCGAGGCCGCATTCGGCGGGATCGACGGCGTCGACACCGCCACCGTCTACGGCGTCCAGATCCCGGGCACCGACGGCCGCGCGGGAATGGCGGCGCTCACGCTCGACGAGGGTGCGAACTTCGACGGCAAGGCCTACGCCGAGGCGCTCACCGGTTCGCTACCGAGCTACGCGGTCCCGCAGTTCATCAGAATCATCGAGCAGGTCGAGGAAACCTCGACGTTCAAGGTGCGCAAGACCGACCTCAAGAAGGACGGCTACGACACCTCGCGCTTCGACGATCCGCTGTACGTGCTCTCCTCCAAAGAGTGCGAATACGTCCCCTACTACGACGGCGCCGATAGAGACGTCGCCGCGGGATCGGTCTCCGGGGCAAAGTAGATCGCTCGCGCTCGCGCCGCTTGGACGGTTCTAGCCCCCGTCATTAAACTCGGCGGGAGATTCGAGCCCCGATCCCCCTAGCGAGCAGGAGTTCCGTTGAGCACATCCCGCCGGCGCGGCCCAGCGTGGCGCCGTCCGGCGACGCGCCGCCAGATGCTGTGGGGCATGGTCGCCGGGGTCGGAGGCGCGGCGGCATTCTCGGTGGCCCGCACCGGATCCGATTCCGAATCCGACGACTCTTCGGAACTACGAGGCGTCGACCGCCCGAGCACCTTCCACTATCAGCGGCCCGACGGGCCCGTCGACGTCCTGCCGCCGCGCCGCACCTTCTACCGCGACGCCGCAGAGGGCGGACAGCAGACGTTCGGCGATTTCTATCTGCCGGCCTCCGTCAACCCCTCGATGCCCGTCGTCGTGCTCGTGCACGGCGGCGGCTGGTCACATGAGCTGAGCCTCGAGTACATGGGCAAGCTCGCCGAGGACATCGCCTCGTTCGACGTAGCCGTGTGGAACATCGAATACCGCCGCACCGGTAGCGGCGGCGGCTGGCCCACCACGGTCCAGGACGTATGCGACGCCGTCGACTACCTACCCGAGATCAACGAGCAGATGGGCGGACGCCTCAACCTCGATGCCGTCTCGGTGTGCGGGCACTCCTCCGGCGGCCATCTCGCGCTGTGGATCGCCGGTCGCGGCGCCCTGCCGGCGAACCTTCCCGGCGCGAACGTGCGCCAGCCCGTCTCGCACTGCGTATCCCTCGCGGGTGTCGCGGACCTGGTCAAGGCAGAGGAGAGCGGGGACCGCTACCTCAAGACGTTGCTCGGCACCACGCTGGACGACGACCGCAAGAAGTTCGTCGACGCCAGCCCCATCTCGCATCTGCCGACCGGGGTCGAGGTCGTCGCCATCCACGGGGAGAAGGACGACGTCGTCCTCCCCGCCCAGTCCGAGGACTACGTGTCCAGGGCCCGCGCGGCAGGCGACGACGCGCGCCTGGAGATCGTGCCCGGCGGAAACCACGACCCGTGGACCGACATCCGCCAGGCCCCGTGGAAGCGGGTGCGCACCATCTTGCTCACTCAGCTCGGAGTTCCGGGAGCTCACCTGCGCGGGCAGCCCCCGACCGTAACCGCGCCGGTCTCCCCTGGCAGTTCCGGATCGGCCGGAGGTTCCTCCGCGAGTTCCTCGCCGTCGACGTCAAGCCCGGAATCCAGCTCCGGCTGACGCCACGGGGCGCGCCCCCGCGCGGCGCTACGTTGTGTAGTCGGCGTTGATAGCGATGTACTCGCGGGTGAGGTCGCAGCCGTACACCGTCGCCGCGCCACCGTCGCCACCGTCGCCGCTGTCGTCGATCCCGAGCTCGACGCGAATCTCCACCGATTCCGCGCTCATGATCTCGGTGAGCCGCTCCAGCTCCGCCTCCCCCGCAAACGTCGGGTACGTCTCGAGGTCGCCGAACACGATCCGCACCTTCTCCTGATCGATGTCCTGGTCCGGGCCGCCTGCGACACCGAGCTTGCCGATCGCCATCGCCACGCGACCCCAGTTGGGGTCCGCCCCGTGCACCGCGGTCTTCACCAGCGGCGAGTTGAGTATCGCCTTCGCCACCCTCTTAGCCTGCTCGTCGTCGCGCGCCGCCGTCACGGATACGGTGAGCAGCTTCGTCGCGCCCTCGCCGTCGCGGGCGAGCTGCCGCGTCAAGTCCAGGCACACCGCAGCCACCGCGTCCTCGAACGCGTCTGCGGGCACCGGCCCGGCCGCCCCGGAAGCAAGTATGACGGCGGAGTCCGAGGTCGAGGTGTCGGTATCGATACTCAGCGCGTTGAACGTGCGGTCTACGACCCTCCGGAACAACTCGTCGAGCTCGCCCGCCGGCACCTGGGCATCGGTGCAGATCGCGGCGATCATCGTCGCCATGTTGGGCTCGACCATCCCGACACCCTTGGCGATCCCGACGACTCGAGCATCGGTGCCCGCCACCTGGGCCTCGGCGGTCTTGGGGTGGGTGTCGGTCGTCATCATCGCCTCGGCGACGGAGACGGCGTCCGCCTCCGGGACC
>NZ_DYXM01000002.1 GCF_020742175.1 Dietzia timorensis
CGGCGGTGGCGACTTCGTCACCACGATGCTGCGTCTGGAATCCGAACGCGACACAGTCAATGTCGTCGACGACCAGTGGGGAAGCCCGACGTTTGCGTGTGACCTCGCCGAAGGGCTGCTGCGGTTGGCGGCACGACTGGCCTCCGGGGACGGCGCTCTCGAGGGGGCAGTTCTCAACGCCACCGGCGGAGGACGCGCCACCTGGCATGACCTCGCCGCGGAGGCCTTCGCGCTCGCCGGGGCTGATCGCGCCCGCGTGCTCCCAGTGGGAACCGACGAATTCCCGCGGCCCGCGACGCGACCTAGCTTCTCGGTCCTCGGCGACTCCGAATGGCGCCGCGCCGGACTTTTGCCTCTTCCGCATTGGCGGGACGGCCTGCGGCGAGCCTTCACCATGGCTCGATGAGCGAAGCCGCGCGGCGGGCACGGGCACAGACGGGGCGGGCCCGCCGACGTCGCCGCTTCGTGCGGGTTCTGCTCGTCATCGTGAGCGTCGTGGTCATTGTGTGGGCTGGGCTGGGCGCGTGGTTTCTGTCGGATAGGCATCGCTCCGAGCCGGCGAAGTCCGATGCGATCGTGATGCTCGCCGGCGCCGACGACGGGCGCCACGGCGTCGCCCGCGATCTACTCCGAGACGGCTATGCCCCCGAGCTCCTCGTGTCGAATCCCGACGCCGCCGGCAAGAAGAAGGCTGCCGAGCTGTGCAGAATGGAGGCGGCCGAATGTTTCTCGCCCATGCCGAAGACGACTGCAGGGGAGGTACGCGCGGTCCGGGAGATAGCGGAGGACGCCGAAGAATTCGGCGACGGGTGGGAGAGCATCATCGTCGTCACCAATAAACCGCATGCGGCCAGGGCGGGGGCGTTCTTCCGGAGGTGCCTGGAGGATGCCGGCGACGGCGGCGGGCCGATCACCGTGCGCGTAGTGAGTATCGAGGGGCTTGATATTTCGCGGCTGCCGATTCACGTGCTCCGCGAGACCGCGGGGTTCATCAAGGAAGCGACCGTCGCGGAGGCGTGTTAGCGCACGCCGCGTCTATTACGCGAAGTGGCGCGTGATCTGTAGGGCACTCGGAGCCGCGATCGGGCACGGAACATCCCATGCATGAGGGTCGAGATCCGACTGCGCCGATGTCGCCGGCATTTCGAACCTCGCCAGCGACGTAGACGACATGCACTCGGTGCCGAACAGGCGGCGCACGCTCACCGGGAGGACAGCGAAGGCTGCGTGCGAGACGCGCAGAAGACTGGCATCCTCCTCGTGAAGCAGCGCCTCGGCATACGCGCGCGACACGGCGGTCGGGTGCAGGCCGGTGACCTTGCCACGCATGTACGAGTTGAGTTCGACGAGGGATGCCGCGGGGCGCGGAACCCCGGAGAGCCGAGCGATCGGCGCCCAGCCTTGCACAGCCGATTCGGAGTCGAAGGGGAGCAGCGGGCGCTGCGCGTGGCCGCGGTTTGCGCCGAGCATCGCCCACAGCCGCGACTGGTGGGTCCACTCGAGCAGCGAACGGTCGGCGCCCCAGTAATACGAACCCGTTTCGTCGTATCCGCTGGCCGCCGAGTGCGCGTCCATCTGCTGGGAGATGACCACGACCCCATCGTCGACCGGACCACTGACGATGACGTGATGGGACTCCGCCGTGGACCGCACGGCCGCCCACGGCTTTTCCGCGAGCCCGAAATCGGTGAGAACCGCTGCGCTCGCCGGGTGCAGGGACCGCAAAAGAATGCCGGCGAGTTCGCCGATAAATGCCGAGGCATCGGAATGTAAACGGCTGACCGGATGGTCCTCGGAAAACCAACGAGGGCCGGGAACGAGTCGAACCGGGGGATGCGAGTCGGCCGAGCGCGAGAGGAAACCGGGGAAATCAGTCATGGAGATTCCGGCCTTCGATCGGGAAGCCCGATGAGCGTGCGCTGCGTGCTCCGTTCTGCGGTCCCTGGTGGTAGAGGCCACCAAGCACAATCGTCGCCGCCCTCATTCGCCGAGCCCAGTTCGCCGGGTGGAGTGGGGCATGCGCTGCCCGTGATTGTGCTGCTGATTGTGCTGCCTTGGGAAGTGGTAGCAACTGCGAAGGGGATAACTTTCGGCAAACTCAGATCTCGCTTGGGTGACTGGGTCGCGCATTACCCGCATATTTCCTCTGCTAACAATTGCATATCGGCAGGTGCCGTGTGGCGAAGCTCTCATTCGCCGCACTAGCGTGGACGACGTGTAGCGGTAATCTACCGCGTTCGAGCGACCGGATCGACGAGGGAGGCGCGCGTGGCGCAAGAGGATCAAAACAACACGGCCGGAAGGCGATTCGAGGGGCAGGTGGCGATCATCACCGGCGCGAGCCGGGGGATCGGCCTCGGCATCGCCCGGCGCCTCGTCTCCGAGGGAGCGAAGGTCGCCATCACCGCCCGTGGGGAGGAGGCGCTTGCCGCCGCGGTCGAGGAACTCGGTGCCGACAACGCAATCGGTATCCCCGGCAAGGCGCACGATCCGGACCACCAGGACGACGTCATCGCGAAGGTCACCGAGAGGTTCGGTCCCGTCGATCATCTCGTCAACAACACCGGCATCAACCCCGTCTACGGTGGTCTCCTCGATATCGACGTCGAGGTCGCGAAGA
Organism: Dietzia timorensis; assembly: GCF_020742175.1. Taxonomy (GTDB): domain Bacteria; phylum Actinomycetota; class Actinomycetes; order Mycobacteriales; family Mycobacteriaceae; genus Dietzia; species Dietzia timorensis_A. The sequence continues at coordinate 2,621 of NZ_DYXM01000002.1, forward strand.
AGATCGCCGAGGTCAACGCGATCAGCGCCCTGCAGTGGACGAAGAAGGTGCACAAGGCGAGCCTCGGCGAGCGCGGCGGGAACGTCGTGTTCATCGGCTCGCTGGCGGGCATGCGCAATTCGCCGGGCATCGCGTTCTACGGGGCGTCGAAGGCCATGATCGCCCGGCTCGTCGAGGATCTCGCTGTCGAGATGGGGCCCAAGTGCAGGGTCAACGGGGTCGCGCCCGCCGTCGTCAAGACCAAATTCGCCACCGCGCTCTACGAGGGCCAGGAGGACCCGGCGGCGCCGTACCCGCTGAAGCGCCTCGGCGAGCCCGCCGACATCGCCGGACCGGTCGCGTTCTTGCTCTCCGAGGACGCCTCGTGGATAACCGGGACGATGCTGCCGGTCGACGGCGGCCTGCTTGCCGCGGGAGCCTCGCTTCTCTAGGCGAAGGTAGCGTAAGAGAGGTGAGCGGGCCGGCGAAGGGCCCGCGGGACGAAAGGATCGAATAATGCGTG
>NZ_DYXM01000003.1 GCF_020742175.1 Dietzia timorensis
CCCGGAAAGGACGAATACCCATGCAGTATGACGGCGGAGAGCACCGCTGGTCGGTGGGCGAGGTCGCGAAGCTCGCGGGAATCACCGTGCGCACGTTGCACCACTGGGACTCCCTCGGTCTCGTGAGCCCCTCGGCTCGTTCGGCTGCCGGGTACCGCCTTTACGGTCCGGGCGATCTTGCGCTGATTCACCGGGTTGTCGTGTTTCGCGAACTGGGCATGTCGTTGGAGGACGTGGCGTCCGCCGTCAGAGGCGAGGGGTCGGTCCAGGTCCAACTGCGAAGGCAGGCCGACCTGCTGGCGCGCGAGATCGACAGGCTCGGGCACATGAAGAGATCAGTGGAAAGGATGATGATGATGGAAGAGTCTGGAGTGTCGCTGACCCCGGAGGAGGCCGAGGAGATCTTCGGCGAGAGCTTCAAGCCGGAGTATCAGGCCGAGGCGAAGGAGCGCTGGGGCGACACCGAGCAGTGGGCACAGTCCACGGCGCGGACCGCGAAGTTCTCGAAGGAGGACTGGAAGCAGGTCAAGGCCGAGCAGGATGAACTCAACTCCGCGCTCGGCGAGGCCAAGCGTCGCGGTGTCGAGCCGGATTCGGATGAGGCGGCGGCGCTTGCCGAGCGTCACCGCGGTTCGATCGACAGGTTCTACGACTGCACCCACGAGATGCAGGTGTGCCTGGCGCGGATGTACACGACCGACGAGCGGTTCACCGAGACCTACGACTCGGTCGAGCCGGGGCTGGCGCAGTGGCTGCGTGCCGCCGTGGAGTCCAATGCTCGCCGACACGGCGTCGACCCGGAGACCGCCGAGTGGCGGTAGCCGGCAACGGGGCACGAGGCGCCCCGGGTCTTGCGAGAAATGACGCGCGGTCCTCCCCTTTTCCGGTTTCGCACCGGAGTGGGAGGACCGCGCGTTCGTCTGTGTTCGGTTAGGAGCGGGCCCGGCGCCCCAGGAGCACGAAGGCCCCGCCGATGGCGACGAGCACCGCGGAGGCGATGCCGATGATTCCCGCGTCGACACCTGTGTTCGCGAGCTTCGGTTCTGCGGCGATCGACTCCTCGCCGCCCCGGGTGTCGGCGCCGGCGAAGTGGGCGCCTGCCGCCGGGTTAGCTGCTGGAGCGGCGTTTTCGCTGCGAGTGTCGCCCAGCTCGCCGTTTGCGGCGGGATCCGAGCCGGCCTTGTCTGCCTCGCCGTTGTCGCCACCGTTCCCGGCCGCGTTCGCGTTATCCGAGTCCGCGTCTTCGGCCTTCGCGTCATCGGAGTCGGCACCCTTGGAGTCGCCGTTCTCCGCTTCGTCGCCGGCCGTCTCCTCCTGCTCGGCCATCGCCTCTTCACACAGCTCGTCGGCCTCGTCCTCGGAGATCTCCTCCTTCTCCGCAAAGCCGCGGCGGCACGGCTCGGGCACCGCGACCTGGACGTGCGGGTCGCCGCGCTCGATCGGCGGAAGCGAGGCGACGGCGCGAAGCTCGTCGACGCTGTTGATGATCCCGTCCCACAGCTCGATGTCCTCGTCAGTGAGCTCGGCGGCATCCTGCTTGGCGGCCATGCCCTCGAAGTACCCGGTGAGGATCGTCGTCCCGATACCAAGGGCGCCCTGGAAGATGGTCCGCTCGGACACCGCAACGCCGAGCGAAGTGGCGAACTCGCCGCTTCCGGCGCTGCCCAGCGAGCCCGCGGCCGGAACATAGGTCACGCCCGGCAGCAGACCGCCGATGAGCGCCGAACCCGTGCTCGGCCCGTAGGGCCCGAGAGACAGGATGGCCGAGCCGACAGTCGCTGAGGTCACCACACCCACCGCGCTGATCGTTTGCGGGCTGAGCTCGCCGATCGCCTCGGGGTTGAAGGTGCCTGGCGCGCGGGGCGTCTCCGCGTACGCGTTGCCGCTCGGCTGCGAAGGCGTGGATGACGGCGGAGTTGCAGCATTCGCCTGCGTGCCGCTTTCGCCCGCGCCGGAGCCGGTGGCCGCGCCGCCTGCCTCTGCGTCGAGGCTGCCGGTGCCCTCGGGAAGCAGCCCGTCGAGCGAGCCGTTCCCTGCCGCCTGGTCCTTCTCTTCGCCGGCACCCTGCTGCAGGGAGCCCGAGTCGAGACTGCCGATGGCCGGGGCTGCCGCCGCAGGAGCGGCGGCAGCGAAGATCAGCGAGGTGGCAGCAGATGCGGCAATGACGGAGCGAGAGGCGAGTCTCGGGGTAGAGCGGTGTCCATTGCTCGATGAAGCGGTGTTGACCAGGGCCATCGGTGGGGTGTTCCGTTCTCGCGGGGTGTGATGTTTTCAGGGAATTCTTGGCGCGTATTGAAGGTTACTTCACGTCATTGCAGCGCAGAAGTGAGGCGGAACACGTTGTCGAAATATCTTCCGATCAGCGGCCGCTCCATCCACCGCTCGTACGTCAGTTCCGTGGAGATGTCCTCGTAGTGGTCCACGACCGAATCGAGCTCTGCGACCGCGTTGCCGCCGAACACCAGAATGCTCACCTCGAAGTTGAGGATGAACGAGCGGATGTCCATGTTCGACGAACCGAAGTAGGCGTGCTTGGTGTCCACGACCATCATCTTCGAGTGCAGAACCTTCGGGCGTGGGAACCGATAGAGAATCACCCCGGCCTCGAGAAGCTCGCGGAAGTACGACTGTTGCGCGTGGTGCACGGCGAACTGATCGGCCTTCTCGGGGACGAGCAGCTCGACCCTGACCCCGCGAAGCACGGCCGATTTCATCGCCTCGATGAACGCCTCGTTCGGGACGAAATAGGGGCTTACGAGCCGGACCGATTCCGTGGCCCCGTTGATCATCTGGACGAACATGCGCAGCGAGGGTTCGGCCGGATAGCCCGGCCCGCTGGGTACGACCTGGAATACGTTGACCTCGCCGCCGACTTGTTCCACCTCGTATTCGCGAAGGCGGTCCAGGACGTGGGAGATGATTTCCCCGGATTCGGCGAGCCAGTCCGTCGCGAACACCGCGTCGAGCGCGTCGACGACCTCGCCCGAGACGTGCATCATTAAGTCGACCCATTCGCGGCCGACCTTCTGATTTCGTTTCGAGCCGTAGTAGCGGCTGATGAGGTTTTGCGAACCGACGAAGGCCTCTCGTCCGTCGACGATGAGGAACTTTCGGTGGTTGCGCAGGTCGGGGCGACGGAATCGCCCGCGGAACGGGTTGATGGGAAGCATCTTGTAGAACTCGACGCCCGCCGCCTTCAGACGCCTCTTGATAGGCCGGAAGCCGTGATACTTCGCAGAGCCGAGATGGTCCGCGAGCACGCGCACGGTGACCCCGCGTTCGGCAGCTGCGATGAGCGCGACGTAGAACTCTTCGGTCTCCGAGTCCCAGGATTGGGCATAGAACTCGACATGGACATACGACGTGGACCGCTCGATCGCCTCGGTCATTGCAGCGAGCGATGCTGTGTATTCGCGGTAGACGCCGAGGCACCGCCCGGTGCTGGGAGGGAGGTTGGTGAGCGTGCGATTCATCGTAAGGATCTGGCCGAAGCGCTTCCCCACCGTCACGCCCTCGGGCAGGGTCGGCCAGTCCGCCGTCGCCTGCGAGAACGATTCGGTCGCCCGTTCCTGGATAGCGTGCCTGCGCCCGCGGACGAATGGCGAGCCCAGCATGAAGTAAAGCGGGACACCGACGATGGGCAGCACGAGGATAAGCAGCAACCAGGCCTGCGAGGACGAGGGTTGCCGGCGTTCTGGCACGATGCCGACGGCGGCGACCTTGACGACGAACTCGATCCACAGCACGACCGCTGCCCAGTTGATCGACTCTATCCACGCGGCGACATTCATTATGTGCTTATTGTGCCCGCTTTGGGTTTCGAGATTGCGGGCACCGGCATATTGCCGCCTGCGAAGCAGCCCGGGGAGCGATTCGGTCGGGGCGTGCCGCCCGCGCACACCGATGCTCGTAACATCGCAGGTGTAGAGACAGCCTCTTACGCGGCTCACCGATTCGAAGGAGCACCATGTCCGGTTCGCTGGAATTCATCGCCACCGCCGATCTCGTCGACGAGATCGGCCCCGCCGTGCGCAGCTGCGATACGCAGTTCCGCAACATCGGAGGTCACAGTGAGTTCTGCGGCCGCATTGCGACCGTGCGCTGCTACCAGGACAACGCGCTGCTCAAGAGCATTCTCGGTGAGCCGGGCGACGGCCGCGTGCTCGTGATCGACGGCGCCGAAAGCGTGCACACGGCGCTCGTCGGAGACGTCATCGCCGAGCTCGGACGGTCGAATGGCTGGGCCGGCGTCGTCGTCAACGGCGCCGTGCGGGATTCGAAGATCATCGCCGGCATGGAATTCGGATGTAAGGCGCTCGGCATGAACCCGCGTAAATCCACCAAAACCGGCGACGGCGAGCGTGACGTCGTCGTCGGATTCGGCGGGATCACGTTCGTCCCCGGCGAAGAGCTGTATTCCGACGACGACGGGATCGTCGTCCGGTAGAAACCACGTCTCGCCCCGAGGGGCGCGCCGCTAGCTTCCGTCGAGGCTGCTCGACAGGCTGCCGAACGCGACCTCGCCCACCGAGAACAGCGGCGTGCCCTGCTGGCTACCGAGCGCACCGAACACCCCGTTGAGCGAGAGCAGGTCGGGGAGCTCGATACTCATCACCACGGAGCCGGTGTTGATCGCAGAACTGAGCACATTGGCGAGCGACTCGGTCCCGAAGGACCCATAGCCGAAGACCTGCGCGCGGCACTCCGGCCTGGAATCGACCTTTTCGCCGGACTCGAATGCGCAGGGCACCGGCTCTTCGGCCTTCCCCTGCCCTGAGTCCTCCGCCGACGCGACGCCCACCCCTGCCGACATGGCCATGCCGACCGTCGCCGCAGCCACGAGCGCCCCACGAAACTTCCGCATTCTTCTTCCGATGTTTGTACCTAGATACACATCGTATTTATTTGCGGCTCGGTTACTGAATTTCCACTGAGATTCTTGTTTCGTCTCGCGATCCGGGGAGCTAGGATTCCTCGCGCACCCAGCGCAGAAGCGGGCGCAGCGACTTGCGATGGGTGAAGTCGAAGTTTCCGCCGTTATCGAGCATTGCCTGCTCTTCAGGGGTGCGTTTCGGACGCGCCTTGAGGGCGGCAACCTGCGCGCGCAGCGCGATCTTGTCTCTCATCCCCAGCGAAGCCGTGTCGAGCTTGCCCCGAAGTTGGAAGAATTTTAACTGCGTCATTTTCTCGGCGTCGATGGTCTTCTCGATGGCGCGCAGCCGGTCGTAGTCGAAGACCTGCGACATACCGACCACCGCGATCGCCACTCGCCGCCCGAAGTCCTGCAGGTAATCCCAGTTATCGAGCACAAAGGTCGCGCCACCGAGGGCGCCGTCGGCCCCCAGCGCCGTCACGACGATCACGGTGTCCGCGACGAGCAGGTCGCCGCTGAGCGGGCCGACCGGGTCTGCCGCGTCTTCAACGGTGCCGATCGCCCCGCCCGTGTCCTCTGCCAACCATTCGGCGTAGGTACGCGCCCCCGCGTCGTGCCCGTCGAAGACGACCACGACGTGGCGCTGCGGCATGTCCTGTTCGCTCACTGGTGTTCCCCGTTCTTGGTTGTTCGCCGTTCGGCTCTACGCTTCGTTCTTGTTGACGACGCGCGCGCTGTGCCCACCCAGTTCTACGATGTCCCCGGCAGCGAGGCCCCGACCGCGGCGCGTGTCCGGGTCCCCGTTTACCGTCACTTCCCCATCAGCGATGACCATCTTTGCCTCTGCGCCGGATTCGATGAGGTTCGCGATCTTGAGGAACTGCCCCAGGGTCAACTTCTCGGTGAGATCGCAGGGAATGTCCTCGATCGGATTGACGGGCGGTGCGCTCTTCGCTCGTCCACGTCCAGCTAGGTGTCGGCTCATGCCCCAAGAATACGGTTTCGCGGGCGAGGGGAGCTAATGCGAAGACGGCGGCGGCACCTCGTGGAAAGGTGCCGCCGCCGTCTGGCGGGGCGCGGCCGGGGCCGGTTTCGCCTAGCGCTGAGGTGCGTCCGTGGGCCGGATCGGCGACGGCAGCGCCGTCTCACCCATGAGGTAACGGTCGACCGCAGCCGCGGCCGAGCGGCCCTCGGCGATCGCCCACACGATGAGCGACTGGCCGCGACCCATGTCGCCGGCGACGAACACGCCGTCGATGTCGGTGTCGAACTCGTTGCCACGCACCACGTTGCCGCGATCGGTGTAGCCGACACCGAGGTCGTTGAGCAGGCCGGCCTGCTGCGGGCCGGTGAAGCCCATGGCGAGCAGGACCAGGTCTGCCGGGAACTCGAAGTCCGAGCCCTCGACCGCCTGGAAGCGGCCGTCGACCATCTTCACCTCGTTGCCCTTGATCGACTTGAGCTTGCCGTTCTCACCGACGAACTCTGCGGTCGAGACGCTGTAGATGCGCTCGCCGTTCTCCTCGTGAGCAGAGGGCGTGCGCAGCATGAGCGGGTACATCGGCCACGGCGTCGAGGCGGCACGCGACAGCGGCGGCTGCGGCATGATCTCGAAGCTCTTCACCGACTTGGCGCCTTGGCGGGTCGCGGTGCCGAGGCAGTCCGCGCCGGTGTCGCCGCCGCCGATGATGATGACGTTCTTGTCCTTGGCGGTGATCGGCGGCTGGCCGTCCTCACCGAGGACGTCGTCGCCGACGGCTGCGCGGTTCGCCCACGGCAGGAACTCCATCGCCTGGTGGATGCCGTCGAGCTCGCGGCCGGGCACCGGAAGGTCGCGGCGCAGGGTCGCACCACCGCAGAGCACGACCGCGTCGAACTCGGCGCGAAGCTGCGAGGCGGTGATGTCCTTGCCGACGTTCACGCCGGTCTTGAAAACGGTGCCCTCGGCCTCCATCTGCTCGATGCGACGGTCGATGACCTTCTTTTCCATCTTGAACTCGGGGATGCCGTAGCGCATCAAACCGCCGATGCGGTCGTCGCGTTCGAAGACGGTAACCGCGTGACCGGCGCGGGTGAGCTGCTGGGCGGCAGCCATGCCGGCCGGCCCGGAGCCGACGACCGCGACCTTCTGTCCGGTCCGGAACGATGCCTTGATCGGGTGGAGGTAACCGCTCTTCCAGCCCTCCTCGGCGATCTCGACCTCGATCTGCTTGATCGTCACCGGCGGCTGGTTGATGCCGAGCACGCACGAACCCTCGCACGGTGCCGGGCACAGGCGCCCGGTGAACTCGGGGAAGTTGTTCGTGGCGTGCAGCCGATCGACGGCCTCGTCCCACTGGCCGCGGTGGACCATGTCGTTCCATTCGGGAATGATGTTGCCGAGCGGGCAACCCTTGTGGCAGAACGGAACGCCGCAGTTCATGCACCGGCTGGCCTGATCGGTGAGGATCGGCAGATCGATGCGGGTCGAGGTGTAGACCTCGTTCCAGTCGTTGACTCGTTCCTCAACCGGGCGCGCCGTTGGGGTCGTCCGCTCGGTGTGCTTGAGAAAGCCCTTCGGATCAGCCATTTGCAGCCTCCATAATTGCCTCGTCGACGTTGCGACCGTCTTTCTCGGCCTGCTCGATGGCCAGCAGCACGCGCTTGAAGTCGCGCGGCATGACCTTCTTGAAGGCGTTGACGTTTTGCGACCACCCGGACACGATCTGCTCCGCGATGGTCGATTCGGTGAGTTCCCGGTGCAGGCTCACGGTCTCGTGGAGGAACTCGGCATCCTCCGAGTCCAGCTCCTCGACATCGACGAGCTCGACGTTGAGGTTGTTCTCCAGCTCGCCCGCCGGATCGTAGAAGTAGGCGATACCGCCGGACATACCGGCGGCGACGTTGCGGCCGGTCTCGCCGAGCACGACGACGCGGCCACCGGTCATGTACTCGCAGGCGTGGTCGCCCACGCCCTCGACCACCGCGGTCACGCCCGAGTTACGGACGCAGAAGCGCTCGCCGACGATGCCGCGGAGGAAGATCTCGCCCTTCGTCGCGCCGTAGGCGATGACGTTGCCGGCGATGATGTTCTCCTCGGCGACGAAGTCCTCGGGAACGTCCTTAGCCGGGCGGATGACGATGCGGCCACCGGAGAGCCC
>NZ_DYXM01000004.1 GCF_020742175.1 Dietzia timorensis
CTGCTGATCCGGGACGAGTCGGCCGCGGCACTTCGCGGCCTGCTCGGAGGCATGGTGACGGCGCCGGGCGCGGAATTCGGCGGGCTGCGCGGGCAGGTGCAGGCGGTGTATATCGACCCGCCGTACAACACGGGCAGCGTGTTCGCGGACTACGCCGACAAGGTCGACCACGGGCTGTGGCTGGCGATGATGCGCGAGCGGCTCGAGCTGCTGCGCGAGAGCCTCGCCGAGAGTGGATCGCTGTGGCTGCACATCGACGACTCCGAGATGGCGTACGCGAAAGTGCTGCTCGACGAGGTGTTCGGCCGCGAGAATTGCGTGAGCGCGATCGTGATCGAAAACAACCCGAAGGGGCGCCAGCTCGGAAAGTTCTTCGCCGGATCGCACGACCACCTGCTCGTGTACGCCCGCGATATCCGACACGTGCGGATCGAGCCGGGCAGCGCGCAGGCGGTGAATCCTGCGGACTTTCCGAAGAGCGACGAGCAGGGCCCCTACCGGCTGCTGCCGCTGCGCAACACGAACAAGAAGTTCCACCCCGGCACGGTGCCCACGCTGCACTACGGGCTGTGGGCCGATGCGGAGAGCGGGCGGGTGTCGGCGGAGGAGTTCCCCGGCGCGCGCGAGGTGTTTCCGGTGTTCGGCGACGGCACGGACGCGGTGTGGCGCTGGTCGGCGGCGCGTGTGCGCGAGCGCTCCGATGAGCTCGCCGCGCGCATCGTGCGCGGACGTGGAGGCGAGCGGCTCGACGTGTATCAGATCGACCGGCTCCACGACGAGCGCAAGAAAAAGCTCCGGAGCATCTGGATGGCGCACGAGATCGGCTCGTCGGATTCGGCGAAGGCCGAACTCAAGAAGGTGCTGCCCGGCAGGCAGATCTTCGCCACTCCGAAACCCGAACCCTTGTTGGCGCGTGTGCTCGAGGCGGCCACCGAACCCGGCGACCTTGTGCTCGACTGCTTCGCGGGATCGGGTACCACACCGGTGGTCGCGCAGCGGATGGGCCGGCGCTGGGTGGCGGTCGAACTCTCCGGCGCGAGCATCGACTCCTATATCGTTCCGCGCCTGGAGCGGGAATTATCCGATTCGGACTCGTTCCGGATCTTGCGCAGCGGGGGCTGAGGCAGCGCGGCGGGAGTGCCCGGAACTCGGTATCCGACGAGATGCCCCCGAACCGAGTGCGGAGGCTCGGACCATCAGCCCGGGGCGTTGACCATGAACTCGGCGGCGTGGTGGAAATAGTCGAGCATCGCGGTGCGGTGCTCTTCGCTCATCGTGTCCGAATCGATCGTGTCGATGGCGGCGACCATGTTCTCCAACCAGGCATCTCGGGCGACCGAGTCGATGACGTAGGGCACGTGGCGCATACGCAGGCGCGGGTGTCCGCGCTGCTCGGAATAGGTATGCGGCCCGCCGAAGTACTGCTCGAGGAACATGCGCAGGCGTTCCTCGGCACCGTCCATATCGTCCGCCGGGTACATCGGGTACAGCCGCTCGTCCTTCGCGACGCCCGCATAGAACTCGTGGACGATCTTGCGAAACGTCTCGTGCCCGCCAACCTCGTCGTAGAAGCTCATGCCTTCCATTGTGCCAACGCAGGCGCGGGGGCCTAAATCCATCGAAAATTTACCCACTTGTCGCCTGGACTCGCGAAATTAGTTGATGCGCTCGCGCGCCAAGTGTGGTGTGCTTTCCTCTAGGGCCGGGCGGCGGCAACACCCGTCGCCCGCGCATGTGTGCGTGAAGCATTCAGGCGAAGGAGCCGATTGATGGGCAGCAACGGGAAAAGTGCGATAAAAGAGCGAAGGCCTGGCCGGGAGGCGGCTGCGGGAAGCGCAGCACGCAGCCCGGACATCCCCTGCGCCGCCCACCCCCGTGTGCTGCTACTCAACGCCGGTTACGAGGCGCTCACCGCGCTCACCGCGAGGCGGGCGGTAGTCATGTTGCTCTGCGGCAAAGCCGACGTGGTCCACGACAACCCCGAGCTGTACGTGATGCGCTCGGCGACCCACGAAGTGCGCGTGCCGTCAGTGATTCGGCTGCGCGAATACGTCCACATCCCGTACCGCGCGAAGGTTCCCATGACCAGGGCCGCGCTCATGCACCGCGACGGCAACCGCTGCGGATATTGCGGCGTGCGGGCGACGACGATCGACCACGTCGTGCCGCGTAGCCGCGGGGGAGAGCACTCGTGGGAGAACTGCGTCGCCTGCTGCGAACGCTGCAACCGCAAGAAGGCCGACAAGATGCTCGCCGAGCTCGGCTGGTCACTGAGGCACAAGCTCGTCGCCCCACAGGGCAGGAACTGGCGGCTCGTGTCCTCGCTTCGTGAGTTCGGCCCCCACTGGGAGGACTACCTCGTCGCCTAGTCGGCGCCCAGCGGTTTCGCACCTTTGGACAAGTCCGGCTGGCTCTGCCGGGGAATACTCGGTTCATCCGCACCTTTGCGGGATGAATTGAAGACGTATCGACGCAGATTGGCAGCGCCATGGGCAGAGGCAGAATGTTGGGTTCTGGACGAGTGATCTACGAGTTGACCGTGTCTGTCGACGGGTTCGCGGCCCGAACGGATCGCGATATCTCGTGGCACGATTCACCGGGCTTCGAGCTGACCACCCCCGATCAGCTCGAGTTCCTCGACTACGTCGGCGCGATCGTCCTCGGTGCGAAGACGTACGAAATGTTCGCCGACTACTGGCCGTATGCCGATCCAGCGGAGCAGGAGATCGCCCAGCGCATCAACGAGTTGCCGAAGTTCGTGTTCAGCTCCTCGTTGACGGAGGCGCCGTGGGGCGACCACGCGACGGCGACGATCCTCACCGGCGAACCGGCCGCCGAGCTAGACACGGTGCGCCGCCAAGTCGACGGCGACATCGTCGTGTGGGGGAGTCTGGACCTCGGCAATTCCCTCGCCGCCAGCGGGCTGATCGACGTGCTCAGGCTCCGCTCGATCCCGGTGCTCCTGGGCGAGGGGGTACCGCTGTGGCCGGCGCGCGCGGAGGCACGCCTGGACCTTAAAATTATGACGTCGTACCCCGGCGGTCACACGACCGCGGAGTACGACGTCATACCTGAATGATCCGCCGCGTGGGGTGGGGGCCTAGCCGGCCTTCCGGTCCGCCTCGCGCGCGGCCAGCGCGCGGCGCAGGTCGTCCACCTTCTCGGCGATCGTGCGGCGCTGCGCGTTCGGCCGCGCCTCGTCGGCGGCGACGGCGTCGAAGCGGGCGATCGTGTCGGGGTCGATGCTCCACGCGGGGAACAGCATCTCGGAGGTGGTGAGCGCGATCTCGCCGGGGCGGGCCGTCCACAGTTCGTCGATGGTCTCCAGGTAGCGGCGCTCGACCTCGGCGAGGAGATGCTCGTGGCCCGGGAACGGCAGGCCCGCGAGGGAGGCGCGGACGACGGCGTTGCTCGGGGCCTCCGCGCCTGTACGTGTGATGAGGTCGAGAACCGCGAGCTTCGCCGCCGCCTCGGGACGCGAGGCACGTGCCGTGGCCGCGCGGCGCGCACCCGAGGCCGTGTTGTCCCTGGCCAGCTCGGCGTCGATGTCGTCGGCATCTGCCATCCCGCCGGCGACCAGCGAGGTGAGAATGGTCCACCGGAGGTCGGTGTCGACTTCGAGTCCTTCCAGCCCTTGCGACGCCGGGTCGTCGACGAGCAGGTTCCGCATGAGCGCACGCTCGTCTGCGCGCAGCGGTGCTTCGGCGAGCGCGGTGAAGAACGCGAGCTGGTAGTCCGAACCGGGAGTCGCGGCGCGGGCGTGCGCGAGCATCGCCTCGGAGAACTGCGGCCACCCGTGGGCGGCCGCCCAATCCGGGTCGGCGTAGCGGCTCAGCGCCGCGTGCGCCTGGCCGAGGACCTTCTGCACGACGCCGACGTGGGTCTCCGCGCCGATCGCGCGGCTGACCACCTCGATGAATCGCCGCGCCGGCAGCTCTGCGTTTCGGGTCATCTCCCACAGCGCGGACCAGGCGAGGGTGCGAGCGAGCGAGTCGGAGATGTTCTCGAGCTCGGCCAACACCACCTCGAGCGAGTCGTCGTCGAGCTTCGCCGAGCAGTAGGTGAGGTCGTTGTCATTGACGAGGATCAGATCCCCGGCGGGCTTGCCGACCAGCTCGTCGACTGCGGTGCGCTCGCCGGTGACGTCGAGCTCGGCATAGTCCGAGCGCACCAGCTTGCCCTGGTCGTCGCGCGAGTAGATGCCCACTCCGATGCGGTGCATGCGCAGCTCGCCGGCGCCCGGCGACGCGCCTCCCTGGACCAGATCGAGCGCGGCGATCGTGCCGTCCTCGCCGCGGGTGACCTCCGCGCGGAAGGTATTGAGACCGGTCGTGCGCAGCCACTTATCCGACCAGTCCGACAGATCGCGTCCGCTGGAGGCCTCCAGCGCGGACACGAGATCCGCGAACGTGGCGTTGCCCCACGCGTGGTCATTGAAGTACTGGCGCAGCCCCGCGAGGAACGGGTCGAGGCCGACGTAGGCGACGAGCTGTTTGAGCACCGAGGCGCCCTTGGCGTAGGTGATCCCGTCGAAGTTCCGCTCCACGGCCTCCAGGTCCACCATGTCCGCGGCGACGGGGTGGGTGGAGGAGAGCTGATCCTGGCGGTACGCCCACGACTTCTCGACGTTCGCGAAGGTCGTCCACGCCTCGGTGTATTCCGAGGCCGAGGTCTGCGCGAGCACCGACGCGTACGTGGCGAAGGACTCGTTGAGCCACAGGTCGTCCCACCACCGCATCGTCACCAGATCGCCGAACCACATGTGCGCCATCTCGTGGAGAATCGTTTCGTTGCGGCGCTCGTACCGGTAGCCGGTCACACGGGAGCGGAAGACGTAGTCCTCGAGGAACGTAACCGCACCGGCGTTTTCCATCGCGCCCATGTTGTACTCGGGCACGAAGATCTGGTCGTACTTGCCGAAGGGGTAGGGGATGCCGAAAATCTTGTGGTAGAAAGCGAAGCCCTGCTTGGTCTCGGTGAACAGGCGCTCGGCATCGAGGTGCTCGGCA
>NZ_DYXM01000005.1 GCF_020742175.1 Dietzia timorensis
GCCGCGAGAATCGGTAGGGCCGGAAGATCGCCGGGGGCAACGGTGAACACGCTCGCCGACGCGTCACCGATATTGGCTTGCCCACCGACGACGGCCGCCGAGCCGAGCGCGAAGACGTTCGGGGCATAACCGACCGACAGCAGGAACAGCGCCACCAGGCCCCAGGCGTCGCCCTCCGCGGTGCCGAAGAGCATCCCCAGGTCCGACCAGTTGATGATGAAGAACACAATGCCGACGATCCCGGCGATCACCCACGTGGCGGCGACGAACGCCCCGCCCATGTGCAGGCCGGCGACCACAAAGTGCGGCACCTGCTTGCGCACCCACCGCACGTGCGCCCACCACAGTCCCGCCGTCACCGACACCAGGTTGACGGCGAAGGTCCACAGCAGCGCTATGCCGATCCCGTCGACGCGTGCCGGGAAATCGGTGCTCGCGGTGTCGAGCACGGTGGCCGCGAGCCCGGTCACGATGACCGGTATGAGCACCATGACGACGGTGGTCAGCGCCGCTGCTCGGTGGGCCGCCTCCATCTGGTCCGTCGGCACGCCGGGCATCGCCGTCGACACCGACTCCTCGGCTTCGAGCGCGTAAGGCATCGCCGTGATCCTCGCCTGCCAGGCGACCGCGAAGCCGTAGAGCAGCGTCGGAACGAGCGGTAGCACGCTGAGCGAGACGCCGTCCGCGGACAGCGGCGCCTGATTGACGGCCAGCCACATCGTGGAAACGAAGTGCGGCATCGAAGCGAACTCGCGGCGCATCGCGAGCAACGCGATGAGCGTCAAGGCGACAAGTAGAGCGAGGGTGACCCCGACGGGAATGACCGCCGACGTCAACAGTTTGGGCACGCCGATTTTCGGCGATGCCCCTCGGTCTCTAGAACTCATAGATCGTTGGCGCTCCACCCATCTACCGTAAGGACCGCGCGGGGCGGAAATGGTGAACGGCACGCCGGTTCTTTGAACCGACGTGCCGTTCGTTATCCGGGCTGAGACTATTGCCCCGGGTAGCCTCCGGGCTGCTGGCCGTAGCCGCCCTGTCCGTACCCTCCGGGCTGCTGGCCATACCCGCCTGGCTGCTGGCCGTAGCTCCCCTGGCCGTAACCGCCGGGCGCCTGACCGTAGCCGCCCTGACCGTAGCCACCGGGCTGCTCGCCGGCCGCCGGGTATCCACCGGATTGGTATCCACCCGGGCTCTGGTAGCCGCCCTGTTGCCCCGGGCCGCCATACTGCTGCGCGGGTCCACCGAACTGCTGGGCCTGCTGCGCTTGCTGCGCCTGTTGCGCCTGCTGAATGCGCTGCTGCTCGGCCTTCTGCGCCTTGCGCTCCTCGGACTTCTTCTTGAAGTTGTCGATCATCTCGTCGGTCGCGAACACGGAAGCAGCAAGCACGATGACGGCGAGGAAGCCGAGGATCAGGGTGAGAATCACGCCGAAGCCCCACGTGGACGAACCGAAGCCGAGCTCGGATTCACCGCTGATTTGCCCGGCGCCGACGAGCTGAGCCACAAAAAACGCGAGCCACGTACCCGCTGCGATAGCGAAGGCGGGGATCCGCTGCTCGCTGAACTTGATGGACAGCCCCGCGAGGATCGCCACAATGAGGAAGCCAGCGTGCACCCAGGGGAACACATTGAAGCCGCTGAACGCGTTCTCCTGACCGAACGCGGAGTAGGACTGGAATTCGAGAAATCCCATAAGGAACGCGAGCGCGCCGAGGGCCGTCGCGCCGATTGCGAGCCACTGAACGATCGTCAGAGGCGCCTTTGCCTCTGCGGGCGGGCCGTACGATGCCGCTTGGCTCGGCGAAGACTGTCGTTGGCCGTAACTACCTGCCGCCTGACCAGATCCGGCCGTCTGGCTCGCATATGCTGCTGCGCCCAGTGACGCAGAATCGTTCGACGGGGTCGCCGCGGAGCTATCCGTGCCGGAAGCGGCCGCGTAGCCCTGCGGTGAGCTGTACTGCGTCGTCGCGCCGTCTGCAGCCGCGTAGCCCTGCGGTGAGCTGTACTGCGTGGTCGAGTTCTCGGCAGCCGCGTAGCCCTGCGGGGCGCTGTACTGCGTCGCCGCGCCGTCTGCAGCCGCGTAGCCCTGTGGCGAGCTGTACTGCGCAGTAGTCGAGTCGACGCTGGGCTCATTGCTTGGGTAACCGCCGGGGGCCGAGTGAGCACCGCCCTGCGACTGGGAACCGGCGTTCCACTGCGAGGTGGGGGCCGAACTGGAGCCTAGTGTCGAGGAGCCGCCGGAGACGCTCTGGTCGTAGTTCGAGTTGGAACCGTAGCCGGCCGGATAGGAATCCGAGTGAGCACCGCTCGAGTACATACCGGAGTTGTATCCCTCGTCTGCGGCGTGTGCGCCGCGGGATCCGTCACCGTGTTCGTTCGACGCGGCAGGGAATGCATCGCTCGGGAACGCATCCCGCGAATAGCCGTCCGAGGGCTCACCTGCCGGACGCTGTCCGAAATTGTCAGTCATGGGGCTCCTTATCGTTTGTCTTTGCCCACCGTAATAGCTGGAAAGCGCTTGCGAAACCATTAGTGGCGAACGAAAACGGGGCAGCCCGAATCGGACTGCCCCATCAACGCGAGCCGTGGCCTAGAGGTTGGCGAGAACCTCGCGTGCCAGGTCGGCGGTCTCGGACGGCGTCTTGCCGACCTTCACGCCTGCCGCTTCGAGCGCTTCCTTCTTGGCAGCCGCGGTGCCCGAGGAACCCGAGACGATGGCGCCTGCGTGGCCCATCGTCTTGCCCTCGGGGGCCGTGAAGCCGGCGACGTAACCGAACACCGGCTTCGACACGTTTGCCTTGATGTAGTCGGCGGCACGCTCCTCCGCGTCGCCGCCGATCTCGCCGATCATGACGATCGCCTTGGTCTCGGGGTCCTCTTCGAACGCCTTGATCGCGTCGATGTGGGTGGTGCCGATAACCGGGTCGCCGCCGATACCGATGGCGGTCGAGAATCCGAAGTCACGCAGCTCGTACATCATCTGGTACGTGAGCGTGCCGGACTTGGACACGAGCCCGACCGGGCCCTTACCGGTGATGTTCGCCGGCGTGATGCCGACGAGGCTCTCACCCGGCGTGATGATGCCCGGGCAGTTCGGGCCGATGATGCGCGTCTTCTCGCCCTTGGCCACGTTGTAGTTCCACGCGTAGGCAGCGTCCTGCACCGGGATGCCCTCGGTGATGACGACGGCGAGTCCGATCTCGGCGTCGACGGCCTCGATCATCGCGTCCTTGGCGAACTTCGGCGGGACGAACAGGATGGTGACGTCCGCACCGGTCTCGTCCATCGCCTGCTTGACCGACTCGAAAACGGGAAGTGAGACGTCATTCCCGTTCGCGTCCTTGTGCTCGACAGTGGTGCCGGCCTTGCGGGCGTTGACACCACCGACGACGTTCGTGCCGGCGGCGAGCATGCGCGCGGTGTGCTTGGTTCCCTCGCCACCGGTGATGCCCTGAACGATGACCTTGGAGTCCTTGTTTACAAAAATCGACATGTGAAGTCTCTCGTCCTTACTTGGCGGCCAGCTCGGCGGCCTTGTCGGCGCCCTCGTCCATGGTGGCGGACTGGGTCACGATCGGGTGGTTGGCTTCTTCGAGGATGCGGCGACCCTCTTCGACGTTGTTTCCGTCGAGTCGGACGACGAGCGGCTTGGTCGCCTCATCGCCGAGGATCTCCAGCGCCTTGACGATGCCGTTGGCCACGGCGTCGCACGCGGTGATACCACCGAAGACGTTGACGAAGACGCTCTTGACCTGCTCGTCACCGAGAATGACGTCGAGGCCCGCGGCCATGACCTCAGCCGAAGCGCCGCCGCCGATGTCGAGGAAGTTCGCCGGCTTCACGCCGTTGTGCTTCTCGCCCGCGTACGCGACGACGTCGAGGGTCGACATCACGAGGCCGGCACCGTTACCGATGATGCCCACCTCGCCATCGAGCTTGACGTAGTTGAGGTCGTTCTCCTTGGCCTTGAGCTCGAGAGGATCGGTGGATCCGGCGTCGGCGAACTCCGCGATCGACTCCTGGCGGAACTCCGCGTTCTCGTCCAGCGTGACCTTGCCGTCGAGCGCGAGGATCTGGTCGTCCGGCGTACGAACGAGCGGATTGACCTCGACGAGGGTCGTGTCTTCCTTAACAAAGACCTCGTAAAGCTTGGCGATGGTCTTGGCCGCAGCGTCGAGGACCTCCTCGGGGAGATGGCCGGCAGCAGCGATCTCGCGGGCCTTGGCCTCGTCCACGCCCTCGGTCGGGTCGATGTTGATCCGAGCGAGACGATCCGGGGAGTTCTTCGCGACTTCCTCGATCTCCATGCCGCCCTCAACCGAGCACATGGCCAGGTAATTGCGGTTCGCGCGATCGAGAAGGAAGGAGATGTAGTACTCCTCCTTGATATCCGACGCCTCGGCAACCAGGAGCTTCTTCACGACGTGGCCCTTGATATCGAGACCGAGGATGTCCTCGGCGCGGGCCTTCGCGTCGGCAGGGTTGTCTGCCAGCTTGACGCCGCCAGCCTTGCCACGACCGCCGACCTTGACCTGAGCCTTGACTACAACGCTCTTGCCAATTTCCTGCGCGATCTTCTCTGCCTCTTCTGCAGTATCCGCGACGCGCCCGGGGGTGGTGGGTACGTCGTGCTTCGCGAAGAGAGCCTTTGCCTGGTATTCGAAGAGATCCATCAGCTCACCATCTTGACATGTAGATTTTCTCGGCACCGGGTCGGGAACCGAGTCCAGCCTCAACTTTAACCCCATTGCTGAATACGCGCATTGAGTGACCTGTCAACGCCCTAAGGTACGGTCCACTTGTTCGCCGCTCGGCCGACCGACCAGCGAGTCCCCAAGCAGGGAGACATACCTCGCAAGAGACTGTGTTCCAAAGAAGCGCGGTCCGGAGTCGCGACGGTTGCGCGGAGCAAGATTCCCCGAAAACGAAATGTGACTATCACCACACACCGTGCGGCACCTAAACAAACAGCAGGTAAACGAGTGCCCACTGTTACTGGTGATGCAGGAGTCTTTCGGATGGGCAGGCTCGCCAAGGCGTTTGCCCCGAATCGGCTTGAACCAGATCGGGAGTACAGCTACGTTAATACGTTGTTAGTGATCACGAAACGATCACGGGAAGGCCTCGGGTGCGTAATGGGAAGCCAGAATACTGATGTAAATGAGCTCGCAGAGCGCATGCGCATCGATTCTGGCGACGCCAAACGATCTCCCCGCAAGGCAACCTCCCACCGCGTCCCTGGCCCATCGGGCTCGGTGAAGTCGCGAGCAGCCGTCGTAGCAGTGGCGGCCGGCGCTTCGTTCGCCGCGTACAACGGCGCGAACATCGGCGGCGCGGCACAGTCCGAGGCCGACGTGCTGTTCCTCGCCAGCGGAGACACACGCGCCGGCGGCACCGGAGAGGCCGAGGCCGCTCCGGTCGCGGATGAGGTCCAGTGGGATCCGACGCAGGACGACTCCGTCATCACCTCCCTGTATGAGGGCCAGTCGAAGAACGTCGAGCGCGAGGTTCTGGAGGAACTCGACCGTCGTCCGAAGATCGTCGCTCCCGCCGTGGGTACGTTCACGTCCGGCTACGGGTCGCGCTGGGGCGAGATGCACGGTGGCATCGACATCGCCAATGAAACGAACACCCCGATCGTCGCCGCCACCAATGGCGTCGTCATCGACGCAGGCCCGGCCCAGGGGTTCGGGCAGTGGGTGCGCATTATGGGTGACGACGGGGTGATGACCGTTTACGGACACCTTGAATCCATCGACACCGAAAAGGGTCAGCGCGTCACGGCCGGCGATCACATCGCAGGAATGGGTAATCGCGGTTTCTCCACCGGTACCCACCTTCATTTCGAGGTGTGGGAGAACGAGGGCAAGCAGCGAGTCGACCCGCTCCCCTGGCTGATCCAGAACGGAGTAGACCTCGGTTCGGTCGGTTCGATTGGTGAGGCCGCCGAGAACATCGCGCTGCCGGGGTCTACGGATCCGGCCAGTATCGCGGCATCGGTCGCCGGCTCCCTAGTGCCGGACCCTGCCAACGAGACCGGCGCGCCCGGCCTGGAGGAAAGTCTCCGCTCGACCGTCGTCGGCGACGCGGGCGACAATACCCAGGAGCTCATCGCACTCGCTTCGGGGCAGACCCGAGCCTCCGGACGCGACGCGTCCATCGCTCCCGTCGGCGTGATCGCGGGCAAGCCGCGCACCAACGCGCCCAAGAGCGGCCCGTCGGCAACGAGCACGCCCTCTCTGAGCGCCATCGGCTCGAAATAGCTTCCCGCACGCGGCACGTGCGGTGGGCGCTGCCATCTGCACTTGTCACGCATGCCGCGTCATTCGCTACAGCTTGGTCATCGGCACTCCGCCGATCAACATGAGCTGCACCGTCCCGTAATCGCCGAAGTCGATTCGCGCCCGCGCTGTCGTCCCCGTACCTTCCACGCCCACGACCTTCCCAAGACCGTACTTATCGTGGTTGACGCGGTCTCCGAGCTCCAGTTCCAGCGCCGGCTTCTTCGGGGCGGCCTTCGGGATCCCGCGAGAGCTGCCACCGCCGAATCGGCTGCCGCCGCTCGACCCAGCCGAGCCGAAGCCCCCGTAACCGCCGGAGTCCTGGCCGAATCGCCGGGGCGCGGAGTAGTCGCTGTCGATAAAGGACGAACGCTGTGGTTCCTCTCTCTCCCATTCCACGACGCTGTCTGGGATCTCGCCGAAGAATCGCGACGGGGGGTTGGTCATCGGCTGCCCGTACGTCGACCGCAGCATGGCTCTAGAGATGTATAGGCGCCGGCGTGCCCTGGTGATACCCACGTAGGCCAAGCGGCGCTCCTCTGCCAGCTCCGCGGGATCTCCGAGCGCGCGCATGTGCGGGAAGAGCCCGTCCTCCCAGCCAACGAGAAATACTGCAGGAAACTCCAGCCCCTTGGCAGTGTGCAGGGTCATCAACGTGACCTCGCCGGCGTCGTCCTCCGGGATCTCGTCGGCGTCGGCGACCAGCGACACCCTCTCGAGGAACGCCTCGAGCGAACCGGGCACCGCAAGCCCTTCGTCGAGTTCGGCATCGAACGCGTCGTCGCCGGACGAAGAATCGGGTACCTCGTCCGCCGAACGCCGCAGCGCGGCTTCCGAAGAGAACTCTCGAGCCACGCCCACGAGCTCTTCGAGGTTATCGAGACGCGTGCCATCTTGCGGATCGTTCGAACCCTGCAGGGCATCGCGATAGCCGGAGGCGTCGAGCACCGCGTCGAGGAGATCGCCGATATCGGGAAGCGACCCTTCCCCTGCGGCATGGCCATCGCCCTCGAGGCGCTCGCGAAGTCC
>NZ_DYXM01000006.1 GCF_020742175.1 Dietzia timorensis
CCTCCCCCACTCGTAGGGCGCTTAGCCCATGGACATTTTCCGGCGTAGCATGGCGACCATGACTGTCGCACCCGAAGGCCGGAAACTTCTTCGCATCGAGGCGAAGAACGCCGCTACCCCGATCGAGAACAAGCCAGAATGGATCCGCACCAAGGCGGTGATGGGGCCCGAATACCGCGACATCAAGGGGCTGGTCAAGGGCGGCGGCCTCCATACCGTCTGCGAGGAGGCGGGCTGCCCGAATATCTTCGAATGCTGGGAGGACCGGGAGGCCACGTTCCTTATCGGCGGTAGCGAGTGCACGCGCCGCTGCGATTTCTGCCAGATCTCCACGGGAAAGCCCAGCCCGTTGGACCGCGATGAGCCGCGCCGCGTGGCCGAGTCGGTGCGCGAGATGGATCTGCGCTACTCGACGATCACCGGTGTCGCACGCGACGATCTTGACGACGGCGGCGCCTGGCTTTACGCCGAGACGGTCCGCAAGATCCACGAGCTCAACCCGAACACCGGCGTGGAGAACCTCATCCCGGACTTCAACGGCAAGCCTGATCTCCTCGCCGAGGTATTCGAATCTCGTCCAGAGGTGCTCGCCCACAACGTGGAGACTGTGCCGCGCATCTTCAAGCGGATCCGCCCGGCGTTTCGTTATGAGCGCTCCCTCGACGTGATCACGCAGGCCCGCGACTTCGGTCTGGTCACCAAGTCGAACCTCATTCTCGGTATGGGTGAGACCAACGAGGAGATTGTCGAGGCGCTCCACGATCTGCACGACGCCGGCTGTGACATCATCACGATCACCCAGTACCTGCGCCCGTCCTCGCTGCACCATCCGATCGAGCGTTGGGTCAAGCCGCAGGAGTTCGTTGATCTGTCGAACGCCGCCTACGAGATCGGGTTCTCCGGGGTTATGGCAGGTCCGCTCGTGCGCTCGTCGTACCGCGCGGGAAAGCTGTACGCGCAGGCGATGCACGCACACGGGCTAGACGTGCCGGAGAATCTCTCCCACCTCACCGCCGAGAAGTCGGCTACCCAGGAGGCCAGCTCGGTGCTCGACCGCCAACTCCAACGCGAAGCGGCCCGCGTTTAGCGCTGGTTCACCAAGCCACTCCGATGCCGGGGATCCGCAAAGCCGCGCGGTCCCCGGCATCGCTTTCGCGCAGTTGACGACGGACTCGACGCGTCTGTCAACGTCGGGTTTAATCTATCGTCGCGCTGGGCATTATCCTTATACTCATGGCAGCCAGCGATAAACAATCCAAAGAAGAGAAGAAGGCCGCGAAACAGGCCAAGCGCGCAAACGGTAAGCAGCAGCGTGGGCAGTTTTGGCAGGTCCTCAAGATGCTCGCGAAGGAAGACAAGCTCTTCATTCCGGGCGTCATTGCGATCATCATCGGTACCGCCGTCGTCGCGTTCCTCGTCGGCCTCCTGTGGGGCGGCCAGTGGTGGATGCTGTTCCTCGGTATTCTCCTGGGCATCCTGCTGGCGATGACATTCTTCTCCCGTCGGATCCAGCGACTTATGTACAACCGGTACGAGGGAACGCCTGGCGCCGCCGCGTGGACGTTGGACCAGCTGCGCCGTGGGTGGCGTGTTACCCAGTCGGTGTCGATGAACACCCATTTCGATGCCGTCCATCGTGTCGTGGGACGCCCGGGGATCGTGCTAGTCGGCGAGGGAGAACCGCACCGCGTCAAGCCGCTCCTCACCCAGGAGAAGAAGAAGGTCGCGCGGATCGTCGGCGATACCCCGATCTACGAGCTCATCGTCGTCGAGGGCGCAGATACCAAGGCGTCGCCCGAGCAGGTGGAGCTACCCAAGCTCAATCGTCGCCTCACCCGGTACCCGATGAATATCTCGCGTGACAAGATCGATGCGCTCGATACCCGACTCAATTCACTCAACGCGAAGTCGGGGATGCAGGCCTCGATGCCCAAGGGCCCGATGCCGCAGGGCGCAAAGGTGCGCAGCGTCAATCGCACCGCTCGCCGCAAGGGCGGAAAGTAGAAGCCGACCCCGCTGGCAACCCCGCGACCGCGCTACCGACTGCGAACCACCGCAGTTCCGGTAGCGCGGTCGTGCATTCCGCGCAGGTCTTCGTCCTGGAAGAGCGCGGGGAACACACACAAGGTCAGTAGAGTGCGAACAACGGCACGCCACAATCCGACCGGGGCGTCGGCATCGACGCGTCCGACGGCGAGACCCGTTGCTGCCATCCCTGGCGTCAGCGAGAACGCCCATACCGAGGCCACGGAGATAAATGCCCAAATGATCGGGATAGTCGAGGAGATTCCGCCGAGGATCCAGCTGCCGTCTACTCCAAGAATCAAGTTTGTCGGGAGAGCGACGATAAGCCAGTCGATGAGGAGCGCACCTACGCGTCGCCCCAGCGTGGCGATCGATCCTGGCCCATGCTCGGTCGCGCCAAGCTTCTCCCCCGCGAAGTTGCTAGGAGACTCGTCAAGAGCTGCCTGCGGACCGGAAAGCCACGAACCCGTTACCTTGCGCATGCGTCTCACTCTATGTGTTTCGGCACTTCGAACGTAATTTGCGTCCGCCAAAACCTGCGAAAACGCCGCGAAATATTGCCTCGGTTAACGTCGACGAAACATGGCAGTGATGGACGGGCAACACCAGTTCTCTATTCTTAATGGAGTACACAGCCGATGGCACCGGCCATCAGGCGTAGTTACGAAGGAGAACCGCATCGTGGGATTCAATAGCCCCGCAGAGGTAATCGAGTACGTCAAGAGCGAAGGTGTCGAGTTCGTCGATATCCGTTTCACCGACCTGCCCGGAGTGCAGCAGCACTTTTCGATCACGGCAGATCAGTTCACCGAGGATGTTTTCGAAGAGGGACTGGCCTTCGATGGCTCGTCGATCCGCGGATTCCAGTCCATCGACGAGTCGGACATGATCCTCCTCCCGGATCCGTCGACCGCTCAGATCGACCCGTTCCGCATCCGCAAGACGCTCAACATCGTCTGCTCGGTCCACGACCCGTTCACTCGCGAGGCCTACTCGCGCGACCCGCGTAACGTCGCCGCGAAGGCGGAGGAATACCTCATCTCGACCGGCATCGCCGACACCGTGAGCTTCGGACCTGAGGCCGAGTTCTACATCTTCGATTCGGTGGCCTACGAGACGAACACGAACTCCGCGTTCTACGAGCTCGAGTCGGTATCGGGCTGGTGGAACCGCGGCAACCCGGTCAACCCGGATGGCTCGCCGAACCTCGGTTACAAGGTGCGTGAGAAGGGGGGCTACTTCCCCGTCGCGCCGTACGACCACTACCAGGACCTCCGCGACGAGATGTCCGTCAAGCTCGCCGGCGCCGGCTTCGAGCTCGAGCGTGCACACCACGAGGTGGGCACGGGCGGCCAGCAGGAGATCAACTACAGGTTCAACACGCTGACCAAGTCGGCGGACGATCTGCAGCTGTTCAAATACATCATCAAGAACACCGCCTGGCAGGCCGGCAAGTCCGTGACCTTCATGCCGAAGCCCCTCTACGGCGACAACGGTTCGGGCATGCACTGCCACCAGTCGCTGTGGAAGGACGGCAAGCCGCTGTTCCACGACGAGGCCGGCTACGCGGGCCTGTCGGACATGGCGCGCCACTACATCGGCGGCATCCTGCACCACGCTCCGTCGCTGCTCGCTTTCACGAACCCGACGATCAACTCGTACCACCGTCTGGTCAAGGGCTACGAGGCGCCGATCAACCTGGTGTACTCGCAGCGCAACCGCTCTGCCTGTGTGCGCATCCCGATCACGGGTAACAACCCGAAGGCCAAGCGCATCGAGTTCCGTTGCCCCGATCCGTCCGGCAACCCGTACCTGGCGTTCGCCGCCATGTTCATGGCCGGCATCGACGGCGTGCGCAACAAGATCGAGCCGCCGGAGCCGGTAGACAAGGACCTCTACGAGCTTCCCCCCGAGGAGGCCGCAGGAATCCCGCAGGCTCCGACTACGCTCGATGCCGTCATCGACCGCCTCGAAAGCGACCACGACTACCTCACCGAGGGTGGCGTGTTCACCGAGGATCTCATCGAGACCTGGATCAAGTACAAGCGCGAGAACGAGCTGGACCCGGTCCGTCTGCGTCCGCACCCCCACGAGTTCGAGCTCTACTACGACTGCTAGGCAGCTCGTCACCAGCTCATATGACCGGGCCCCTAC
This sequence comes from Dietzia timorensis, assembly GCF_020742175.1. Taxonomy (GTDB): domain Bacteria; phylum Actinomycetota; class Actinomycetes; order Mycobacteriales; family Mycobacteriaceae; genus Dietzia; species Dietzia timorensis_A. The sequence continues at coordinate 4,180 of NZ_DYXM01000006.1, forward strand.
CGCATTGTTCGCGGAAGGGGCCCGGCCTTTTCATTTATGACGTCGGACGTGCCGGCCCTCTCGGGTTCGCAGCGCCCGTTCGTCCTCACTCGCCGATCGGGCCGCCGTCGCTGCGCCAGGCCACGACCGTGGACGGACGGGCCAGCGAATCGCCGCCCTCGGGCCAATGCGAGGTACCCGTTTCGACCGTCGCCTCGTCGTCCTCGCCCGGGTGCTGGACATTGACGATGACCCGGCTCTCGGTAACCACCGGGCCGCACGTCTCAGCGCCGACCGGAACCGTGAGGAACTGCTTCGTCAATCCGCGCGTGTCGCCCTCGAGCGACACGGCGAACAGCCCGTCGTTGGATTCCAGCGCGTTGCCGTCGGTGGATACCCAGAGATTGCCGAAGCTGTCGAAGGCCAGGTTGTCCGGGCACGAGATCGGAGAGACGGACGACTTGTCGAAACCGCCGAAGTACGTCTCGGCGGCGTCCGGATCACCACAGACGAGCAGCAGGTTCCAGGTGAACTCCTCCCCTGCCGTGTCGTCGTCGATTTCCAGCACGTAGCCGTTCTTGTTCTCCTTGACCGGCGCATATTCCATCGCTGGCTCGTCGTCCTTGCCGGGGCGCCCCGCCCCGCGGTACTCATTGTTCGTCAGCGCCGCGTAGACCTTGCCGGTCTCGGGGTGCGCCTCGACGTCCTCTGGGCGGTCCATCTTCGTGGCACCCGCCTCGTCCGCGGCGAAGCGGCTGAACACGAGCACCTCTTCCCCACTCATTCCGTCGATGTGGGATTCCACCGACCCGTCGGACTTGCAGGTGGCGAGCTTGTGCCAGCGTCCGGTGCCGTCGAAGGCGCCGTCCTCGGGGAGAGTGTTCTCCTCGAAATCGTCCGAATTCCCCTCGAAGCTCGCCACATAGAGGACGCCCTCGTCGAGCGCCTTCATGTTTTCGCGGCGCGCCTCGGCGTCGTCGCCCTCAACGATTTTCTTCGAGGAGACGAACTTGTAGATGTATTCGAAGCGGGAATCGTCGCCGGAGTACGCCACGATAGTTCCGTCGTCCGCCACGTGGATGGCTGCGGCCTCGTGTTTGAAACGGCCGAGTGCCGTGTGCTTGACCGGGGTCGACTCCGGGTCCCACGGGTCGATCTCGATCACCCAGTTGAAGCGGTGTGCCTCGTTGGGCTCCTCGGTGATGTCGAAACGCTTGTCGAAGCGTTCCCATTTGCGGGCGGTCTCCTCGTCTTCCATGCCGTACCGGGCGAAGCGTTCGCGATCCTCGTCCTCGGGCACGCGATCGCCGCCGGCGAAGTATTGGTCGACGTTTTCCTCTCCGGACAGGATCGTGCCCCACGGGGTCACCGATCCGGCGCAGTTGTTCAACGTGCCGAGCACCTTGGTGCCCGTGTCGTCCTTACTCGTCTTGAGCAGGTCCGAACCTGCGGCAGGCCCGGTGATCAGGAATTCGGTCGTCGCCGTAATGCGGCGGTTGTATTTGCCCATCACCGGCTTGAGGCGCCCGTCGGAATCGTTGCCTTCGACCTCTACGATCGACAGACCGTGGTTGGCCCATTCGATCTTCACGTGGTCTTCGCTCGGGTTATCAGCGTCGTAGCCGGGGAACATCTGCTGCGGCGTGGTGTACTCGTGGTTGCTCACAAGCAGGAAACGCGTGTCAGAGCCCTCGATGGGCAAAAGCGCGGCGAAGTCACAGTTGAATCCGAACTGCTTCTCTGCATCCTCCGGCGTCTGTCCATCGAGCTTCCATTCTGGCGCGCCGTCCACGACGGGATCACCCCACCGGATCACCACATCGTTCTCGTAGCCCTGTGGTGTGATCACCTTGTCTTCGGTGTTCGGGGCGACCATCTCGAACCGTAGGCCGGCGGGCGGCTCTGGAGCGGACTCGGGGGCCGAGGACGATGCGGCCCCCGCTGTCGAACCCGAACCATCCTGTCCGCAGGCGGCGAGCATGCTCGTTCCGCCGACAACGACCGTCGCCGCCCCGACCCCTCGCAGCACCGTGCGACGGTCGAATTCCCGCTGGACCACATCCCGGAAGTAGAGATTATCGGAGGTGTTGCGGACGGGCTTTGCGCAAGCGTCTCCACATTTGTAGATGCAGGTTCGGTGGGATCGGCTCGAGCGAAAGTCCATCTTCGCCAGGAGATTTTGTCCGATGGGGAGCATGAGGGGGCAGCCTCTTTCTCGTTCGGTCTTTGCGGAAGTTACCGAAGCGAGGGTAGGGAGCCGCAGCAAAGTCGCAGTGGCGCAAAGGTGAATGTCCACTGAACTCCGGCCGTCTATCGAAAAAGGGTCACCCGCGCGGCCCCAATCGGTCACGGATAATGGGCGACGTCGCCGTCAACCATTCTGTATACGCGCCGGGATTGTCGAATTCCGTGTCCACCACGAAGAGCCCGCGCCCGGGAACCGTGGCGCCGAGCTCGGTGAGCACCGGCCGCAGGACAAGCTCGGGGGCCAGCGCGTGAGCGAGACCGCCGCCGAGCATGAGCGGGACGGCGAGACCCGACAGACCGCTTCCCCCGGGAAATCGGTCGAGGAACAGCTTGAGCAGTCCTGTGTAGGCGCCCTTATAGGTCGGGCTCGCGACGATCACGAAATCTGCACGGCCGACATCCTCTACGAGTGTCGCAACCTTCTCGCTTTGCCAATCGAGCAGATCCGCCCCCAGCAGGGCCAAATCGACGACGAGATCGGGTTCGCCCGCAAGCTCCGTGGCCACGTACTGCGCCGCTGCCAAGGTGCGGCTCGCGGGCTTCGGGTTTCCGGCGACGACGGCGATTGTTGTCACAACGATTCTCCTTGATAAGTGTTCGAGCTAATGCAACGTAGGCCTCGGGCGCTGTTCGGCCAGGCCACAAGCAGGCGGTTAGCGCGCGGGCACAAGATCGAAGGCCGGCTCGAGCCCGAGGTGCTCGCGCAGCGTCGCACCGCGATATTCGCGCCGGAACAGATTCCGACGCTGCAGTTCGGGCACGACGAGGTCGACGAAGTCGTCGAAGGTCCCCGGAGTCTGCGCAGCGGACAAGATAAAACCGTCGGCCTCGCCGCCGTGGAATCCGTCTTCGATCTGGTCCGCGATGTCCTGCGCGGTACCGACGAACTGCGGGAGCAGCACGCCCTGGGCGTAGAGCTTCCCAATGTCCCGGAGGCTGAGGTCGTCGCGCCTGCTCAGCCCCCGCGCCACCTCGAACAGCCCACGGGTTCCCGAGACCTCGATGTCCTCGATCGGAGCATCCAGGTCGTATACGGAGAAGTCGTGATCCGTGTGCACGGACAGGGTCAGCAGACCGGAGATGGGATCCGCATTCTCGTTGTGGCGCGCCTGCTTGTCCTCGGCCTCGGCACGCGACCGGCCGACGAATGGGATGAACGACGGCAGGACCTTCACTCCGTCGGGGTTTCTCCCCGCATCGCTGACCAAGGATTTCACGTCTTCGTAGTACGCCCTGCGCCCCTCGGCGGTCGGATCGATCTCGAAAATCGCGTCCGCCCACCGCGCCGCGAAGTTTTTTCCGGTCGTGGAGGATCCCGCCTGGATCAGGACGGGGCGCCCTTGCGGGGAACGCGGAGTGGGAAGTGGCCCGCGGGAACGGAAGTACTTGCCTTCGTGGAAGATGGCGTGCACCTTGTCCGGATCGGCGAAGATACCCGCATCTTTATCGAGCACCAGCGCGTCGGGATCCCAGCTCTCCACCAGCTGGACAAAGGCGGAGACGAACTCCTCCGCGCGCTCGTACCGAGAGTCGTGGTCCAGCGCGAGGTCCTGCCCGAAGTTCTGCGCCTCCGCCCGGCTCAGCGAGGTGACGATGTTCCACGCCGCGCGTCCGCCCGACAGGTGGTCGAGGCTCGAGAACAGCCTGGCGAGATCGAAGGGATGGAAATACGTGGTGCTCTTGGTCAGCGCGATGCCCAGGCGCTCGGTAACCCCCGCGATCGTCGCCGCGACAACCGACGATTCAAGGGTCGCGCTCGCCTGCGTGCCGCGCCGAAGGGCCTCGCGTTCGTTCCCGCCGTAGTTCGTCGGCACCGCCAGCAGATCGGCGAAGAAGACGAAGTCGAATTTCCCCCGCTCCAGGGTGCGCCCGATGCGTGTCCAATGCTTCGCGTCGAGAAAGTCGAGCTGAGACCCCGGATCCCGCCACGCCGCGTGGGAATGTGCAACGTGCGAGGCGATCTGGAATCCACCAAGGTGTAGCTCACGAGTCATTTTCCGGGCCTTCCTGCCGCTGTATCTTCCGGCCAAAGCTACAAGCGCACGGCGCCGCTACCCCAGACTTCGACTCATGCTGGTTCCTCCTTTTCCCGTGTATGACGGCGGAGTTCCGATCCCTCCCCACCCCTATATGCACCTTGTTGCACATAACTTCGTTGCATATGGATTCGGCTCGTCGTAATGTGCTGCCCATGGCGTTGGAACACGCGATCCTCGTGTCGCTCGCGGAGCGCGCCGGCACCGGCTACGAGCTGGGCCGGCAGTTCAGCACGTCGATAGGGCACTTCTGGTCCGCGACGCACCAGCAGATCTATCGCACCCTCGGCCGCCTGGCCGAGGACGGCCTAGTCGACTGCGAGTCGGTCGCCCAGGACGGGCGGCCGGACAAGAAGGTGTATTCGCTCTCTGGCGCAGGGCAAGACTTCCTGCGCGAGTGGGTCGTCACGCCCACACCGATCCAGACCCTGCGAGACGATCTCGGCGTCAAGATCCGCGCGGCCGAACATGCCGACCTGCCCCGGCTAATCGCCGAGATCGATCGCCATCGCGAGCTCCACCGTTCCCGCCTGGAGTTGTTCCACACCTTCGCCGCGGAACAGTTCCCTCCGGACTCCGCGCGCACCGGAAGAAAGCTCCACCAGTATCTCGTCCTCCGCGGCGGGATCGGCGTGGAGACGTTTTTCGTCGACTGGTGCACCGAGGTCATCGACGCGCTCGAAGGCGAACTCCGTGACTCGGCGCCCGCCAAGTAACCTCCGCCCACCGACCGACCACACTCCTTTACGACCCTGCCCCTAGGAGAAACCCCATGTCGAACGCCCACTTTCCCCATCTTTTCGAGCCGCTGCGCATCAACTCGATGACCCTGCCGAACCGCTCGGTCATGGGGTCCATGCACACCGGATACGAAGATCATGTGTGGAACGCCGACAAGCTCGGCGATTTCTACGCCGAACGCGCGCGTGGGGGAATCGGACTCATCGTCACCGGCGGCGTGGCACCGAGCAGAACAGGACAGTTGCTGCCCTTCGGGGCCAAGATGACCGGGAAGCTCGACGTCATCCACCACCGACGCGTGACGAAGAAGGTGCACGAGGCCGGAGGGCTGGTGTGCATGCAGATCCTGCACGCGGGCCGCTACGGGGTGACCCCGCTCAAGGTGGCCCCCGGGACCGAGCCTTCGCCGATCCACCCGTTCAAGCATCTGCGCATGTCCGATCGGATGATCCGCCATGTCATCTCCTCGTACGGGAAGGCCGCCGAACTCGCGCAGCAGGCGGGGTACGACGCGATCGAGATCATGGGCGGCGAAGGCTATCTCATCAACCAGTTTCTCTGCCCGCACACCAACGATCGCACCGACAAGTGGGGCGGGTCGACGGAGAACAGGCAGCGGTTCCTTCTCGAGGTCATCGACGCGATCCGCGCGCGCGTGAGCTCCGATTTTCCGGTGATCCTGCGCCAGTCGATCGCCGACTTCGTTGCGGGCGGACAGACGTGGGATGAGATCACGCAGCTCGCCCGCGAAGCCGAGGCACGTGGCGTCGACGCGATCAATACCGACATCGGTTGGCACGAGGCCAAGGTGCCGACGATCGTCACGTCCGTTCCGCGCGCGGCGTTCGTCAAGTTCACCGAGCGCCTGCGCGGGGAGGTTTCGATTCCGCTCATCGCCTCCAACCGCATCAACACCCCCGAGGTCGCCGAGGAGATTCTCGAGCGCAGCGAGGTCGACGCGGTCTCGATGGCGCGGCCGCTGCTCGCCGATCCACATTTCATGGCCAAGGCCGCCGAGGGGCGAGCGGACGAGATCAACACGTGCATCGGCTGCAATCAGGCGTGCCTCGACCACGCCTTCGTCGGTAAAAAGGTCTCGTGCCTGGTCAATCCGCGCGCGGGTCGCGAGACCAGCCTCGTACTGTCCCCCACAAGGCATGCGAAGAAGGTCGCCGTCGTCGGCGCGGGCCCGGCCGGGCTGTCGGCCGCGGTGTCTGCCGCGGAGAAGGGGCACCGTGTCTCGCTGTTCGAGGCGGACTCCTCGATCGGCGGCCAGTTCTCCATCGCCGCGCGCATTCCGGGCAAGGAGGAATTCTCCGAAACCATCCGCTACTTCACCACCCAGCTCGACCGGCTCGGCGTGGACGTGCGGCTTGGCACCAGAGTGACGGCGGACGAGCTCATCTCGCAGGGCTACGACCATGTCGTCGTCGCGACGGGAGTCACCCCGCGCATGCCCGATATCGAGGGAATCGACCATCCGAAAGTCATGAGCTACGCCGACTGCGTACTCGGCGACCGCGAGATCGGGGACACCGTCGCCGTCGTCGGTGCGGGCGGTATCGGCTTCGATATCGCCGAGTTCCTCACCACCGACAACTCCCCAACGCTCCATCTCAAGGAGTGGGAGCAGGAGTGGGGCGTGGACGACGATCCGGAGGTTCCCGGTTTCGTCACCAAGCCGCGCCCGGCACCGGCGGCGAGGCAGGTGTACATGGTCCAGCGCAAAACCTCGCGCATGGGCAAGGGACTCGGCAAGACGACCGGTTGGGTGCACCGCGCGAGCGTGAAGATGAAGGGCGTCGAACAGATCCTCGGAGCCACCTACGACAAGATCGACGACGCCGGGCTGCACCTGTCCTTCCGAGACTCGGATGGCAAGGTCACCGATACCCGCGTCCTCGATGTCGACACGGTCGTCATCTGCGCCGGGCAGGAATCGGTCCGTGAGCTCGTCGATCCCCTGACCCGTGCAGGGGTGGCGACCTCGATTATCGGCGGTGCAGACGTCGCCGCCGAGCTCGACGCCAAGCGTGCGATCAAGCAGGGCACGGAGCTGGCCGCGTCTCTCGACTGACGGGCGCGGACGCCGTTAAAAGATGGTAGACGTGGGCCATGAGCACTGAGGGTCGACGCACGCTCGACTCCCGCGTCCGCGCGGTGGCCGGCGAAAATTTCTGGAACACCATGCCCCTCGGCCCGGACGGGGTGCGGGTCGTCATGACCGACGGACCGCACGGGGTGCGAAGGCAGGTCGGCGGCGGAGACGCTCTCGACCTGGAGGACGCCTATCCGGCCACGTGTTTCCCCACGGCCTCCGCGCTCTCGTCGACGTGGGACCGGGATCTTCTCGGCCGCGTCGGCGAGGCGCTCGGCGTTGAGGCGGCGGCTCTCGGCGTTCATGTCCTCCTCGGCCCGGGAATGAACATCAAACGCCATCCGCTGTGCGGACGAAACTTCGAATATTTCTCCGAGGACCCGCTGCTCTCAGGCACTCTCGCCGCGTCTCTCGTCCGCGGCATCCAGTCGACGGGGACCGGCGCGACTCTCAAGCATTTCGCCGTCAACAACCAGGAATCATTCCGCTACTCGGTCGACGCCGTCCTCGACGAGCGCACGCTCAGAGAGCTCTACCTCCGCGGATTCGAGATCGCCGTGCGCGAGAGTGAGCCGTGGATGGTGATGTGCAGTTACAACTCGGTTAACGGCACCACAGCCTCGTGTAACCGCACGCTGCTCACCTCGATCCTGCGCGAGGAGTGGGGCTTCGACGGCGTGGTTGTGAGCGACTGGGCAGCCACGGGTCCCCGAGCGGAGGCGCTCAAGGCCGGGCTCGACCTCGAAATGCCCGGCTCCGAGCTCAATACCGGCGAGCTCCTTCGCGATACCGAGCGCGATGCCGTCACCGCGTTCGCTCTCGACCGCGCCGTCACGCGCCTCGATACCCTGGCCGAGAAGGTCTCTACGCATGTCGAGAACACCGGTATCGACGCGAACACCATCGCCAAACACGACGCGCTCGCCGCCGAGGCCGCGGCCGCCGGCGCCGTGCTCTTGACCAACGATGGCACCCTCCCCATCGACACGTCCGGTTCCCTCGGCGTCATCGGCGAATTCGCGGAATCGCCGCGTTATCAGGGCGCGGGCAGCTCACGTATCAACTCTGCGCGCCTGACCTCGCTTCGGGATGCGCTCGGCGAACGCGACATCGCCCACCTCTTCGCTCCCGGGTATGACGCCGCACGTCCCGATGCCCGGGACGAGCGCAAGCTCGCCGAGGCAGTTGCCGTGGCACGCGGCTGCGAAACGGTCGTCCTCGTCGCCGGGCTCCCTGCGGCCGCGGAAAGCGAAGGAGTCGACCGCACCTCCTTCGCGCTACCGCAACAGCAACTCGACCTCATCGAGGCCGTCACCTCGGTCAATCCCCGCACAATCGTATTTCTGTGCAACGGGTCCCCAGTCGACATGGGGTGGGCGTCCACGACGCCGCCGGCCGCGATTGTCGAGGCGTACCTCGGCGGGCAGGCCGGCGGATACGCGATCGCGAACATCCTCTTCGGTGACGCCGAGCCGTCGGGGCGGCTCGCCGAATCCGTTCCGGAACGACTGTCAGACCTTCTCGCCGATCCGTGGTTCCCGGGTTCGATCCGCCAGGTTCAGCACCGCGAGGGAGTGTCGGTAGGCTACCGTCACCATGCCACCGCAGGCCCGGCCGCGCGGTTCCCGTTCGGCTACGGCCTCGGCTATGGGTCCACCGAGTGGTCCGATTTCTCCCTGTCCGCCACGACCGTCACTCCCGCCGACGTGCGGTGGGGCACCACCACCCCGACGGTGTACGCGAAGGTTCGAAACACCGGTGGCCGCCCGCGCCGCGAGTGCATCCAGGTCTATCTCGCCGACGCGCGGGAGGTCGCCTCTCCCGCGCGGGTGCTCGCCGGCTTCACCTCGGTCGACACCGCTCCCGGCGAGGAAGTCTCGGTCGAGGTGGAGGTCAGCGCCGATGCGTTCCACGTCTATAGTCCGCGGCAAGAGCGGTGGGTGTGTCCGCCGGGCGAGGTTATCGTGCAGGTCGGCCGCAATAGTGCCGACATCGTGTGGGAATCCCGCGTCGACGTCGCCGGTTCCGATTCCCCGGAGGGCGTGACAGACGAGCGGGTCCTCGGCGCAGCGGACGACGCCGGTTTCGCGGCGCTACTGGGTCGGTCCATCCCCAGCCCGCGCCCGGCCCGTCCGTTCACCCGGGACAGCACGATCGCAGAGATTCAGATGTCCAAACTCGCCGGGCTTGTGCTTCCGCGTCTCCTCCGCGCGGTCGCCTCCCGGGCGGGCGAGAAGGGCGAATCCAACCAACTCCTCGAGTCCGCGATGCGTGAGTTCCCCTTGCGTTCGCTCGCCTCAGCCAGTGGCGGGAAGGTGAGCTGGAAGATCGTCGATGCGGCGCTGGTGGTGCTCAACCGGCTCCCCTGAGGCCGGGAGGCGAAGCGGCGACGTTCCTAAAGGGCGCCCTGCAGCCAGTCGCGCAGCACCTTGGCGTGGGTGTGTTCGGTGTCCTTCCCCGCGATGAGGAGGACGACATCGCCTTCGGTCAGCGATGAGCGCAGCTCCGACAACGCCTCGTCGAGATCGCCTGCTGTGAAGGAGTCGTCGAGTTCCTTCCGATACGCCTTCGAGAAGTTTGGCCAATCGAGATCCCCGTCGTGGAATCGCTTGCGCAGTTCGTTCGACGGCGTGAGTTCCTTCGGCCAGCCGTCGAGTTCGATCGAGTCCTTGGCCACGCCGCGCGGCCACAGCCGGTCGACGAGAAAACACTCGGCGCCCTCCGGCACGCCTTCGCCCTTACGGGCGTCGTAGACACGGTCGATAAGGATGTCGCCACGTTTCGAAGACTTCTTTGTTGTGGACATACCCCGAGTGTAGGCCCAGAAAGCGAAGTGTCGACACCGATTTCAGAGGTGGGCGATCTCCGAGTCGGCGAGAAGGCCCGGCGCCTCCGACGTCACATGTGCCCAGAACTCCTCCACAGGGGGATTCGGGGCCGCACGGGCGTTGCGTACGACGCCGATTTCTCGGCGGATTCTGGTTTGTAGCGGCACAACCACCGTGTTTTCGGGCTGCATCGACGGATAGCCGAGCGGGACAACGGCCAGCGCGAGCCCGGCGGAGACCAGTCCACCGGCGGTGGGGATCTCGCCGGCTTCGAACACGATGCGCGGGGTGAAGCCGGCCTCGGCGCACAATTCGTCGAAGACCTGGCGCGTGCCGTACCCGGGCAACAGGGTCGCAAAAGGCTCGCCGGCAACCTCGGCGAGACGGACGCGCCGGCGGGAGGCGAGGCGATGTTCGCGGGGCACGGCGAGCCCCTGTCGTTCATCGGCGACGAGAACGAACTCGAGGTCTGGGTCCGTCGGCCTCGGCGTCGCGAGAGCGATATCGCTGAGCCCGGCCGCGACGCGCTCGGACAGCTCGACCCCCGGGCCCTGGTGCAGCACGAACTCGACGCCGGGCCGGCGGCCGAGATGACCGCGCACGAGCCGAGGCATGAGCCAGGTGCTCAACGAATGGAGAAAGTCGAAGCGGATGGTGCCGCGGTCCGGGTCGCTTATCCGTCGCACGGCCTCAACCCCTGCGACCACCTCGGCATCCGCGCGGCCCAAATGCTCGCGCAGCACCTCCCCGCGGCTGTTGAGGCTCAGCCCGCCGGCGGCCCTGTCGAAAAGTTGCGTGCCCACATCGTGCTCGAGGCGTTGGAGCCGCCGCGACAGCGTCGACTGTGGGATGCCCAGGAAATCCGCCGTCGCGCTCATCGAGCCGATCGTGCAGAGTGTGAGAAACCACTCGGGACTCCAGCCTCGTATCAACATGTTGCCCTCACCGCCCTGTGCTCATGCATCTAGTACAAGTCATTGTCCATTTATATGCATTGGACGCATGTCAAGTAAACACCCACAGTAGAGGCATGCCTGCGAGTTCCGAGACCACAGTTACCTCCGAGACACTGCCTGACGCCGGACTGCACCCCGGCGCGCCGGAGTACTCGAAGGCGATAATCGCGCTGATCGCCGCCGGCCTCGCCTCGTTCAACGCGATGTACGCGACACAGGCGCTGCTGCCGGCTCTGACCGAACAGCTCCACGTCTCCCCCGCCTCGGCATCGCTCACCGTCTCGGCGGTCACCGGAATGCTTGCCGCTGCGATCATCCCCGCGTCGATCCTCTCCGAGCGGTTCGGGCGCGGCCGGGTAATGATTATCTCCGCCGTCGTCGCGACTTTGATCGGCGTGGCACTCTCGGCATCTCCGACGATCGAAGTTCTCGTCGCCGGCCGGGCGATCCAGGGAGTCTTCGTCGCCGGCGTTCCTGCAGTCGCAATGGCGTGGCTCGCCGAGGAGATGTCCGCCGAGTCCCTTCCCGCGGCGATGGGGAAATACGTCGCCGGCACGACGATTGGCGGGCTTCTCGGCAGGCTCGTCCCCGCCGGAATGCTCGAGCTCGGCAGCTGGCGCTGGGCCCTGCTCGCCACGGCGCTGCTCGCACTGGTATTCGCGATCATTTTCGCCGTACTTTTGCCCCATCAGCGCAATTTCGAACCCAAGACCATCACGCTTCGCAGTGAGCTCGCCGCTCTGGCCGCACATTGGCGCGACCGGCAGATTGCCGGGCTCTACATACTCGCGTTTCTCCTCATGGGCGTGTTTGTCTCCCTCTACAACTATCTAGGCTTCCGTTTGCGTTCGGACTTCGGCTTCTCCGAGGCCGCCGTTGGCCTGGTGTTCCTCATCTACCTCGTCGGCACCTGGACCTCGGCGCGCGCGGGCACCTTCGCCTCGCGAGTCGGCCGCACCGCCGTAGTCGGCGTTGGAATCACCGCGGCGGCGGCAGGGCTGCTCCTCACCTTGTCGTCGCACCTGCTGCTCGTACTACTGGGAATGGCGGTGATGACCGGCGGCTTCTTCGCCGCACACTCAACCGCCTCCGGCTGGGTCGGGGCACTGGCCAAATCCAATCGCGCCGAGGCTTCGTCTACGTACCTATTTTGCTATTACCTCGGCTCGTCCGCGCTCGGATACCTATCGGGCCTGGTGTTCCACCACACGAGTTGGGGCGGGCTGATCCTCGCGCTTCTGGCGCTGCTCGCCCTCGCCGGCGTCACACTGTTCGGTCTCGTTCGCGGCAGGCGCTGACCACCCCACTCTTCGTCTCATAGTTCCGGCACCCCCAATCCCGGTCGACCAACCGAGATCCGGGGGTGCTAGCCTTCACCCTTACTGATAATCGTTTTCATTATCAGTTTGGATGCGGGGTGAAAACTTCACCCGCGGGACGAAGGGATTTACGCACTGTGAATAGCCAACTCGCCATAGAACGCCGCAGGCTCGGGACGCTCGTGGGCGTTTCGATGACGGCCGCCGTCTTTGCCGCCGCCTGTTCGAACGAGTCCGGCGCGATACAGGAGGGAGGCGCGGAATCGCCCGCCGGGGCGGAGGCGACGTCCGACGTCATAGGCGGCAACGATGCGGGACCGGGCACCGAAGCTCCCCAGGAGGCCGCCGGCCCGCAGGCCCGACTCGTGGCCACCTATGACGGCGGGCTGATGACTCTCGACGCCGACACGCTCGAGGTGCTCGACACCACCGAAATGCCCGGCTTCCTGCGGGTGAACCCGGCCGGAGACGGGCGGAATGTCTTCGTGTCCACCCCAGAGGGATTCCGGGTCTACGACGCGGGAACGTGGTCCGAGCCGCATGGCGATCACTCGCATTCATACGTCCAGTCCCCCGCGCTCACCGACACCGTGTATTCCGCGGAGGAGCCCGGACATGTCGTCGCGCACGAAGGAAAGACCGTGCTCTTTTCCGACGGCGACGGCCGAATGCAGACCGTGACGACCGAGGACATGCGTGACGGCGACTACCCCGAGCCGGAGACTGCCGTCGCCGACGAGCCCCATCACGGCGTTGCCGTGGCTCTGCCCGGGGGCAGCGTACTGATGACAACCGGCGACGCCGACTCGCGCAACGGCGCGAAGGTTATCGACGCGAACCACGCCGAGGTCGCGTCGACAGAGGAATGCCCCGGCGTGCACGGAGAAGCTCCCGCAGCCGGAGGAAGGATTGCGCTGGGATGCGAGGACGGAATCGTCGTGTGGGATGGCGAGCGCTTCACGAAGATCGACGCACCGGACGCGTACGGCAGGATCGGCAACCAGAAGGGCAGCGAGGACTCCGCCGTCGTACTCGGCGACTACAAGGTCGACCCTGACGCCGAACTCGAGCGGCCGGAGAGGATCTCGCTCACCAATACCGAGACGGGCACCATGCGGTTGGTCGATCTCGGCACCTCTTATAGCTTCCGTTCCCTGGAGCGTGGCCCCGGCGGCGAGGCGCTCATTCTCGGTACCGACGGCGCACTTCACGTCATCGACCCCGACAGCGGCGTGGAGACCGATGCAGTCGAGGTCATCGACGAATGGCGGGAACCGGCCGAGTGGCAGGAGGCGCGCCCGACGGTGTTCACGATGGGCGAGACGGTGTATGTCAGCGAGCCGGAAAAGAAGTTGCTCCACGAAGTGGACCTCGCATCCGGCGAGGTCACCCAGACCGCTCTGCTTCCTCACGCGCCCAACGAACTGACCGGTGTGAGCGGCGACATCGACTAGGTCGCCACACGTGCCGCGGCGGGCGTCACCATCACAGCAAGACGCGAAACTGCGGCTCGGTCGTGCGATACTTGCAGGTATGACTGATCCACACCGCGGGGGCGGCTATTACCGCGATGCCTGGGATACCGCAGCGCACGAACCGAGGCGGCGAGGTGCCGCGACCGCGTGGATCATCGCCGCGCTCGTCGTGGCACTCGTCGCCGCCGTGGGCATCATTGCCGCGGTGTGGCTACTCGGCCGGAGCTCCGACGAGCCGAGCCCAAACGCGGTCGACGATTTCACCGTGGCCCCCACAACGGAGTCGAATTCCGGGGACGGCCGCGCGCAGCAATCCGAAACTCAGTCGTCAACCGCGACGTCAGCACCTGCGGAAACCTCCACGCCGCCGAGTCCCTCGGCGCCCGCATCCACTTCGACCTCTTCCGAATCGACGTCCTTGCCGGCCGGGCTTAATCCGCGCGGCTGGAAAAATGGGGTCACGTGCAATGCCTCCGACGACTGGGTTTACGCGGGGAGCAACGGCGCGGACTACGCCCTGATCTGCGTGGCCACCCCCGGAGGGGGCCTGTATTACAAGGGATTGTTCCGCGGAGGCGAAGCCGAACACGACATCGCCACCCAATCCGGCGTGGGCACGACGAACGCCCAGTTCGAAACGCTCGCCTCGGGAGACACGAGCATCTTCATCGATGGCTCCGAGCTCTACGTCTATGGATCCGGCGGCGAAATAGTCGCACAGACGTCCTTCGGGCAGGTCTACGCTCAATAGGTATGGGATCGATCCGTCTTTTCGCCGGTATCACTCCCCCGCAGCCCGTTCGAGATCATCTCGACATCGCGCTCGAGGACGTTCGAGCCCGCGCCGGGGAGACCCTTCGGTGGACGCCACGCGCGAATTGGCACATAACGCTGTCGTTCTACGGAGAGCAGCCGGCGGGCTCCATTGAGGAAATCAGCGACTACCTCCGGTCCGTGGCCGTGGCCAACTCGCCGATGTCCGTGCACCTTGCCGGCGCCGGGGCGTTCCATTCGACCCGGCTGTGGATCGGGGTGGGCGGGGAAACGGACCGCCTGCGCGGGCTGATGTCCGAATGTCTTCTCGACGCCGACTTGCCACGCCGCAATCGTGCGCATCTTTCCGTCGCGACACTTTCGAACAGCCACCGTACGCAGCGAAGGCGCGGACGTCGCTCGTCCCCAGTGGTCGGCAACAGCACCCCAAGATTGGACAACTTCGTTCACGCTCTGAGCGTGTACTCGGGCCCGGAATTCGACGTCGACGCGATCGAGCTTTTCGAATCCCGACTCGGCGAGGGCCCGGGCGGCGCGCCGGCCTACGAGGTGCTCGCCCGGTTTCCCTTGGGAGCTACGTCTTAGCCCGTCAGCTTCGCGACGTTTCCGTCGCAATACACGGGCACACCACTGGCCAGGAAGAACGCGGCCTTTTCCGGATCGTATTGGCCGCGCTCTGCAACACCGTTGATGACGTCGCCCACCGGAGCATTCTGGTCGAGCTGACCGCACGCCTCGGTGATCACCTGCACCGGATCCACGCCCTCGGGCATGGCCGCACCGAACTGCTGCGTCAACGCGATGAAGTTATCGCGCTGCTGATCGCCGACCGGCGGCGGGGGCGGAGGAACCTCGCCCTCGGGCGGTGGCGGTACCTCTCCCTCCGGCGGAGGAACTTCGCCCTCTGGTGGTGGCGCCTCCCCTTCTCGTGGGGCCGGAGCGGGGGCCGGCTGACTCGAAGTCGCCGAAGTCGTCGTCTGCTCCGTCGTCGACGAGGACGCGGGATTTTCGAAGTCGTCGGCCACCTGTAGCTGGGAACAGCCCGCAAAGGTCAGGGCCGCGGTGCCGGCGAGACCGAGCGCGGCGACGCCGCGCCGCACCGGGAAGGTCATCTTCGTTGTCGAACGCATAGTCAAATGATAGGTGAGAGAGCGGCAAACACCCGTAGCGGCGCTGGGTAGCGCCGACAATCGCCTAGCGCAGAAACTTCCGCATGTCCGAGAGCATGCCGATCACCTTGTCGACATCCGCCTCGCTGCGCAGAGATCGTCGGAGGAATTCGGCCACCGCGCGGGGAGGTTCGGTCCCAGCGCCTTCACCTCCGATCGAATGCGCCCCCGCCCGCGAGGTCGAGTCGTCCCCGGCCCCGGCGGCGCGGATCACGGAGCCGGGCTTGCGGTCGGCGAGGTCTACCTCGAAACGGTCGCCTTCGGCATCGGATCCGACGCAGAGCACCTTCTCTTCCGCGGGAACCCCGGCAGCTTTCGCTGCGGCGACGAAGTCGTAGAGCTCGCCGTAGGTCACGTCGGCGAGTTTGAGCGTGAGTTTCATCTCGAGCGGCATGGTTCCAGCCTATTCCGGCACGTCGGTCGCGTCATCGGGGTTCACCCCGAAATTCCCGCCCCCGCGGAGTCTCTATTCGCCCCAGAACACCTTGTCGACCGCTTTGTGCCCGATGCGGGTGACGCGCATGTACTCATTGATGAACTCCGCGGTATCGAGCGCCGCCTCTTTGCCCGAGCAGATCTGGGCGACGCCCGCGACGACCTTGCCGCTCGTCGGCAGCTCGTCGGTCGGTTTGCCGCGCACGAGCACAAGCGCGTTGCGCACGCGCGCCGCCATCGTCCATGAGGCGCGCAGGTCCTCGGCGTCGGACTCCGAGACGAGCTCGGCAGATGCCGCCGCGGCGAGCGCTTCGAGAGTCGAGGTCGTATGTAGCCCTTCCACCTGCGACGCTGATTGCATCGTGAGTAGCTGGACGGTCCACTCGACGTCGGCTAGGCCGCCGCGGCCTAGCTTCGTGTGCGTCGACCGGTTCGCGCCTCGCGGCAGCCGCTCCGTGTCGACGCGTGCTTTCATGCGCCGAATGGCGAGCACCGATTTCTCCGGCATCCCGTCCGCGGGGTAGCGGAATTCGTCGATCATGTGGAGGTAGTCGATGGCCAGGTCCGTGTCCCCGGCGCACACCGAGGCGCGCAACAGCGACTGCAGCTCCCATATCTCGGCCCACTTCTCGTAGTAGGCGCGGTACGAGCCGAGCGTCCGCACGAGCGGCCCGCTGCGCCCCTCGGGGCGCAGATCCGCGTCGACCTCGAGCGGCGGATCCGAGGAGGGGGTGCCCAGCAGTTTGCGCATGCTCTCGCACACCGACGTCGCCCATTTGATGGCGACCTCGTCCTCGACACCCTCAGCCGCGCGACACACGAAAAGAACATCCGCGTCCGATCCGTAGCTTTGCTCGCGCCCGCCGAGCCGTCCCATCGAGATCACAGCGACCTCGGCCGGCGCTTTCCCGTCCTCGGGAAGGGCATTGTTAATGACGGCGGAGAGCGCTGCCTCGATGACGGAATTCCATAGCGACGTGAGCCGCTCGCCAACGTCTTCGACGTCGAGCATCCCGAGGATATCGGCGCACCCGATCCGGGCGAGCTCCGCGCGGCGCAGCGAGCGCGCGGTCGAGATGACCTTCTCCGGGGTGGAATGTCGCGCCGCCGACGCGGTGAGTGCGCGGGCGATCGTCTGAGCGTCGGACGCGAGAAGCTTCGGCCCCTCGGCGCCGTCCGCAAGGTCGAGGATTACGTTGGGTGCGCGCTGCAGAAGCTCGCGCACGAAGGCGGAATTCCCGAGGACGGTCATCAGGCGTTTGCCTGCGACATGGTCGTCGCGGAGCAGGCGTAGGTACCACGACAGTTCCTGGTGTTCCTCGCTGATCTTGCGGTAGGCAAGCAGCCCGGCATCCGGATCGGCGGTCTCCGAGAGCCATTCCATCAATGTCGGCAGGATGAGCGACTGGATCCTGCCCCGACGCTTGGAGCTACCGATAAGCGCGCGCAGGTGTCCGACTGCGTTGCGCGGCGAGCCGAAGCCGAGTGCGGCGAGCTGGCGCTCCATCGCCTCCGAGGACAGCGACAGCGCCTCGGCGTCATAGGCCGCGATGGAATCGAGCAGCGGACGGTAGAAAAGCTTTTCGTGGAGACGACGGACGCGCGAGCGCAGCACACGTAACCGTTCGGCGAGCATGCCCGGTGCATCGCGCATCCCCTCGGCACGAATACCCGCCGCGCGGGCGAGCCACCGGTAGCCCTCTTCGTCCCCGAGCTCCGGGAGTAGATGCGTGCGCTTGACGCGCTGGAGCTGGAGACGGTGTTCGAGCAGGCGGAGGAACTCGTAGGCGTCGATGAGTTTGCCCGTGTCCGCGCGAGCCACGTACCCGCCGTCGACGAGCCGCACGAGCGCTTCGACGGTATTTTGAACGCGCAACGTCTCGTCGCCTCGGCCGTGCACCATCTGCAGTAGCTGCACGGCGAACTCGACGTCACGAAGTCCGCCGCGGCCGAGTTTGAGCTCGCGGTCGAGCAGCTCGTTCGGCACGTTCTCCTCGACCCGTCGGCGCATGCGCTGCACGTCATGGACGAAGTCCTCGCGCTCGGACGCCGTCCACACCATCGGGCCGACCGCCTCGACGTAGGAGTGCGCGAGATCCATATCCCCGGTCATCGGCCTGGCCTTGAGGAGCGCCTGGAACTCCCAGGTCTTCGCCCAACGTTTGTAGTAGGCGACGTGCGAGTCGAGGGTGCGGACCAACTCGCCGCGCTTGCCCTCGGGGCGGAGCGCGGCATCGACCTCGAAAAACGCCATCGAACCGATGCGCATCATCTCGCCGGCGACGCGAGCGGTCTTGGGGTCTGCGGGGTCCGAGACGAAAACGACGTCGACATCGGAGATGTAATTGAGCTCTCGGGCCCCGCATTTGCCCATCGCGATGACACCGAGTCGGCTGGTAATCTCGTCCTCACCGAACACGTTCGTCATGCCCACCGCCAGCGCGGCGGTGAGGGCTGCGTCGGCAAGGTCGGACAACGCGAGCACGACGTCGCCGAACGGAACGGGCCGCTCGGTCTGGATGACCGAACCGGCGAGATCATGCGCGGCGATGACCAGGAGCTGGTCGCGGTAGGCGACGCGCAGCGGGTTGACGGCGGCCGCGCCGTGAATGCCGGCCCTGTACGTGCCGGCCGAGGTCAAATCGTCGCTCGCCGTGTTGCGGACGGCTCCGGAATCGTCGGTCTCCGACGTCACACGTGCCGGTCGGGCGTCCACCGAAGACAACAGGCCGGCAAAGAAGTCCTCCCGAACAGGGAACTCGCGCTGCAGATGGGGCCACTTGTGCGGGTCGGCGACAAGATGGTCGCCGAGCGTCGTGGACGAACCGGTGAGCGAGAACAGCCGCGCCCGCAGAGTCTCGTCGGAGTGGAGCGCGGCGTCGAGGTCCTTCCACGCGGTGCCGGAGGGCAGATCGGTGCGCTCGTCGAGGGATTCCTTGAGGCGGGAAATGGTCGTCAGCGCGAGGTCCGCATCGGGCGCCCGTGACAGCGAGCGCAGCACGTCGATCGACTGCTCGGTGGTCCAGCCGAGGTCGGCGAGCTTCGCGCTCGCGCCCTCGCCGACGAGGCCGAGCCGCCCCGGGCTCGGCACGACGGGACGATTATTGTCGGCGGCGTGCGCGGGTCGGATCACAGCGGCAGGTAGCTTCTCAGCTCGAACGGGGTGACGTGGGCGCGGTAGTCGTTCCACTCTCTACGTTTGTTGCGGAGGAAGAAGTCGTAGACGTGCTCGCCGAGCGCCTCGGCGACGAGCTCGGAATTCTCCATCTCGTCGAGGGCCTGTTCGAGGCTGCCGGGCAGGTCACGGTAGCCAAGTGCGCGCCGCTCGGAACGCGACATCGTCCACACGTCGTCCTCGGACTCGGGTGGCAGCTCGTAGCCCTCCTCGACGCCCTTGAGGCCGGCGGCGAACATCACTGCGAACGCGAGGTACGGGTTGCATGCCGAATCGGGGCTGCGCACCTCGATGCGCCTCGAGGACGCCTTGTCCGGGGTGTACATCGGCAGGCGCACGAGCGCCGAGCGATTCGCGCGACCCCACGTCGCCGAGGTGGGCGCCTCTCCCCCGCCGATGAGCCGCTTGTACGAGTTGACCCACTGGTTGGTGACCGCGGAGAACTCCGGCGCGTGCTGCAGGATGCCGGCAACGAACGACTTGCCGGTGGCGGACATCTGGTACGGGTCGTCAGGATCGTGGAAGGCGTTGTTATCGCCCTCGAACAGCGACATGTGCGTGTGCATCGCCGAGCCCGGGTGGTCCTTGAACGGCTTCGGCATGAAGGTCGCACGCACGCCGTTCTGCATCGCCACCTCCTTGACGAGGTAGCGGAAGGTCATGATGTTGTCCGCCATCGACAGCGCGTCGGCGTAGCGCAGGTCGATCTCCTGCTGCCCTGGCGCACCCTCGTGGTGGGAGAACTCCACGGAGATACCCATCGCCTCGAGCGACTCGATGGCGTGACGACGGAAATGCGGGGCGTGCTCGTGCACGGCCTGATCGAAGTAGCCGCCGTTATCGGCGGGCTCCGGCTCGTGACCGTCGGTGTCGAGATTGCGGACGAGGAAGAACTCGATTTCGGGGTGCACGTAGCACGCGAATCCCAGGTCGGCGGCCTTGCTCAATTGACGGCGGAGCACCTGCCGGGGATCGGCGAAGCTCGGCGAGCCGTCCGGGTTGGCGATATCGCAGAAGATGCGCGCGGAGTGCTGTCCGCCGTCGTCGTGCGCCCAGGGCAGCACCTGAAACGTCGACGGGTCCGGCCGCGCGACCGTGTCCGCCTCCGATACCCGGGAAAAGCCCTCGATCGAAGAACCATCGAAGCCGATGCCCTCGTTGAACGCGCCTTCGAGTTCCGCCGGCGCCAGCGCGACGGACTTGAGCGTGCCCGTGATGTCGGTAAACCACAGCCGGACGAACCGAATATCACGTTCTTCCAGCGTCCTGAGCACAAATTCCTGCTGACGGTTCATGTGTTCACCTTAAGCCTTCGGTGTTTCCTCCGTGTTAAATCGGTACCCGCCCACGCGACTTCACGTGCGGGTCAAGGCCGGTTACGGTCGCGGCCCGCCGGGTGGCAGGATATGGGCAAGGCCTTTTCCGCCCGTTAATGACGACGGGCGTGGGTGAACTTCGTGAAAAGGGAGCGTGCTTGTCACTATGTACGGCGATTCGGGCACTTCGGCCCAGGACGGCGAAAACCAGAGCGCACCGGGGCTGACGAAGGTCACGCGGGTCCATCACGTGGCCCAGTGGAAGGCAGAGGGGCGCAAGTTCGCGATGCTCACCGCCTACGACTATTCGACGGCCAAGGTCTTCGAGCAGGCGGGCATCCCGATCCTGCTCGTCGGCGATTCCGCGGCGAACACGATGTACGGCTACGACTCGACCGTGCCCGTCACGGTCGACGAGATGGCGCCGCTGGTTCGGGCCGTCACGCGCGGCGCCCCGAAGGCGCTCGTCGTCGCCGACCTCGTCTTCGGCTCCTACGAGGCGTCCCCGCAGCAGGCCGTCGAGGCGGCCGCGGAGATGATGAAGCGCGGCAACTGCCATGCTGTCAAGCTCGAGGGCGGCGTCAATATCGCCGAGCACATCCGCGCGATCACGAACGCCGGTATCCCGGTCATGGCGCACATCGGTTTCACCCCGCAGTCGGTCAACGGTCTCGGCGGTTTCCGCGTGCAGGGCCGCGGCGAATCCGCCGAGCGGCTCCGGGCCGATGCGCGCGCCGTGCAGGAAGCCGGCGCGTTCTCGGTGGTCATGGAAATGGTGCCGGCCGACATCGCCGGGGAGATCACCCGCGAGTTGCAGATCGCCACAATCGGGATCGGCGCCGGCAACGAATGCGACGGCCAGGTGCTCGTGTGGCAGGACTTCGCCGGGATGACGACGGGCCGCACGGCCAAGTTCGTCAAGCGGTACGCCGAGCTCGCCGACGAGCTGCGCGCAGCCGCGGTCCAGTATGCGACGGAGGTCGCCGACGGCTCCTTCCCCGACGCAGATCACAGTTTCTAGGAGATTTCGCGTGTCCGAGTTGCGCACCCCGTACCCGGCGATCGAGCCCTTCGACACGGGGATGCTGCCCGTGTCCGACGGCAACGAGCTCTACTACGAACAGGTCGGCAATCCGGAAGGCAAGCCCGTCGTGTTCATCCACGGCGGGCCGGGCGGCGGGTGCCAGCCCGAGCACCGCCGCATGTTCGACCCCGCCGCCTACCGCATCGTGCTGTTCGACCAGCGCGGTTGCGGGCGGTCCACGCCGCATATCGCCGACGGCGCGGACCTGGAGCACAACACGACATGGAACCTCGTCGACGATATCGAGGTCCTACGCAGCCGCCTGGGGATCGAGGCGTGGCAGGTCTTCGGCGGGTCCTGGGGTTCCACACTCGGCCTCGCCTACGCGCAGACCCACCCCGACCGGGTCACCGAGATCGTGCTCCGCGGCATCTTCCTGTGCCGTCCCCTCGAGATCGACTGGTTCTATCGCGGCGGGGCCGCGCACCTGTTCCCCGACGAGTGGGAGGGCTACCTCTCCGTGTTGGGTCCGGAGGCGCGCGGGGATGGCCTGCGCACCTTCGCAGCTCCGGGATTCGATCACGTCGCCAGGTACCACGAGCTGTTGGAGTCGAACGATCCGGCGGTGGCGCTCGAGGCCGCGCACGCGTGGACAACGTGGGAAAAGAACACCTCGCACCTGGTCAACCATCCCGACGACGACGGCGGCGACGCCGCGGGCGCCGATCCCGCCGAGGCGGACCGATTCGCCCTCGCGTTCGCGCGGATCGAGAACCACTACTTCTTCCACGACGCTTTCCTCGCCGACCGTCCGCTGCTCGACGGGATGGACGCGATCGCTCACATCCCGGGTGTCATCGTGCACGGCCGATACGACGTGGTGTGCCCGGTGACCAACGCGTTCGAGCTCGCCGCCAGGTGGCCCGCCGCCGAGCTTCACGTCTCCCCCGAGGCCGGCCACGCCATGGCCGAGCCCATGACCACCCACCACTTGTTGACGGCGACGGACCGCTTCCGCCAGAACGCCTGACCTCGCGCGGCTCACTGCGTCCGCCCGCGCGAGGTGAGGCGCGGATCGAGGGGCCTGGGACGGGAGAAAAGCTGGTAATAGTGGGTGCATGACACCCGGCACGCACTGGGAAGTGGAGTCCACTTTCGACGTTTCGACCAGCGCCGATGTCCCCGACCTGACTCTCGGCGGGGAACTAGACGCGCGGGCGGAGCAGGTCCACCACCTTTCCGCCACCTACTACGACGCAGAAGATCTGCGGCTCACCAGGGCAAAGATCACAGTCCGCCGCCGCACCGGCGGAAAGGACGACGGCTGGCACGTCAAGCTGCCCGCCGTGGAAACCTCCGCCGGTTCCACCGGGCGCACCGAACTAACATTTCCACTCACCGATTCGGCGGACGTTCCCGACGAGGTCCGCACCGCGGTGTGGGGATACGCGCGCCACGATGAGCTGATCCCCATCGCGCGCATCGACAACGAGCGGCACGAAACCGTGGTCGAGCGTGGCGGCTCGGCGATCGTCGAATTCTGCGACGACCATGTCCGCGGTACCCGGCTGCGGGACGGCGCGGCGATCTCGTGGCGCGAATGGGAGCTCGAGCTCGTCGACTCCGAACGCGGCGGCTCCGTCGATGTCCTGTCCCGACTCTCGGCCGCATGCCTCGACGCCGGCGCGAGCGCGTCACCGCTCGCGTCGAAGCTCGCCAAAACGATCGGCCCCGTAGATGACGTCGCAGCTCCGGCGTCATCGGCGGTGGCTTCCATGCTCCGTGCCGATGTCGATAAATTGCTGTCCGGGGACGCCGGGGCGCGCCTCGGCCTGGAGGTCGGCATCCACGCGATGCGCACTTCTGCGCGCAACCTGCAGACGACTCTCAACGCGCACGCGAAGGAGCTGCGTGCGGCCGGCGAGGCGATCAACGCCGGACGCCCGGGAAGCCACGGCGTCGAAATCTCCTCGCTCGAACGCGAACTCAATGAACTCATCCGGATGCTCGGAAAATCGCGAGACGTGCAGGTAGTGCGCGCGCGATTGCACGAGGTCTCCGACGGCTACCCTCGCGATCTCGTCCCCGACTCGGTGCGCGATCGGATCTTCTCCGAACTCGACCGCGAAGAGCAACGCACCGCGAAGCGGGTGACGATGGGCCTGGAGAATCCGCGCTACCTGGCGCTGCTCGACTCACTCGACGACGTGATCGAGGCCGCGGGTGAGATGGAGACGCCGACTGATGCACAGCGCGTCCGCTCGGGGCGGCCGAAGGAGATCATTTCGTCCGGGAAGAAGGGGCTCGGCAAGGGGAAACCAGGGGCTCCGACGTCGGACCTGGTGGTCCAGGGCGCGCAGCGGCAGTTCAAGCGTTTCGACAAGGCGCGAGCCCGGGTCGAGGACGAACTCGACTCGCTGAACCTGACGCTGGCGCAGCGCGAGGAGCTCACCCATACCCTGCGCAAACGGAATAAGGCGCTGCGTCGGACGGCGGCCTCGATCAGCTCGAAGGAGATGCCGCAGGTGGTGTCTCTGCGCTCGGCGAGCGAGCGGCTGCACGACGTGCTCGGCGACGTGCAGGATTCGGTGACGGCGCGGCAGTGGATCCGGCGGATCTCGCGGCGCGCGGAGGCCGCGGGAGAACCGACGTTCGGATTCGGGGTGCTCTTCGAGCACGAGCGGTTCTCGTCCGAGCGCGCGCTCGAGGGCTTCGCCGACGAGGCGGCGACAGTGTCCGCGGCATTCAAGGAAATGCAGGACTCGCAACGCAAGCTCCGCGCCGCGAGGAAGGCGAAGTCCCCGAAGAAGGGCAAAGACAAGAAATAGCCCAGCGGGACGTGCCCGCCGGGCGGTGCGCTAGTCCTCAGTCCTCGTCCTCGTCCCACTGCTTATTGCGCTCCTTCGCCGTCTCGAGGGCGTGAGCAGCGGCCTCGCGGGTCGGGTACGGCCCCATGCGGTCGATGTACCCTTCCTGCTTGCCCTGGACGACCTCGCCGGTCTTGGTGTTGTAGTACCACTCGGTGCTGTTGTCGTTGCCGTTGTCAGCCATGAGATGTGACTCCCTAATGTGCGCGGTCGGTCGGTTCTGCGATTGATCTCCCTGTCGAGGGTAGACGGGTTGGCAGGTGCTAGGTGAAGAAGAAGCGGACGACGTGGAAGAACACCGGGGCCGCGAAGACGAGCGAATCGAGTCGGTCCATGATTCCGCCGTGCCCGGGGATGATCGAACCGAAGTCCTTGACCCCGCGGTCGCGCTTGATCGAGGACATGACCAGACCGCCGAAAAAGCCCATGAGGCAGGACACGAACGAAATGGCGGCGGCCTGCCAGGGCGCGAACGGCGTGATCCACCACAGCGCCGTGCCGAGAGCGGTAGCCGAAAGCACTCCGCCGACGAAGCCCTCCCACGTCTTGTTCGGACTCACCGACGGCGCTATCGGGTGGCGGCCGAGGGTCTTGCCCCAGATGTATTGGAGCACGTCCGAGCCCTGGACGACGATGAATAGGAACAGCAGCAGTTGGGCGCCGGCCGCGCCGCCGGATCCTGCGGGCGCGTATTCGGCGAACTCTCGACCGTGCTCGATTGCGGTCGGCAGGTTGAGCACCGCGACGGTGTAGCTGACCGCGTACACGCACACCATGAGCGCCCACTGGGTGACCGCGGTGCGTTGCAGGAACTTCTTCGTCTCGCCCGCGAGCGCGCTTCGCGTGGGCAGGAAGAGGAAGGCGTAGACCGGGATGAACACGGCGAACATGCCGTACCAGTGCTGCCAGACGAAGAAATAGTGCAGCGGGGTGATGATGAAGAACACCCACACGAGAGTCTTGTGGTCTTTGCGATGCGTGGGTGAGATGGTGATGAATTCGCGAAGGCCGAGCCAGGACAGCAGCAAGAACGCGAACACGGCGACGGTCTCCCCCGCGAGCAACGCGACGGCGATACCCGTGATCATGAACCACCACGCGGCGATGCGTTGGGTGAGGTTGGAGAGCAGGCCGGCGTTCTTCGCGCGGTCCAGCACTGCGTACAGCACCGCCGTCACCACCGAGGCGAGAACAAGTACGCCGTAGACCCCGCCGAGCAAAAGCCCTGTGCGCGCGTCGACTAGACCGATCATCGCTTGTCCTCCCGAGAGCCGTGCCCGGAGTCCGCGCCCGGTTCGGGCTCGTCATCGATGTCCGGGTCGAGGTTGCGCAGGGATCTATTGATGATCGCCGTGGCACGCTCGAGGAACTCGTCCTTTGATTCCCCCTCGCCTGTCCTGATCGGCTCGTGGAACCGGACCGTGGACAGGTGCGGGACCGGGATCTTCTCCCCTTTCGGCAGGATCCTGCCGAGGTTCGCAAGCGCGACGGGAATGACGGGGATCTCGGGGTTCCTTCGAGCGAGGTGGTAGAGGCCCGCCTGGAACCGCGCGAGCTTCTCCCCGGTCCCCCGGGTGCCCTCGGGGAAAATGATGAGAGAGTCTCCCGCCGTAAGGACTTCGTTCATCCCGTCGATTTGGCTGGAGGAACGTTGCGCCCTGTCTCGACCTTGCGGGGCATCCCTGCCGCGCGCTCCCGAGCCGCCGCGCTCGACGAGGTAGGCGTTGAAGAACCCCTCCGCGGCAGCACGCTTGATCCCACTCGACCAGTAGTCGGCCGCCGCAACCGGGCGCACCCTGTTGCGCAATCGCGGCGGCAACGACGCCCACAGCGTGACGAAATCGAGGTGACTCGAGTGATTGGCGTAGAAAATTGCCTGGCGTGGCAGGTCGACAGTCGAACCGTCGCGGACCTCGCCGTGCGAGACGAACTCGGGTTTCGCCCCTGCGATCGCGGCGACCGCCGCTGCGACGACCGTTCGGGCGCCAGACATCGCGAGTCTGGATGCGCGCGAGTGTGCCTCTCTCATGCGGATTCTCCCTCCGCCGTCATACGCCGTGCCACGAGCCGCAGCCTGACGATGACCGTGGCCGCCGAGCCGGCCACGACCACGACGAGCGCGACGGCGAACACCGTGCCCTCCGCCAGCGGCGTGAGCGGCTCCGCAAGCGAGACCAGCGCTGCGGCCACCATCACCCACATGCGTGCCGGCTTGGCCATCGGCCCCTGGAAGAAGTTGCCGGTGCCGTTCGCCGCGCCGAGGCTTCGCACGTACGCGGTGAGGACGGCGGCGAGCGCCGTAGCCCACCCGAGGGCGACTCCTACATCGGTAGAGCCGATGGTCCACGCACCGGCGGTCGCGTAGCCGGCCGCGGCGAAGACGAATACGTCGGACAGCCTGTCGGGCACCTCGTTGTAGAGATCTCCCACCGGCGAGTGCATGCCCTTCTCTACCGCCAGCATCCCGTCGAGCATGTTCGCGAGCAGGCGCAGCGGCAACAGCAACGCGACGGCCACGAGCAAAATGGACCGCACCGGCGTGCCGACATGTGCGGACGCGACGAGCAGCGCCGCCGCGAGCGCGGCAAAGACCACCGAGAGCACCGAGATCTGGTTGGGGGTGAGCCCGGCGCCTGCCATCGCGTCTGCCGCGCGCGCAGCCCAGCCGGTGCTGCGCTGCGGGATGTCTCGCCGTCGAGTGCCGTGCGGGATCGCTCCCGCGCCCTCGACTGATTCCGGTCCCGACATATGGTCCCCTTCCCCGTTGCGAATGAGACTCGCGGCCGTGCTCGATGCCTCACACTGTATAAAGTTCCGGTCCGCGCCGGGCGCTTCTCGCCGCGGCCACGATCGTGAGAGGGAACTTTCCGCCGAAATGTTCCATCACACATAGGCACGGGAATTGGGTTTTGACGCCGACGTCACTCGAAAGCAGGAGGAGGGCCGATGGGCGCACGATTGGATCATGCGGTGGCAGCCGGATGGGGGTTCGCCGAGGCGACCGCCTTCTTTATCGTCCCGGACGTGTGGCTGAGCAAGGTCGCGCTGCGCCACCCTCGCAGGGCGATGGAGGCCACGCTGTCTGCGCTCGGCGGCGCGCTCGTCGGCGGCGTGCTCACCTACCGTTGGGGCGCGAAAGTCCCGGCGGAGGAGAGTTCCGCGATGCTGCAGCGGCTGCCGGCGATCAGCGAGACGATGATCACCAACGCCGAGCGGGACCTCGTCGCGAAAGGCGATCTCGCAGTGCTCGTCGGCCCGACCAAGGGAGTCCCATACAAGATTTTCGCCCGTACCTCGGGTCTCCAGGGCCGGTCGCTCCCGGCGTTTCTCGCCTGGTCCGTGCCGGCGCGGATGACCCGGTTCGTTCTCGTCCCGGGCGCGAGCCACCTGGCCCACGTGGCCGGAAAGAATCTCTTCCCGCGCCAGATCTCCTGGCTCGCGCCGACCGTGTATTGGGGAGGTTGGACTGCGTTCTATGTGTGGTATTTCCGCACAGTCGGCCGCGACTAACTCGCTGCGCCGGCGCCGGGCGCGGCCTGAGCCGGCGCATGTGCCGTGAACTCGACCCGGCGGGACTCCCGGTCGGCTACCGCGACGTACACCGTCGCCGTCGTCCCCTCCGACACGGGCCCGGTGCACGACGCGAAGACCGGAGGTTGCGCGAGGAACACCTCCCCTGGCCGTTCCTTGGCTTCAGGTGTCTTCGGTTCCGTGCTCGAGCGCAGCACGTACACCGCCAGCGGAACACCGACGAACTCCTCGAGCGCGACTGCCTCGGCAAGGTCGACGCAGGCGCGGTCTACCGCAGACGCCGTGCGCGAGGTGCTGTTCATGATCTCCGGCAGTGCCCCCATCGCGCCGCGCACCCACTCGGGGATCTCGGTGCCCGCCGTCAGCGCCAGGCAGATTTCGGTAGCGAAGCGGTCGACCAGCCGGCGCAACGGCGCGGTGACGTGCGCGTAGGGTCCGCCGATCCCGGCGTGCTCGCGTTCTTCCGGTTCCTGCCCGTCGAACACGGCGTAGTCGGCGCCGCGCAGTGCCGCGGTGGAGGCTCGCATCATCGCAAGTCCGCGCGAATTGTTGACGTCGACGGAATCGAGGAACTCCCCGAGGGATTGTTCCTGCGGCCATTCGAGCTGCAGCGCCGCCGCGGTGCGCCGCAGATCCGACAGCGTGTCTTCGTCTGCGCGCGGCAGGGTGCGCAGCACGCCGCACCGACCCTCGAGCATGATCGCCGCCGCGCACCTGCCCACGAGGAGCGAGATCTGCGCATTCCACTCGTCGGCTTCGGTGCGCTGCTCGATGCGTAACTCCCAATGTCCGGCGCCGCCCTCGATGTCCTGGGCAGGGATCCGCAGGTTGACGGCGCCGGCGCGCACTCCCGCAGCCCGCAGTGCGCGCCCGGCGGCGGGAAGTTCGGCGATCGGTTCGGCGAGCGTGCCTTCGTCTGCGGCGGCCTGGACCTCGGCGTAGGTGAAGCGCTCGCGCGAGCGCACCGTAGCCCGACGCACGTCGGTGGACAGCACGCGCGCCTCCGCGTCGATCTCCACTCGCCACAGCACCGCGGCCCGAACCTCGCCTGGCAGCAGCGAGCCTGCGGACTCGCTGAGCTCGCGTGGATGCAGCGGCACGGATCCGTCCGGCAGGTAGATCGTCTGGCCGCGGCGCAGGGACTCCGCCTCCATCGCACCGCCTGGCGGGACCAGCGCCCCGACGTCGGCAATCGCGTAAAAGACGATCCATCCCCCGGCGGCGCGGGTTTCGATGCGCACCGCCTGGTCCAGGTCCATCGAGCCCGGCGGGTCGATAGTCACGAGGGCGAGTTCGGTGAGGTCCGCGCGCCCACCGGCGAAGAGGTCCCGCGCGGCGTCCGCCTCGGCGCGCACATCCTCGGGGAACGCATCGTCACCGGAGGGTGGCAGTTCGAACTCGCTCCTGATGGGAGCGAAATCCAGGTCGCGGGAGGTCATCCACATGCTCGTAATGATAGGCGCAGAACGCCTATGTCACGTGGGAAGAACGAGTCGGCCGATAAGCCGGATTTTGTGGCCCCCGCTTGAGCGAGGCGACGACCATCCATCTGGGTACACCGTCGCCGGGTACCTCAAGCAATCCACCCGCGCACTCGGGCGAGCAGCCCTCGAACATGCGCGCAGCCGCACCGTCGGGTGCGGCCTTCGATCTTGCTCCGGGCGGGGTTTACCGAGCCGCTGCGGTCACCCGCAGCGCTGGTGCGCTCTTACCGCACCGTTTCACCCTCACCGCCGTCCTCGAGGGGCGGCGGCGGTCTATTTTCTGTGGCACTATCCCGCGGGTCACCCCGGGTTGCCGTTAGCAACCGCCCTGCTCTTCGGAGTCCGGACTTTCCTCGACGCCGGCCTGCCGGCAGCTGCCGGCGGTTCCGAACGTCGCGGTCGTCTGGCCGACTCGTTCTGTGCAGAATTCTAAGGGCTTTGCACGCCGAATTGCATAACGGCCGGGCCGGCCTGCTAATCGAGCCCTTCGAGGTGTGCCGTGGAGTTGACCAGGTGCACGCTTGACTGCCCGTCGCTGTAGCGCCGTAATTCGGAGATTTGCGACAGGTCGAGGTGCAGGCGATAGGCGAATTCGGGTCCGCCCGCGAGTGCTTGCTGCAGCATCAGCTTGATGGGCGTGACGTGGCTGACGACCACGAGCGTCCCGCCCTCGGCCTGCTTCGCCCATGTCTCCACAGCAGGCAGCACGCGCGAGGCAACCTCGTCGAAAGACTCCCCGCCGGGCGCCGCGAGTGCCGGATTCCCCAGCCACGCCCGGTGGTGTTCGGGGTCTCGTTCGGCCGCCTCACTGAAGGTGAGCCCCTCCCATTCGCCGAAGTCCGTCTCGATGATTCCACGGTCGACCGACAGTCCTACACCCGTAGATTTTGCGAGCTGTGTGGCCGTGGCGAGGCACCGAGAAAGCGGTGAGGAAACGATCGCCCGAATGTCGCTGCCTCCGGCGTCATTGGTGGTCATTTTCCGGATGACGGCGGACGTCGCCTCCGCCTGGCGTTCACCTAAATCGGTGAGCGCCGGGTCGCCGTGGCCGGAAAAGCGCCGGTCGACCGACATCGGCGTCTGTCCATGACGAACGAGCAGGATCCTGGTCATCGACGCCGAACCGGCCACCCAGCCGGCCGAATGCCTGGTGCCCGATCCCTTCCCGGCGACCCCGGAACTCACTGCGTGCCCTTGGGGCGAACGAGGATCGCGCCGCATTCAGGACAGTGGATGACGGTAGTCGCCGGGGCGTCGTGGAACTCGGCGATCGTCGCGCGGTCGAGCTCCATCTGGCAGGCGCCGCAGCGGTGCGGATGCAGTTCGCCGGCCCCGGCGCCGCGCTCGGAGGCGATGCGCTCGTATTCGGCCATGAGCTCGGCGGAAACGTGCGCGGCCAGGTCGGCGCGGCGGCTCTGCGCGGATTCGAGGGAGGCGCCGACGTCGTGGATCGCGTGGAGCCGAGCGATCTCGGCGGTGGCGATCTTCGAATCGAGCTGGTCGAGCATTGCCCCGTGGTGAGCGACGTCGGCCTCTCCTGCCTCGCGCGCCGTTGTGAGATCCCCCAGCTGCGCCTTGAGTTCTTCGATGAGCCGGACGACCGCGCCCTTCTCGTGGGCGGCGTCGCGCCGCGCGGTCGCCGTCGGTAGCGAGGCCTCGTCCGTGGCCGCCGCCTCTGCCGCACGTTTGTCGAGGTCGGCAAGCTCGGAGAGCATCTTCTTGTGCGCACGTTCGGCGTCCTCGAGGCGGATGCGGGCGCGGGCCGCGCCGCCCGCCGCGGCGCGCCGCTGCTCGCGAAGCTCGTCGAGGCTCTCCTGCTCCGGCAGGTTCTTGTCCTTGTGCCGCAGCCCCGCGATTCGCGCGTCGAGTTCGGCGATTTCGACGAGATGACGTTGTTCGTCTATCGGTGCTTGCATCTGGTCTCCTCGACTACGTTGACGTGCGAAAGCCCTGGGGCCATCCCGAATCGAGATTACTTGGGGCTCTGCGCGTGGACGGTCCACGGGTCGGTTCGCCGGTCCAGGACCGTGGCCTCTACGCCCGCGTGGTCACGGAGTAGCCCGGCGGCCTGTGCGCACCACGGGAACTCGGCGGCCCAGTGGGGCACGTCTATCACTGCGGGCGGGCCGAGCCGCAGGTGCTCGTCCACCGGATGGTGGCGCAGATCGCCCGTGACGAACACGTCCGCCCCGGCCGCACGGGCCGCGCCCAACATGGAATCGCCGGCGCCCGAGCACACCGCTACGCGGCGGACGGGCATGTCGGGGTCGCCTGCCGCACGCAGGCCGCCGACCGTCGCAGGCAGCCGAGCGGCGAAATCGCGGGTCAGTTCCGCAAGCGTGCGAGGCACGGGGAGTTCGCACACCCTGCCGAGCCCCGCCGACGTGGTGTCCGCAGGGCCGACGGCGTGCGAGGAGAGGATGTCGTAGGCGGGAACCTCGTAGGGGTGCGACGCGAAGAGTGCGGCGCGGACCTTCTCCCGAATCGCCGCCGGCGCGATGAACTCGGCGTGGATCTCGGTGAGCTTCTCGGGCTCACCCACCGCGCCGATCGTCGGGTTCGTGCCGTCGCCCGGCAGAAATTGTCCCCGCCCGGAGTGTGTGAAGGCGCAACCGCTGTAACCGTCGAATTCCCCGGCACCAGCGGCGAACACTCCGTCGAGCACGGCGTCGATGTCGTCAGGTGGGCAGGTGAACATCCATTTGTCGACGGTGGACGACACCTGGGGCTTGAGCGGCACCCCGGCCGGGATCCCGAGAACCTCGCACAGCGCATCGTTGACGCCGGGCCGTGCCGAATCGGCATTGGTGTGCGCGGCGAACAGCGCACAGCCGGACGAGATGAGCCGGTGCACCAGCCTCCCCTTCGGGGTGTCGGCGGCGACGGAATTCACCCCGCGCATGAGTGGTGGGTGGTGGACGAGCAGCAGCGACGCGCCCGCGGCGATGGCATCGTCCACGATCTCGTCGGTCGCGTCCACCGCGATAGCCACCTTGCCGACGTGGTCGGCGGGATCGCCGGCGACGAGCCCGACGGCGTCCCAGGATTCGGCCAGGGCCGGAGGGTAGGCGTCCTCGAGCACGGCGATCACCTCGGCCAGCGTCGGGGCACTTTCCGCGCTCGCGCCGGTGGCCTTGTGTGCACCGTTCATTCGTAGCTCTCCTTTGCTCACCGTGTCGTCGCTCCTGCTCTAACGGCGGCCTCGGCTGCGCGCCAGGCCGCTACCAGCCGTTCTACCTGCTCCGCCGGGCGCACGGCCAGCCGAAAGTATCCGGGACCGACGCCACCGTCCGAAGCCTCGGTCTGCGAGAGACCGGGAAAGGATTCGCAGCGCCGCACGGCGATGCCGCGATCGACGAGCGCCGAATGGAAGTCCGCCGTGTGCACGCCGGGCGGCGCCGCCACCAAGAAGAACGGGGCCTGCGGATCGGCGACGATTCCGATCCCGGCGGCGGCCAGCGCGCGTGCCATCTCGTCGCGCTCGGCGTGCATGCGTGCACGTTCGGAGCTCACCCAGGCCTCGCCCGCCTCGCTCGTCGCAACCTCGAGGGCGCGCAGCTGGGGCGTGCCGAGGTGCCAGTGCCCCTGGCGTGAGGCGAGACGATCGAGCAGGCGCGGATCGCCGACCGCGTAGCCTACGCGCAGTCCCGCGAGCGACCACGTCTTGGTGAGCGAGCGCAGCACGACCACCCCGGAAACGCGCGCCCCGGCGAGCGAGGCCGGCTCCCCGGCTGCGGTCATGTCCATGAAGGCCTCGTCGACGACGAGCACTTCCGCGTTCGCTCCGAAGTCGAGAACCTCTGCAGGTGTGTACAGGCGCGAGGTGGGGTTGCACGGGTTGCCGAGAACCAGCGCGGTGTTCGGCTCCAGCGCGGCTCCGGCCGGCAGGTCGAATGGTGCGTCGAGGGTGATCGTGTGCACCGGAAGGTTGGCCTTGCGTCCTTGGTGCAGTGGTTCGGTAAAACTCGGCATCACGCAGGTCAGCGACGCGGTGCCGAGCGCCGGAAGCAGCGCGAACCCCTCTGCGCCGCCGGCGAGCAGGAGAACCTCTTCAGGAGTGACGCCGTGGCGCCGCGCGATCTGCTCCCGCACCCGCTCGGTCTCGTTCGCGCTCGGATAGGCGGCGATGTCCTCGATCGCCCCGATCAGCGCTTCGCGCATCAATGACGGCGGACGTGCCGCGCGCACATTGACGGCGAAATCCAGGCAACCGGGGAACAGTTCCCGGTCGCCGTGGAATTCGGGGGCCGCCGGAGCGGGCGAGGTATCGGCCACGATTTTCCAGCTTACTGTGCCCCGTCGCGGGGCCGCCGCCGTCGGTAAAGTGGATGCCGTTGGCCACGAAACGAGGCCGAAGTGAAGAGGGGGCGACCGTATGTCCGATCCGTATCGCGTGGTTTTCGTGTGCACCGGGAATATCTGCCGCTCCCCGATGGCGGAGGTGATGGCCCGCGCCGCCTTCGCTGATGCCGGGCTCGGCGAGAAGGTATCTATCGAGAGCGCCGGCACCGGCGGCTGGCACACCGGCGAGGGCATGGATCCCCGCGCCGCCGCCGAGCTCGAGGGCCTCGGCCTGAATCCCGGGCACTCTGCGCAGCAGGTCTCCGAGCGGCTGCTCGACGCGGACCTGCTCGTGGCGCTCGACTCCGGGCACGCGAGCTCGCTTCGCCACTCGGGCGCCGCCCCGGAGCGGGTTCGGCTGCTGCGCGAGTTCGACCCGGATGCCCATG
Organism: Dietzia timorensis; assembly: GCF_020742175.1. Classification (GTDB taxonomy): domain Bacteria; phylum Actinomycetota; class Actinomycetes; order Mycobacteriales; family Mycobacteriaceae; genus Dietzia; species Dietzia timorensis_A. The sequence continues at coordinate 38,364 of NZ_DYXM01000006.1, forward strand.
GCGTGGATGTCGCAGATCCGTACTACGGTTCGCAACGCGATTTCAGCACCGTCCGCCGTCAGATATCCGCCGCTCTTCCCGGGCTGGTAGACACCGTCCGCACCGAGCTCGGGCAGTAGCCGAACATGGGCCCGGCAGGAGCGGCCGCCCATGCAGCTTCAGGGGCTGCGGCGACTTCTTCGAAGCAGCGGGCAGGGGTTACCGTAGAGGTGTGAATCTCAAGCGTGTACTCACTCCCGGCTGGTTGCTCGGCATCATCGCCGTCATCGCTTTCGCCGTGGCGTGTTTCATGCTGCTGGCGCCGTGGCAGCTCGGCAAGAACGACAGCCTCAACGCGCGCAACGATCGGCTCGTCGAGGCCAGCGAGTCCGATCCCGCCCCGGTCGACGAGGCACTCGACGCCGAGGACCCGGCGAGCTTCGAATGGCATTTCGTGTCCGCCACGGGGCGTTTCGACGACGATCCGCAGCACCAAATTCTCGTCCGCCTGCGCCCAGTCGACGGCAACCAGGTCTACCAGGTCCTCAGCCCCTTCGAGACCGACGACGGCCGGACGCTGCTTATCAACCGAGGGTGGGTTCCTGTCGGCGCCGCGGGCGCGATCGGCGACATTCCCCCGGTGCCCAGCGGCGAGGTGGAGATCACCGCGCGTTTCCGGCAGGCGGAGCCGCAGCCTGCCGAGCCCACCGAGATCCGCGGCGCGGACACGGTGAAGACCTTCAACGTCGCCGAGATCTCCGCGCTTCCGGAGTTCTCGGACATCGATCTCGCCCCGCAATATCTGCAGCTCAACGGCGGCCAGCCGGGCGCGCTCGGCGAAATACCGACGCCGGCAATCGAGAGCGGGCCGTACCTGTCCTACGGCCTCCAGTGGATCGCCTTCGGTATTCTCGCACCTACAGCGCTCATTTACTTTGTGACGACGGAGCTGCGTAATCGCCGAAGCCGGCCGCTGCTCTCGCGTCCCGGCGAATCGCGAAGCACCGCGGACTCCTCTCCCACATCCGCCTCGACTTCGGCCGACGCGAAAGACGGCACGCCGTCCACCGCAGAGGATGCCCCCGCCGAGCGGACTTCGGCCCAGGACGAGAACGCGGTACTCGCGGATCGCTACGGTGGCGAGCGCATCAGCGCCGAGCAGCGGCGGGCGCGCAGGAATCGCAGCCGTATCTAGTTCGTCGCGATCCGCCCGGCCACGCCGGCCACCAGAAGCCCGAGGACCGCGGCGACCACTGTGCCGTCCTGGACGCGGCGCTCGAGCGCGAGGGCCCGAGAAATGTCCGCCGCCTGCACGAGCGCTGCGCCCGCGTTGAGCCGTCCCCGGAATTCGACCCCGTACGCATACGGCGTGCGCCCACCGAGCTCAACGCCAAGTGCCCCAGCCGCGGTCGATTCGACGACACCGGCGTTCGGGCTTGGATGCCCGTGTGCGTCGCGTTTCCATGCGCCGACGGCGTCGCGCATCCGCCCCCCGACCGACGGCGCTGCCGCCACCGTGGCGAGGCCCGCAAGCCGGGCGGGGATCCAGTTGAGCGCGTCGTCGAGCCTCGCTGCGGCCCAACCGAAATTCTCAAAGCGTTCGCTGCGGTGCCCGACCATCGCGTCGAGCGTGTTCGCCGCGCGGTAGGCGAGAATCCCGGGCGCCCCGGCCACGGCTCCCCACACCACGGGCGCCACGTGCGCGTCGGCGGTGTTCTCCGCGACCGATTCGACGGTCGCTCGCGCTAACTCCTGCGGGTCGAGCTGGTACGGCTCCCTTCCACAGAGCCACGGCAGCCACTCGCGGGCGCCGTCGACGTCCCCGGCAGCCATCGCGTCGCCGATAGTCCCTGCGACGCGGAGCAACGAGGTCCCGCCCAGGCTCACCCACGTCGCGGCGGCGGTGAAAACAACATCCACCGCAAAACGACCCGCTGGATGACGTCGCAGCCCGCAGTCGGCGAGCCATCCGGAGACCACGCCGAGCGATGCGGCCCCGCCGACCATCCCGGCCACATAGACGACCCCGGCCGCCCGTGCGCGCGCAGGCGCGGCTCCGGGGCGGTTAAGCGCGCGTTCGACCCCCTGGGCCGCTGCCCCGAATCCCGCCACCGGGTGCCAGTGTGCGGGGTCCGCGAACGCCCGGTCCGCTGCGAAGCCGAGGGCTAGGCCCGCCGCGCGGGAATGGAGGTCCGACGTCATACAGCGAATGGTAGCGGGGTCGGCCCCGCTCCCCCGGCTGCGGGCGCAGGGCAGCGGAATCGGTGGTCTTTAAGCGGATTATCGGAAAAAGAAAACGCCCGCCCAGAAAACTGGACAGGCGTTCAAAAAGTGCGCGCAGAGGGATTTGAACCCCCGACCGCTGGTGTGTAAGACCAGTACTCTAACCGCTGAGTTATACGCGCCTAACCGCACCATCAGCACGGCATGCAGGACGACAATACCGCATGGGACGCGGCAGACGTAAAAAGGCGCGGCTAGCGCTTGGGGACGCTGCCCTTGCGCAGCGCGAGCCGAGCTCCAGCCCACTCGCCGAGGCCGCCGGTCTTCGTTTGCATCATGCCGGCAGTCTGCGCGGATTCAGCGATGACGGCGGGCTCTACATGTCCATCGAGTCCGGTCTTCGGGGTGAATACCCACACGCAGCCGTCGTCGGACAGTGGGCCCATGACATCCATGAGGCGGTCGACAAGGTCTCCGTCGCCCTGCCGCCACCACAAAATCACCACATCGACGACTTCGTCAGTGTCGTCCTCAAGCAGGACGGAGCCGATGAGATCCTCCACGGCTTCGCTCAATGCCGGGTCACAGTCTTCGTCCCAACCGACTTCCTGGACCAGCATTCCCTTCTTGAGTTCGAGATTCTGCACGTCGACCGCGGTGGCGTCTTGAGTGGTGCCTTCGGGGTCTGCCGAAGCGACCAAGTTTCTTTCCTCCTCATGTGAGTGCGTCCCAGCATTGCCGGGTTGCGCTGTTTCGTTCAACACTACTGTGTCAACTTATCGCCTCGGATAGCAATGTAGAAGATATGTAGCCCGAATTTCCGGGATTTTCCCGGCGTGCATCGCGCCGAATCACCGCGCTTAACACGCGCTGTTGTGATCCGCGCTACCGTGGAACGTGAGCAAACTGTCACGTATTTGCTTCACCGTTCCGAACCGAATATCGCCATCCCCGCGAGTTCGTCGGCCCGGTGAGTTCCCCTGCAGGTATGCCACCTACTTATTTGCAGAGATCGGCGTCGAACACACCACTTCGATTCCGAATGACCGCACCAAGGAGATTCAATGAGCCCGAATACTGGCGAGGACGCCGTCGTTACCGGCGCGCACAGCGCCAATGTCCCCATCCTCCGCGAAGGCGTTGCCTCGTACCTCGCCGACTCGGACCCGGAGGAAACCCAGGAGTGGATGGACTCACTCGACGGGCTCTTAGCCGACGCAGGCCCCGAGCGTGCTCGTTATCTGATGCTTCGGCTCCTCGAGCGGGCGTCGAAGCAACGCGTGGCCCTGCCCGCTTTGACCAGCTCGGATTACGTCAACACGATCCCGACATCGCAGGAGCCCGAGTTTCCCGGCGATGAGACGATCGAACGTCGCTATCGCAAATGGGTGCGCTGGAACGCGGCGATCATGGTCCACCGGGCTCAGCGTCCCGGAATCGGGGTCGGGGGGCATATCTCCACCTATGCGGGCGCCGCTCCCCTCTACGAGGTGGGTTACAACTATTTCTTCCGCGGTAAGGACCACCCCGGCGGTGGCGACCAGATCTTCTTCCAGGGCCACGCCTCCCCCGGGATGTACGCCCGGGCATTCCTCGAGGGCCGTCTCACCGAAGAACAGCTCGATGGTTTCCGCCAGGAGAAGTCCCGAGCCGGAAATGCCCTTCCGTCTTATCCGCACCCACGTTGCCTGCCGGAGTTCTGGGAATACCCGACGGTTTCCATGGGCATCGGCCCGATGAACGCGATCTTCCAGGCACGGTTCAACAAATATCTCGCCAACCGCGGCATCAAGGACACCTCACACCAGCACGTGTGGGCTTTTCTCGGCGACGGCGAGATGGACGAGCCCGAATCGCGCGGCGCACTCGCGGTTGCGGCGAACGACGCTCTGGACAACCTCACATTCGTCATCAACTGCAACCTGCAGCGCCTCGACGGGCCCGTGCGCGGTAATGGCCAGATTATCCAGGAACTCGAATCCTATTTCCGCGGCGCGGGTTGGAACGTCATCAAGGTGATCTGGGGCCGCAACTGGGACACCCTGTTCGCGATGGACACCGAGAACGCCCTGGTGGACCTTATGAACAACGTCTCTGACGGCGACTACCAGACAATTCGAGCCAACGACGGCAAGTACCTTCGCGAAAACTTTTTCAACCGAGACCCGCGTACGGCGAAGATGGTCGAGGACTGGACCGACGACGAGTTATGGGCGCTCAAGCGCGGCGGCCACGACTACCGAAAAATCTACGCCGCATATAAGGCCGCGCTGGAACATAAGGGCCAGCCGACTGTCATTCTCGCGCACACGATCAAGGGTTACGGGCTCGGAACCAACTTCGAGGGCCGAAACGCCACCCACCAGATGAAGAAGCTGACCCTCGACGACCTCAAGAATTTCCGCGATAAGCAGGAAATCCCGATCGCCGATGACGAGCTGGAACGAGACCCGTACCTTCCGCCCTATTACAAGCCGGATCAAGATTCGGCGGAGATCAAATACCTTCTCGAACGCCGAAAGGAACTGGGCGGATTCGTTCCAGAGCGCCGCCACACCTTTACTCCGCTCACCGTTCCCGGGATCGACAAGCTCAAGAAGATGCGTCAGGGCTCGGGCAATCAGGAAGTCGCCACCACGATGGCGTCGGTCCGGATCCTCAAGGAATTGATGCGCGATCCGGAATTGAAGAAGCGTTTCGTCCCCATCATCCCGGATGAAGCCAGGACGTTCGGCATGGACTCGTGGTTCCCGACGTTGAAGATCTACAACCCGCACGGGCAGAACTACACCTCGGTCGACCATGACCTGATGCTCTCGTACAAGGAGTCCACGTCCGGACAGATCATGCACGAGGGCATCAATGAGGCGGGGTCCGTATCCGAGTTCACCGCCGCCGGCACCGCCTATGCCACCCATGGCGAACCGATGATTCCCGTGTACATCTTCTATTCGATGTTCGGGTTCCAGCGCACGGGAGATTTCATCTGGGCGGCGTCCGATCAGCTCGCACGCGGATTCTTCCTCGGCGCAACGGCGGGACGAACGACTCTCACCGGCGAAGGCCTCCAACACATGGATGGGCATTCGCAGCTGCTGGCGGCAACCAACCCCGCGATCGTTGCCTACGACCCCGCCTTCGGTTTCGAGCTGGCCCACATTTTCCGCGCCGGCATCGAGCGCATGTACGGCCCCGGGTCCGAGGTTGAACCGGAGCAAAGAGTCGAGCCGGTCCCCCACGACGAAGATCGCAACGTCTCGTACTACATCACCTTGTACAACGAGCCTGCCAAGCAGCCGGCTGAACCGGAAGACCTCGATGCCGACGCACTGCTTCGCGGCCTCTACCTGTTCCGAAAGGCCGAGAACTCCGGTCTGGAGGCCGATATCCTTGCCTCCGGTGTCGGCATGTACGCCGCCATGCGAGCACAGGAAATCCTCGCGGACGATTATGGCGTTGCAGCGAATTTGTGGTCGGCGACCTCGTGGAACGAGCTCGCGAAGAACGGGCTCGCCTGTGATCGACACGCTCTGCGAAACCCCGAGGATGAGGTCCAGGTACCTTTCGTGACCACCCAGTTGGAGGAGGGCGCGGGCCCGGTCATCGCGGTGAGCGACTTCCAGCGAGCGGTCCCTGAACAGATCCGTGGATTCGTACCCCGGTCCTACTACACTCTCGGCACCGACGGATTCGGGTTCTCCGATACTCGCCCGGCCGCACGTCGATTCTTCAATACCGATGCGGAATCGATAGTCATCGCCGTCCTTCGCGGCTTGTACAACGAGGGCACAATCGGACATGATCAGCTCGTTCAGGCAACACGCGACTTCGAAATCGATAGCGTGGATGCCGCACCCGAGCAGACATCCGACCCTGGAGTGGCGTGATATTCGAGTTGGACTCGATCGACCCGGCCGACGATTCGGCCACACAAGAGAATTCGGCCGCGCGCGCAAGCGCCTCATCGGAGACCGACGCGAGAACCGTTCGTCGGAAGAAGACCGATGAGTCGCGGCGCACGCGGCCGATCTCTGACGCGCTTCTCCGGCGCTTCACCCGATATTCCGGACGCCTGTCCACCGAAGCAGTGCACTGGCTGGAGACCCAGCTGACCTTCTTCCAGGTATTGCCGGCAGACCAAAAGGCTCAAATTCACCTGATCATCCAGAGCGCGATCCGGGATTTCGCCGCCTGGACGAAGAATCCCGAGGCCGAGCTATCCGATACGATCGCAGCGTTCAAGCTGCTGCCCGGTGAATCCGGCAGCTCCCTTTCGCTCCAGGAAACGGTCCAGCTCGTTCGTTCGACGCTCGACTACTTCGAGTTGGTTCTTCCACGCGTCTCGCACAACGAGGGTCAGCGCAATGCCACGATCACGGCACTGCTTCGGTATGGCCGTGAACTCGGGTTCACCGCCGCCGCCGTCTATGCGGCCGCGGCCGAGAACCGGGGGTCCTGGGACACCCGAATGGAAGCGATGCTCGTCGACGCGATCATTCGCGGAGACGACATGGCCGACCTCAACTCCGGCTCGGCTGCGCTCAACTGGGACACGACTCAGCCTTTGACCGTGATTGTCGGCGTACCCAAGGCCGATCTCGGAATTACGGCGGTCAACGATATCCACATGGCTGCCACTGCCGATGACCGGCAAGCGCTCGCCGTGGTCCAGGGCGCCCGCTTCGTCGTGGTCCTGTCCGGGGCGCTTCCCGCGGCCACTATGATCCCGCAACGCATTCTCAAGACCTTTGATGACGGCCCGGTAGTTCTGGGGCCCACCGTCAATAACCTTTCTCAAGCTCCTCGCAGCGCAGCAGAAGCGATCAAGAGCTTTGAGGCGGTCGCCGCGTGGCCCAATGCCCCTCGTCCGGTATCTGCCGTTGACCTCCTTCCCGAGAGGATTCTCGCGGGCGATGAAACGGCACGTCGCACTCTTGTCGATACGGTAATAGGCCCTCTTCGCGCAGCCGACGCGTCTGTCGAAGAGACGCTCCACGCATATATCGAGCATGGTGGCCAAGTGGAGGCGTGTGCGCGTGAGTTGTTCGTTCACCCTAACACGGTGCGCTACCGGCTTAGGCGTGTTGCGCAAATCACACAGTACGACCCCTTGAAACCTCGGGACTCGTTTGTTCTGCGAATTGCCTTGACTTTGGGCCGTTTGCCGCCACACTCGTCACACTAATTCACATGAATCTCATTCTTGTAGTTCGTGTAACGATATTCCGTTGGTAACAGATGGGGCACGACATTCCAGCAGTTTTGTGGAATCCCTACAAATTTTGACTGCGCATTCTGGTTAGCAAAACATCAGCATCAGTTATGGATCGGGTGTTTGCTTTAACACGTGCTTTCATTCAACGCCCCCGGACAAGGCTCGCAGAAGCCTGGGATGCTCGCCGATTGGCTAGAACGTCCCGGAGCTCGCGTCCGCCTTGAGCAATGGTCCGTAGCCAGCGGCCTCGACCTCGTCACGCTCGGTACGAACGCGTCGAAGGACGAGATCCGCGACACTGCGGTGACGCAGCCGCTTGTCGTTGCCGCAGCACTGCTCGCCGCGGCCGAGCTTCGTGAGCGCGGGCTCTTGCCCGAAGCGAACGCAGCGACGGCCGACGATCGCCACCGCGACACCGTGGTCGCAGGACATTCCATCGGGGAACTCGCCGCGCTCGCAATGGCGGGTGTCATCTCCGATGTCGACGCCGTGCTCCTCGCCGCTATCCGCGGAGCTGCAATGGCCAAGGCGTGCGCCGACCATGACACCTCGATGGTCGCCGTCCTCGGAGGCCGCGAGAACGAGGTGCGCGCAGCTATCGCAGACGCAGGCCTTTACCCGGCGAACATCAATGCCACCGGCCAGATCGTCGCCGCTGGTGACGCCGCGGCATGCGCCGAGCTGTCGGAGAATCCCCCTGCTCGCGCGAAAGTTCGTCAGCTCGAGGTCGCAGGCGCATTCCATACTCCGTTCATGCAACCGGCCGTCGAGGAGTTCGCAACGGCAGCCGCGGCAGTCGCCGTGTCCGATCCGGAATGCACCCTGCTGTCGAACGTCGACGGTAAAGCGGTCGACTCCGGCCACGACGCCCTCGACCGGGTTGTCTCGCAGGTGACCTCACCCGTGCGCTGGGATCTCTGCTCGCAGACCCAGACCGAACTCGGCGTGACGGCGTTCATCGAGCTCCCCCCGTCAGGCGCACTCGCGGGCATCGCGAAACGCCAAATGCGCGGTACCGACCGCCTAGCAATGGAAGGTCCGGACGACCTGGACTCGGCGAACAGTCTCGCGCTGTCCGCGTCGGCTAGTCTGTACCACTGCGCTTGACGCACGGCGCCGCGTAGCATTCCGGCGCCGCACACACTTGAGGCCTCCCCACAGGGCGGTCCGAGACCAGCAGGATAAATGCCCCAAACGAAAGGTTTACCCATGGCACGCACCAAGGAAGAAATCATCTCCGGCCTCGCCGAGGTAGTCGAAGAGGTTACCGGTATCGAGCCCTCGGAAGTCACCGAGGAGAAGTCCTTTGTCGACGACCTTGATATCGATTCGCTGTCCATGGTGGAAATCGCCGTGCAGCTCGAGGATCGCTACGGCGTAGAGATTCCCGACGAGGATTTGGGTAAACTGCGTACGGTCGGCGACGCCGTCTCGTACGTCGAGAAGATCGAGGCTTAGCTTCCTGCCCCGTCGGCCGGCTTCCGCCGGTCGGCGTGCGGCATTCGCCGCACCACGATAATGTAGATACGCACTACCATTTCGTTCACAAATATCCGTGGGCCTCACCCCACGCTCCGCTGCCCCTTGATTGATTGGGTAGCCGGTGTGAGCGAAAAGCGCCTTCCACACTCTGCGTCTAGCGCAGCCGCATTCAGGTAGTCGGAGAGCACGCCCCTCACCGCGAGCTCCCCGAACGCGTAACAGCATGTAGTCCGTCGTCCGATACGCAAGTGAGCGCAGCAAGCACGAACTTTCGGATCGTCTCGACGAGACTGGCTGCTTCCACCCCGAGCGGCACTTTCCTCCGCATACTGATCGCGCCAAGCGCGAGGTCGAGCACGTGGCACAGCCACTCGACAAATGAAGAGCCTTTAAGGAAACGCCAGCTATGACTGCATTCGCTACACCTGACATCTCCACCATCGAAGACGTGGACCCGCGCAATCCGTACGTTCGTCTCGCCACGCTTCTGGACGACGGCACCGTGTCCCCCCTCCAGGCAGCCGATGCCCCCGATACCTACGATCGCGCCGGCGTCGTCGCGGCACGCGGAACGATCGAAGGATCTCCCGTGGTCGCCTTCTGTACCGATGCCACCATCATGGGCGGGGCGATGGGCCACGTCGGCTGCGCCCATATCGTTTCCGCTATCGACACCGCACTGGAAGAAGGCGTGCCGTGCATCGGGTTGTGGCATTCCGGTGGCGCTCGACTCGCCGAGGGCGTCGAAGCACTTCACGGCGTCGGGCTCGTGTTCCACGCGATGGTTCGCGCGTCCGGCAAGATTCCGCAGATCTCCGTCGTATTGGGTGCAGCGGCCGGCGGCGCCGCGTACGGGCCCGCACTCACAGACGTCGTCATCATGGCTCCCGAGGGCAAGGTGTTCGTCACCGGCCCCGACGTCGTGCGTCAGGTCACCGGTGAGCAGGTCACCCAGGTTGAGCTCGGCGGGCCGACCGCCCACCACCGCAAGTCGGGCGTGTGCCACATCGCAAGCGATTCCGAAGGCGAGGCATACGAGAGGGCCCGCGAGCTGTCCACTCTCTTCAGCCAGCAGGGCGTATTCGACGCGGAGGCCCTCCGCAACGAGCACGAGGACATTGGCGCACTCTTCCCCGAGTCCCCGCGTCGGGCATACGATGTTCACCCCATCGTCGATCACGTCGTCGACGCCCGCGAAGACGGCTCCTCTAGTTTTGTCGAACTGCAGAGCAAATGGGCTCCGTCGATCGTCGTCGGATACGGGCGTCTAGCCGGTCGTACCGTCGGCATCATCGCGAACAATCCGCTTCGTCTCGGCGGGTGCCTCAATTCCGAATCCGCGGAGAAAGCCGCGCGCTTCGTGCGCATGGCTGATGCGTTCGGAATCCCGCTCGTCGTTCTTGTCGATGTACCGGGCTACCTCCCCGGCGTGGCACAGGAGTGGGACGGCGTCGTACGCCGCGGCGCCAAGCTGCTCCACGCATTCTCCGAAGCGAAGGTCGCCAGGGTCACCCTCGTCACGCGCAAGATTTACGGCGGCGC
>NZ_DYXM01000007.1 GCF_020742175.1 Dietzia timorensis
TCACATCACGGAAGCCGAGTACAAGGTCGTCGCCCGCGCCCTCCGCGCGGCATGCGAGCCCGATCCGAGAGTAAGCGGCATTCCCTCGACGAAGGGGACGCTCTAACACCTTCGACACCGAAAGGGGCCAGAACCCACGTTGGCCAAACCGGACGTTTCCGATTCAGCGCCGCACCCCGCGGCCGAGGAGAAGCTCCTCTCCACCCCGGGAATGATCCCGGCGTTCGTTCTCGTCCTCCTCGCCTTCGGTGGCTGGGCGCTACTACTTCCCGTCATTCCCCTGCACGTCGTCCGCAGCGGCGGTGGCGACGTGCTCGCAGGTGCGGCGACCGGCGTGTTCATGGGGGTCACAGTGCTCACCCAGGTATTCACCCCCAAGTTCATGCGCCGCTTCGGCTACCGGCTTGTCCTCGGGGTAGGCGCGGTGTTGCTCTCCGGGCCCGCCGCGCTTTACCTCCTCGGCGCGAACGCACCGGTGATCCTCGGCGTCTCCGGCGTGCGCGGCGCCGGCTTCGGTTTGCTCACCGTCGCCGGTTCGGCGCTGGTTGCCGAGCTCGCGCCGGCGTCGAAGCTCGGCCGGGCCACGTCTCTCATCGGTCTCGCGGTCGGCATTGCCGAGGCAGGTTTCCTTCCCACCGGTCTCTACACCTACGAACACTTCGGCGTCATCGTCCCGGCTCTCACCGCGACGGCGCTCGCCGTGGTCGGGATCGGCGCCGCGATGCGCGTGCCGACGATCTTCCCGGCGCCGCTCGGATCCGACCACGCGGCGGAGGTGCGCGGTCTCGCACTCGCCGGCCGACTCGCCCCGGCGATGCTCATCATGATCTCCGTCGCCATGGCCTTTGGCGTTATTTCCACGTTCCTCCCACCAACGCTGGATGACGTCGCGGGAAGCGGCGCCGGGGTCGCCGGGCTCGCCCTCGCCCTCGTCGGGGCCATGGTGGTCGCCGGTCGCACGGCCGCCGGAGCCCGGGCCGACAAGTTCGGCCCCGGCGATTACATCCCCGTCGGCATGGCGGCCGCAGCGCTCGGCGTCGCCGGGATCGGCGCGCTCGCACTGGCGCACGCGCCGACCTGGATGTTCCTCATCGCCGCCGTCATCTTCGGTTTCGGTTTCGGCGCCATTCAGAACGAATCGCTCATGGGGGCGTTCCAGCGGCTGCCGAAATCGCAGCTGGGTACGGCGTCGGCGGGCTGGAACATCTCATTCGACTCGGGCACCGGCCTCGGAGCGATCGTGCTCGGCCTGTTCGCGTTCGCCGGATACCCGACGATGTTCTTCATCGCTGCGGGGATCTGCGTCGTCATCGGCACGGCGGTGACGCTCTACTGGCGCAGAGTCGCCGCGAACGCGCGGCGCACAGACGGTTAGGCTTGGCGACATGAAGAAAAACGTGGCGATCCTCGACTACGGCTCGGGCAACCTGCGCTCGGCGCAACGCGCGCTCGAGCGGGTGGGCACCGAGGTCACCGTGACCTCCGACCCCAAGGTCGCGACGTCCGCCGACGGCCTCGTGGTTCCCGGGGTGGGCGCCTTCGCCGCCTGCATGAGGGGACTGACCGCCGTCAAAGGGCAGCGAATCATCGGTTCGCGCCTGGCCGGTTCGCGGCCGACGCTGGGGATCTGCGTGGGGATGCAGGTGATGTTCGACCGCGGCGTCGAGTTCGCCGACGGGGAGCACGCAGACGGCGCCGATGTGGCATCGACCCCCGGGGCTGGAGAGTGGCCGGGCACGGTCGAACGGCTCGAGGCCGACGTTCTTCCCCACATGGGCTGGAACACCGTCGAGATTCCCGAGGGCTCGGAGATGTTCGCCGGCATGGATGCCGACACCCGCTTCTACTTCGTCCACTCCTACGGCGTTCGCACGTGGGAGCTGGAAGCGAGCGACCACCTGCGCCCGCCGAAGGTCGCGTGGACCACCCACGGCACGCCTTTCGTCTCCGCCGTGGAGAACGGGCCCGCCTGGGCGACGCAGTTCCACCCGGAAAAATCCGGTGACGCCGGCGCACACCTGCTCGAAAACTGGGTGGCCACCCTTGGCTGAGAACAACCGCAAACGCGTACCGATCAGCTTCGCGGCGCTCGCCCTCGTCGTCGTCAGCGCGGCGATTGCCGTGCTGCTTCTCACCGTCGTCGGCGTGGCTCTTGTGCCCGTGGCCGCCAAGCCGTGGGTGCTCATCGTCGGCCTCGTCGCGACGGTCGGAGCGATGGCATTGTCGTCGAGGTACATGACCAACAAGGCCATCGAGCGCGAATTCGGCCCTGCGGAGAGCGATGTCGAACGCGAATAACCGGAGGCGATTCGGCCAGGGCATGCAGGCACACATAACCTATAGGTGTGACTCTAGAGCTATTGCCCGCCGTTGATGTCGCCGATGGACAGGCCGTGCGCCTCGTCCAGGGCGAAGCCGGAAGCGAAACCACGTACGGAAATCCCCTAGACGCCGCCATGCAATGGCAGAGTGACGGCGCCGAATGGGTCCATCTCGTCGACCTCGACGCGGCGTTCGGTCGCGGTTCCAACCGCGAACTCCTCGCGGACGTCGTCGGCAAACTCGACGTCAAGGTCGAGATGTCCGGCGGCATTCGCGACGACGACTCCCTCGAAGCGGCCCTCGCGACCGGTTGTACCCGCGTCAACCTCGGCACCGCCGCGCTGGAAAATCCGCAGTGGTGCGCCTCGGCCATCGCCAGGCACGGCGACAAAATCGCAGTGGGCCTCGATGTGCGCGTCATAGACGGCGAGCCGCGGTTGCGCGGCCGCGGCTGGGTCAGCGACGGCGGCAACCTCTGGGAAGTGCTCGAGCGGCTCAACGCCGATGGCTGCGCCCGTTACGTTGTCACCGACGTGTCCAAGGACGGCATGCTGAACGGCCCGAACCTCGACATGCTCGCGCAGGTGTGCGCGGCGACGGACGCGCCGATCGTCGCCTCCGGTGGAGTATCCTCGGTGGCCGACCTCGAAGCGATCGCCTCGCTCGTGCCCAACGGCGTCGAGGGGGCCATCGTCGGTAAGGCGCTGTACGCGGGCCGGTTCACCCTGCCGGAGGCGCTGTCCGCCGTCAGCGGAAAATAGTCCGGGGCAAGCGGCAGGGCGGGCCGCCCTCCGACTCGGAGCAGGGGAGAGGCCCGGCCCGGACGAGGACGCACATTAGAGGAACCCATGATGAGTGACTACCAGATGCCGACGGACCTACCCGTCGACCCCGAAGAGGCGTTGGCCGTGGCCGCCGCCGCGCTCGACGCGTCGTGGGAGCCCTTCATCAACGGCGTCGGAGCGCAGGCCGCGCGGTTCAAGGAATCGCGCAACGATTTCGCCACCGAGGTCGATCTGTCGCTGGAGCGCTCGATCACCGACGCCCTGCAACAGGGCACCGGGGTCGAGGTGCACGGAGAAGAATACGGCGGTCCGCCCGTCGACTCCGGCACAGTGTGGGTTCTCGACCCGGTTGACGGTACCGCGAACTACTCGCTCGGCATTCCCGATGTTGCGATCCTCGCCGCCCTCATCCACGAGGGGCAGCCTGTCATCGGGCTGACCTGGCTGCCGCTGCTCGGCATGCGATTTACCTCACTCGCCGGCGGGCCGCTCCATTTCAACGGCCAGCCGTTGGAGCCGATGGTCGACTCCTCGATCCGTGATGTCGCCGTCGGGGTGGGGTCGATGAACACGGGCAACCGCGGAACCTACACCCCGGAGTTCCGGCGCGAGGTCGTCGAGATCCTCGGCATTCGCGCGGCGAGGACCCGCAAGTTCGGCTCGACCGGCGTGGACCTGTCCTATGTGGCCTCATCGAGACTTTCAGCGGCAGTGACTTTCGGACACTACGCGTGGGACAACGCCGCAGGGGCCTGCCACGTTCGCTCCGCCGGTGGGATCGTCACCGACGTGGCCGGCACCGAATGGGACATCAATTCCACGTCCCTGATCGCGGCGAGCCCGAGAGCGCACGACGAGGTGCGCACCCTCATCCGCGAACTCGGTGAGCCGACAGACATCACCGGGCCCGGGCGGGACCGGGAGAACTCGCCCCGCGAAGCGGAGCGGACACCCTCTGAAGGGGAGAATCAAAAATGAGTGTTGCCTCGCGGGTGATCCCGTGCCTCGACGTCGATGCCGGCCGAGTCGTCAAAGGCGTCAATTTCCATAATCTCCGGGATGCCGGCGACCCCGTCGAACTCGCCGCGAGCTACGACGCCCAGGGCGCCGACGAGCTCACCTTCCTCGACGTGACCGCCTCCTCGTCCGGACGGGCGACGATGATCGACGTCGTCCGACGCACCGCCGACCAGATCTTCATCCCGCTTACCGTCGGCGGCGGCGTACGCAGCGAGGACGACGTCAACGAACTCCTGCGCGCGGGCGCGGACAAGGTGAGCGTCAACACCGCCGCGATCGCGCGCCCCGAGCTTCTGCGCGAACTCTCGCGCCGCTTCGGCGCGCAGTGCATCGTGCTCTCCGTCGACGCACGCACCGTCCCCGATGACGGCGAGCAGACCGCGTCCGGCTGGGAGGTCACGACCCACGGAGGGCGACGCGGAACAGGCATCGACGCGGTCGAATGGGCCAGGCGGGGAGAAGAGCTCGGCGTGGGTGAGATCCTGCTCAACTCGATGGACGCAGACGGCACCAAGGCGGGCTTCGACATCGCGATGCTTCGCGCCGTGCGCGAGGCGGTGACGATCCCGGTGATCGCCTCCGGTGGCGCCGGCAAGGTCGCGGACTTCCCGGAGGCGATCGCCGCGGGCGCCGATGCGGTGCTCGCCGCATCCGTGTTCCATTTCGGCGAACTCACGATCTCCGACGTCAAAAACGGGATGAAGGAACAGGGGTGCATCGTCCGATGAGCGAATCCGACAACGCCTACCTGAGCTCCGCCGGGGACGCACCGGCGCTGTCGCCCGAACTTTCCGCGCGGCTCAAGCGCTCGCCGGACGGGCTCGTCGCGGCGATCGCGCAGGACGCCGAGACCGGGCGGGTGTTGATGATGGCGTGGATGGACGACACCGCACTTGCCCGCACGATCGCGACACGGAAAGGCACCTACTTCTCACGCTCGCGCGGCGAGTACTGGGTCAAAGGCGAAACCTCCGGGCACACCCAGCACGTGCGATCGGTCGAGCTGGACTGCGACGCGGACACCATCCTGCTTCGCGTCGACCAGACGGGCGCGGCCTGCCACAACGGCACCTTCAGCTGCTTCGACACCGAGACGTTGCTCACCGACGAGGAGCGATAACGATGCCGTTCATCGAGATCAAACAATTCGCGGGCGATAGCGTGGAGAAGAAGCAGGAAATTCTTGCCGCCGTCACCAAGGCCTACAGCGAGGCGGCGGGCAAGGACCCGGCCAAGGTCCACGCGGTCCTCACCGAGGTTCCGCCCGCACAGTGGGCGGTCGGCGGACAGACCTTCTAGATTCCTACGCCACGGCGTGAGGACCCACACACGCACTCGACAAGGAGCACCATGTCGCTTCCCCACGGAGAGCACGTCACCGGCCGCGGAACCTTCCGCGAACTGGCGACGAGGCACAGGGTCGTGCCGGTCGTGCGGTCGCTGCTCGCCGACGCGGAAACCCCGCTGTCGGTGTATGACAAGCTGGCCGGAGACCGCCCGGGCACGTTTCTGCTCGAATCCGCAGAGAACGGGCGGAGCTGGTCGCGGTGGTCCTTCGTCGGGTGTGGCTGCCGCGCCGCACTCACCGTCGACGCCGACGGGCGCGCGAACTGGCTTGGGCAGGTGCCCGAGGGCGCACCTACGCACAACGATCCGCTGCAGGCGCTCGCCGAGACACTCGAACTGCTCTCGACCGAACCAATCGAAGGGCTTCCGCCGTTGAGCAGTGGCCTCGTCGGCTATATGTCCTACGAGGTGGTCAGGCGCATCGAGCGGCTCGGCAACCACACCGTCGACGACCTGAAGCTGCCGGAAGTGATGCAGATGCTCGCCTCCGAGGTCGCCGCGCTCGACCATCACACCGGCCGCATCTATCTCATCGCCAACGCCGTGAACTGGAACGGCACCGACGAGCACGTCGACGAGGCCTACGACGATGCCGTGCAGCGCGTCAATGCGCTCGCCCGGAAGCTCGCCGAACCCACGCCGTCGTCGGTTTCGGAGTTCGACTTCGTCGAACCGAAAATCCGGCGCCAACAGAGCAAGCAGCAGTACATGGACACCGTGTCGCGCGTGGTCGAGGAGATCAAGGCCGGCGAGGCATTCCAGGTGGTGCCGAGCCAACGCTTCGAGGTCGACACGCGCGCGAGCGCACGCGACATCTATCGGGTGCTGCGAAATATCAACCCGAGCCCATATATGTACTTGATGAACTTCCCCGACGGGGAAGGGGAGGACGGGTTCGGGTCGACCGCCTTCTCCGTGGTCGGCTCGAGTCCCGAGGCGCTGGTCAAAGTGCAGTCGGGGCGCGCGGAGATGCACCCGATCGCCGGGTCTCGCCCTCGCGGCGCCGACGAGGCCGAGGATGTGCGGCTCGAATCGGAGCTTTCCGCCGACGAGAAGGAGAACGCCGAACACCTCATGCTCGTCGACCTCGCTCGCAACGATCTCGGCCGGGTGAGCCGGCCCGGTTCGGTCTCGGTGCCGACGCTGCTGCACATCGAGCGCTACAGCCACATCATGCATATCGTCTCGACGGTGACGAGCGAGCTCGCCGAGGGAAAGACCGCGCTCGACGCGGTGCTCTCGACGTTTCCCGCGGGCACCCTGTCCGGCTCTCCGAAACCGCGCGCGATGGAGATCATCGAAGAGCACGAGGTCAGCAGGCGAGGGGTCTACGGCGGCACCGTCGGATACTTCGACTTCGCAGGCAACAGCGACCTGGCCATCGCAATCCGCACCGCGTTGCTCAAGGACGGCACCGCCTACGTGCAGGCCGGTGCCGGGGTGGTCGCGGACTCGGACCCCGAAACCGAGGAGATGGAGACACAGAACAAAGCCAAGGCCGTGCTCCGCGCGGTCGCGGCCGCCGACACGATGCGCCGCGTCGGGGACGCGCAGATCGAGGACCGCTAGATGAAACGCTCGCCCTTGGCACTGTCCCTACTTCTCATCGCGCTCGGCGCGCTGGCGCTGTGGGGGTCGACGCGGCTGGCATGGATCGATGCAGTGGTGGCGGCCGACCAGTTCGGGGTGCAGGAGCGGACGCTCACCGGAGCGAAATGGTCCCCGGAGAGTACGGCCGTCGCCCTCGGGCTTGTGGCCACGGGCGCGGTGCTAATGTTCACGCGCGGGCTCACCGCGCGTATCGTCGCAGCGGTCGCGCTCGTACTCGCGATCCTCGGCGGGCTGTCCGGCGTGATGGCGCTCGCGGGGTCACCGGACGGTTCCCGGGTGCATTCGGTACTCACCAACAGCGACGCGGTGGCGCGTACGAGCGGCGTCTCCGACGACGAGGGCACGGTCCCGGAATGGGCCGAGGTCACGGACGTCACCACGCAGCCTGCCGGCCCCGCCCTTGCCGCCGGCGGGGCGCTGCTGGCTCTCATCGGAGCGGCGTACGCCGTCATACGACCCCGCCCCGCCGCGGCACGAGCGGACAAGTACCGAACGCCGGGCCAGCTCCGCGAAGACGCCGAAGAGGCCGAGGCCGGAGGGGAGCTTGCCGCGCAGAACGACAGTGGCGAGGCCGCGGAAGAGCTCTCCGAACAGGACTCCGACAGGCTCCTGTGGGACAGCCTCGACGCGGGCGACGACCCCACCGCGAGTAGCGATGGCACCCGCTGAACCGACTGCTTTCGGTGGTGTGACATGGGCGACTTCGGGATCGCGGAGGCCGCCAATTAGACTGGGAGCCGTCCGGCTGACAAAAGTCGGGCGTTGAACAACCACCACGACTACGCGATGTAGCCAGTTTGGGCGAAAGCGGCGAACCCCTCATCAGATTTCGCCGCTCTCGCTGGAGGGAATGCTCATGAGTTCGGTTCTGGAAGCGCTCTGCGAAGGAGCGCGCGAGGATGCGGCCCAGCGCGAAACTGTCGTGAGCTACCAGGAGATGAAGGAGCGCGCGAAGGCCGCCCCGCCGGCGCTAGACGCACGCGCCGCGCTGATGAAGCCCGGGGTAGGGGTCATCGCCGAGGTTAAGCGCGCGAGCCCTTCCAAGGGCGCGCTCGCCGACATCCCGGACCCGGCCGCGCTCGCCGCGATGTACGAGGCGGGAGGTGCACGGGTGATCTCGTGCCTCACCGAGCAGCGCCGCTTCGGCGGAAGCCTCGAGGATTTCGATGCCGTGCGCAGCTCGGTGTCAATCCCGATGCTGCGCAAGGACTTCATCGTCAACCCGTACCAGATCCACGAGGCCAGGGCGCACGGTGCGGATCTCGTTCTACTCATCGTTGCCGCGCTCGATCAGCCGCTGCTCGAATCGCTTCTCGATCGCACCGAATCCCTCGGGATGACAGCGCTGGTGGAGGTTCACACCGAGGAAGAGGCCGATCGCGCGATTCAAGCGCACGCCTCCGTCATCGGTATCAATGCCCGCAACCTCAAGACCCTCGACGTCGACCCGAACGCGTTCGGGCGCATCGCCCCGGGGCTGCCCTCGGACGTGGTGAAGATCGCCGAATCCGGGATCGGCGGACGCGGTGACCTGCTCACCTATGCGGGACTCGGCGCCGACGCCGTGCTCGTGGGCGAGTCGTTGGTGACCTCGGGAGACCCCCAGGGCGCGGTACAGACTCTCGCGACCGCCGGCACGCATCCGTCCTGCCCCAACGGCGACCACTGATCGGCTCGCCGCCGGCGGCCCGGCGGGCGCCGGGCACGGCACGTGCGGCACACTTGAAGACGTGACTACACCGACTCCTCCATCACGCGAAGACCGCGACGTGTTCCCGACCATGGGCGCCGTGGTGAACCAGACGACCCCGCACGAGCCCGATTCCCGCGGGCACTGGGGGACGTTCGGCGGGCAGTTCGTGCCCGAGGCTCTGATGGCCGTGATCGACGAGGTCACCGATTCATACGACAAGGCGCGCCGCGACGAGGATTTTCTCGCCGAACTCAACCGGCTGCAGAAGCACTATGCAGGCCGCCCGTCCCCGTTGTATGAGGCGAAGCGTTTCGGCGCGGAGATCGGCGCGCGGGTGTTCCTCAAGCGCGAGGATCTCAACCACACCGGAAGCCACAAGATCAATAACGTGCTCGGCCAGGCGCTCCTCGCCCAGCGCATGGGCAAGAAGCGCGTGATCGCCGAGACCGGCGCCGGCCAGCACGGCGTGGCCACCGCGACCGCCTGCGCACTTCTCGGCATGGAGTGCAAAATCTTTATGGGCGCCGTCGACGTCGAACGACAAGCGCTCAACGTCGCGCGGATGCGACTGCTCGGCGCCGAGGTCGAGGCGGTGCAGATCGGTTCGCGCACACTCAAGGACGCGATCAATGAGGCGATGCGTGACTGGGTCTCCCGCGCCGACGACACCTATTACGCCTTCGGCACTGCCGCCGGCCCGCACCCGTTCCCGGCGATGGTCCGCGATTTCCAGCGCATCGTCGGAGCCGAGGCGCGCAGCCAGATCCTCGAGATGGCGGGGCGTCTCCCGGACGCGGCCGTCGCCTGCGTCGGCGGTGGCTCCAACGCCATCGGCCTGTTCCACCCGTTTATCGATGACGACGGCGTGCGGCTGGTCGGCTGTGAGGCCGGCGGCGACGGCGCCGAGACCCCTCGCACCGCGGCCACGATCAACGCCGGCCGCCCCGGGGTGTTCCAGGGCTCGTACGCGCACCTCATGCAAAACTCCGACGGCCAGGTCATCGAGTCGCATTCGATCTCCGCGGGCCTCGACTATCCGGGCGTCGGCCCCGAGCACGCCTACCTCGCCGATATCGGCCGCGCCGAATACCGGGCGGTCACCGACACCGCGGCGATGGACGCTTTCGCTCTGCTGTGCCGAACCGAGGGCATCATCCCGGCGATCGAATCGGCGCACGCCCTCGCCGGCGCCGTCTCGCTCGGCGCCGAGGACGCCGGCGTTCTCCTCGTCAACGTCTCCGGCCGCGGGGACAAGGATGTGGCGACGGCCGCCGAATGGTTCGGTCTCACCGATTCGTCCGGCGAGGCAAAGCCGGGCGAAGGGCTCGTCGACACCGCACATGCAGATTCGCCGGAGGGAACCAACAAGTGAGCACCATCGCCGACACCTTTGCTCGTTGTAAGGCCGAGGGGCGTTCCGCACTCATCGGCTACTTCCCGGCCGGCTACCCGACCGTGCGCGAATCCATCGAACACGTCACCGCCATGGTCGAGGCGGGCTGCGACATCGTCGAGGTGGGAATCGCCTATTCGGATCCGATGATGGACGGGCTGACGATCCAGGCCGCCGCCGACACCGCCCTCCAGGCCGGGGTTCGCGTCTCCGACGTGTTCGACGTCGTCCGCGCGGTCGCAGAGGCCGGCGGGGTCCCCGTCGTCATGAGTTACTGGAACCCGATTCTGCAGTATGGAGTCGACGCTTTCGCCGCCGATCTCGCAGCCGCGGGAGGGCAAGGCATCATCACCCCGGACCTCATTCCCGAAGAGGCGGAAGAGTGGACCGTCGCCGCCAAGGCGCACGGCCTCGGGCAGATGTTCCTCGTCGCGCCGTCGTCGACACCGGAGCGGTTGAAGACGACCTGCGATGCCGCCTCGGGCTTCATCTACGCCCAGGCCGTCATGGGTGTTACCGGCGCCCGCGACGCCGTCTCGGACCTGCCCAAGAACCTCACCCGCCGCGTCCGGGAGGTCAGCGACCTACCCGTGTGCGTCGGTCTCGGCGTGCGTAGCGGAGATCAGGCCGCAGAAATCGCCGCGTACGCCGACGGTGTCATCGTCGGCTCCGCCATCATCACCGCCGCGGCAGAGGGCGAAAGCGCCGTGCGCGCGCTTGTCGCCGAACTCGCGGACGGGGTCCGCCGGTAACACCCGACCGCCCACGAACTGCGAAAGTAGCACTGAGCGACCATGTACAGCACCGCACTCGCCTACATTCCCAGCCCGCCGCAAGGGGAGTGGAACATCGGCCCGTTCCCGCTGCGCATGTATGCCGTGTGCATCATCGCCGGGATCATCGTCGCCTGCATCTGGGGCGAACGCCGGTGGAAGGCGCGCGGCGGCGAGCCCGGCGTCGTCCTCGATGTGGCAATCTGGGCCGTCCCCTTCGGCATCATCGGTGGACGTATCTATCACGTCGCCACCGACAGCTGGCGCTACTTCGGCGAGGGAAAGAACCCCGTCGACGCGCTGAAGATCTGGGACGGCGGGCTAGGCATCTGGGGCGCTGTCGCCTTCGGCGCCCTTGGCGCACTCATCGGGTTGCGCACACTCGGGATCCGCTCCGTCGGTGCGTTCGCCGACTCGATCGCTCCGCCGATCATCCTCGCCCAGGGCATCGGTCGCCTCGGCAACTACTTCAACCAGGAGCTCTACGGCGGCGAGACCGACCTGCCATGGGGACTCGAGATCTACCGCCGCTACAACGAGGCGACCGGTGATTACGGCCAATACCAGGGGACCTCGACGGGGGAAGTCCTCACGGTCGTCCACCCCACGTTCCTCTACGAATTGGTGTGGTGCGTCCTCGTCGCCGTTATCCTCGTCGCACTCGACCGCAAATTCCGCCTCGGCCACGGGCACGTGTTCGCGCTCTACGTCGCCCTGTACTGTCTCGGTCGCTTCGGCATCGAACTCATGCGCACCGACGACGCCACGATGGTCTTCGGCCTCCGCATCAACACGATCGTGTCGGCCGTGGTTCTCCTCGTCGCGCTCGCCTACGTTGCATTCAAGAAGCCGCGTCACCGCGAGGACCCGAATGAATTACTACCGAAAAATCAGTCGGGTATGACGTCGGAGGAGCCAGACCGCGACGAGGCCGTCGCCACCGGAAGCGCAGGACACGAGACCGGATCGGCCGCAGAAGACCGGCCCGAGAGGCCGGGGGATGGGCGCGAATAGCGAACTTTCCGGGCGGCGCGATCTCTCAGGTCCGACTACGATGGTGGTGTGAAACGCCGGACTAAAATCGTATGTACGCTCGGGCCCGCCGTGGCCTCCCAGGAAGGTGTGCGCAAGCTGGTGGATACCGGCATGGATGTCGCACGTCTCAACTTCAGCCATGGCGCCCATGAAGACCACGAGAAGAACTACAACTGGGTGCGCGAGGCCTCCGAAGCCACGGGTCGCGCCGTCGGAGTCCTCGCGGACCTCCAGGGCCCCAAGATCCGTTTGGGCACCTTCGCCAACACCCGCGAACAATGGGAAACCGGGGAGTTCGTCACCATCACGGTGGAGGACGTAGAAGGAACCCACGACAGGGTGTCGACCACCTATAAGCAGCTCTCCGACGATGCCCGCCCAGGCGACCGCCTGCTCATCGATGATGGCAAGGTCGCCGTCGAGGTCATCGAGGTACGCGACAAGGACGTGCGCTGCCTCGTCACAGAGGGCGGGGAGGTGTCCAACAACAAGGGCGTCTCGCTTCCGGGGATGAATGTCTCGGTACCCGCCCTTTCGGAGAAGGACATCGCCGATCTGCGCTTCGCACTTCAACTCGGCGTCGACTTCATCGCTCTGTCTTTCGTCCGTTCCCCGGCAGATGCCGACCTGGTCCGTCAGATCATGGACGAAGAGAACGTCTATCTCCCGGTCATCGCCAAGCTCGAAAAGCCCGAAGCGGTCGAAAACCTCGAAGCGATCGTGATGGCCTTCGACGGCATCATGGTCGCCCGCGGTGACCTTGGCGTAGAACTACCGCTGCAAGATGTGCCCCTCGTACAAAAGCGTGCGGTCCAGATCGCCCGCGAGAACGCCAAGCCGGTCATCGTGGCCACGCAGATGCTCGATTCGATGATCGAGAATTCCAGGCCCACCCGCGCCGAGGCATCCGACGTCGCCAACGCCGTGCTCGACGGGGCCGATGCCGTCATGCTTTCGGGAGAAACCTCCATCGGTAAATACCCGTATGAGTCAGTGCGCACCATGTCCTCGATCGCCGAGGCAGTCGAGGCGGACTCGACCTACGTACCGGAGCTTCGACACAAGCCGCGCACCAAGCGGGGCGTCATCAGCTACTCGGCGCGCGAAATCGGCGAGTCGCTGGACGCCAAGGCGCTCGTGGCCGTCACCTCCAGCGGGGACACGGTGCGGCGTTTGTCGCGTCTCCACAGTCCGCTACCGCTGTTCGCGGTGACAGGTAATAGGCGCGTGCGCAACCAGCTCGCACTCACGTGGGGAGTGGAAACCTTCCTCATCGACGAGTTCGGCGACACTGCGCAGGTGCTGTCGACCACCGACGGGATCCTCGAGTCCCATGCCAGGTACAGGGCCGGAGATCTCGTCATTCTCGTTGCGGGCAGCGTTCCCGGAGTCGAGGGATCGACCAACTTCATCCTCGCGCACCGGATCGGCGAGCAAGACCACTGATCTCGCAAATATAACAAACGCGACGACGCAGGTTCAGTCCTCTGACCTGCGTCGTCGTAATTTGTTTGTCTGATGGCGTGACATTTGCGAGACCGTTCTGTTACATTGCTTGAGGTCGTTCAAACGGCCCCAATGCATTCGTTTTTGTCACCGTCTTGTGATCAAAGCGAGACAGACAGAACCACACCAGCTAGACCTTCGATCAGAGGACGCACATGAAGCACAACCCGAACGCGGTCTCCGTCGCACAGCTCCAGGAGCGTCTCGGCGCGCAGTCGGCGGCCGGAACCACGGTCCGCCACGCACAGGCCCGCAACTCCGCCGCAGGACGTACGACCGCCAAGGTCTTTGCCGGTGCAGCAATTGCAGGCGGCGCGGCACTTGTGTCCGGCCCGATGGCCCAGGCGCAGTCCGCAGAAATGCCCAGCCCTGAGCAGGTTCAGGACATGGCGACGCAGGTCTACAACGACCACTTCGCCGGCCAGATCGACCAGGCGACGGCCCAGCAGTACGCCGACGTTGCCGGAATCGATCTCGGCTCCCTCAGCGACGTCATCCCCGGCGGCGCTCACGCACCCACCGTCGGTGCAGTCACCTCCGGCTTCGGCGACCGCTGGGGCTCCTTCCACAACGGCACTGACTTCGGTGCCCCGGTTGGTACCCCGATGTACGCCGCGAAGTCCGGCACCGTCGAGGCAGCCGGACCGGCCTCGGGCTACGGTCTGTGGATCCGCATCCGCACCGATGATGGCGAGCTCCTCGAGTACGGCCACAACAACGAGAACTACGTGTCCGTTGGACAGCGCGTGAATGCCGGCCAGGTCATCGGCACCACCGGTAACCGTGGCTACTCCACGGGCCCGCACCTCCACTTCGGCGTCCAGAACGCTGCCGGCCAGTGGATCGACCCGGTGCCGTGGCTCGCCCAGAACGGCGTCATCGTCTAAAGACGGCCCTCGCGCCGGCGCGGGATTACCCCGCGCCACAACTTCACGGGGCATGCCCCAGCGCAGTAGCACGGTTGTTGCGCAACCACCCCTCTTATCGAAAAGCGGCGTCGGAACGGTTTCCCATTCAAGGAACCGATTCCGGCGCCGCTTTGGGGTATTTTCGGCTTCCCACGCCGCTCCTCGCCACCCGCGAGACCTTCGCGGCGTTTAGAGCACCTAGACTGGCGCAGGGCGCGCAGATGACGCGCCGCAAGTCCACGCGAAGGAGAAATGCACGTGGGTAAGGTCCAAGCCCGAAACGAAGCCACTATCGCCGCACCAGCGAACGTTGTCGCGGATACGCTGGCGAATTATCAGATCCGCCCGGAGCTCCAGCCGGAGAACTACTCGGCGTTCCGCGTCGTAGCAGGAGGCACGGGTCAGGGCACGATCGCGGCATGGAATCTCCAAGCCACGAAGAAGCGCTCTCGCGATGTCGAGGCCGTGGTCACCGAGACCGGCGACAAGAACACCGAGTGGACGCTGTCGGAGGCGGACAAGAACTCGACGATGGTCACCACGTACACGGTGCGCGCCCAGGGCGCGACCTCGTGCACGTTGATCGTCGACACCCAGTGGGACGGCGCTACCGGCATCGGTGGGTTCTTCGAGCGCACCTTCGCGCCCGGCGGGCTCAAGAAGATCCAGCAGGAGCAGATCGAGGCGCTGCGCGCCCGCGTCTCGTCGAACTAAGATCCTCCGCCGTCATACGGCAAAGCTTGCGTGGGGCTGCTACTTCGGTAGCCGCCCCACAGCGCTATGTGCGCTCGCCAGTTCGGGGAGGCGCCGTTGTCGCAGGATCGCGAGCAGGCGGTCCGCGTCGCCGACGTTGAGATCTTCCCCGGCCATGGCTACAGGCCCGGGGACTAGGTCCATGCGGACGGTGGCGATTCCCAAGCCCTGCTGGATCGGCCCGCGCGAGAGACTGATCTCCTGAATGTGAGCGGGGTCGATGGCGGAGACCCGGCGTCCCAGGCGCCCGGCGTGCGTGACGACCGCGTGCGGTACGGAGTGTCCGTCCCCGACCAAAGTCAGCCCCTGACGTCGGAGATCGAAGGGCGACACGAGGAGCGCATTCTCGGGGCTCGTGAAATCGGCACGCGTCCTGCCTTCGGGGCGGGCGTACCCGGCGATCTCGTCGGAGGACAGGGGCCCGACGGCCTCGAACACGCGCACTGCGTCCTCGAGGGTGCCAACTGGAAGGACGACCGTCGTTCCCGAGGTCTTGTCCTCGCGGTAGCCGGCGACGTCGACGAGGACCTTCCACCACCCGGTGAGCCGCCACAGCGCCGGTTGGTGGACCTGCACCGCGTGAATCCGGTCGAGCGGAATGGTCTGCCGGCGGCGCTCGGCGAGACCGTATTGGAGATTGAGCTCGCCTGAGTCGAGGGTTGCGGTGAACTTCCAGCTCTTGTTGAGCACACCGTAGAGCCACGGAACCGCGCCGATGAAGAACGGGATAAGGCCGGTCACGGCCGGCGGGAACACGACGGCGATGAGGGCGACGATGATCACCGCGAGCGCCGACCAGTCGAGCGCCGCTGCCGCGATGGACCGCGTGATCGGGATCGTCGGTACGAGAAGATGCCCGCCGTCTGCGTTGACTTCCGCGTCCGGGATTGGGGCGGCTGCCGTCGTGGTCTCGTCAGCACCGGATGCCGAGACGTTCTGGGACGGACCGGGCGCGGGGGTCTCGTGGGTGCCGTAAGCGCCGGTGGTGCTGCGCACGGTGCCGAGGATCTCCTCGCGCAGGCGAGCCGCTTCTCCGCGGCGGAGAAATTCGATGGCGACCACCGAATCCGACCCGCCCGCCGTTTCCACACGCACCGCGGCGAGGCCGAAGATTCGTGCGATGAGCGGTTCGACGATGTCGACGGCCTGCACGCGCTCGAAATGCGCTGACCGTGTCGTACGAGTGACGAGGCCGTGGCGAAGGACTACCTGATCGTCTGTCAGCCGAAACCCTTTGGCGCGCCACCACGGAAGCGTGGCTGCCCACAACAGGACGATGATGAGCGGGATTCCCGCGACCGCGATGGCGACCGGCAGCCATCCCAGATGACCGGAGAGAAATGTCGCCGCATCGCGGACGCGAGAAAAGGCATTGAACGCGAATGCCACGACGGCGGCGACGAGCACCGCCCACAGCTCGAGAAGGTTCGTCGCCGGGTGGACCCGTCGCCAACCGTCCGCGGACTCCCGGGCGAACACGCTCACAGCCCGCTCATCCTCTCGCGTGCCTTGTCCGCGAGACGCCGGCGCAGTGCGGTTGCCTCGCCGGCGGGCATACCGGGAATCGATGAATCCGATGTGCTCGACGCCGTGTTGAGCGTGACTGTTTGAATCCCGAATGCCTGCGCGATGGGCCCTGCCGTGACGTCGACGTACTGGATACGCCCGTAGGGAACGACGGTGAACTGATGCCACAACCGGCCTTTGGAGATGAGTAATTCGTCGTCGGTTTCCAGCCAGCCAATTCGTTTCACCTGTATCGGCACGATCCACAGGGCGAATGCGGTCAGCGCGATTCCCGCGGCGGCGAGAGCCCACCACACGGGATGAAAGACGAGTGCGAGAACAACGCCCGCGATGGCGACCACCACGGTGAAGGGCAGCAACGAAAGATAGCGGGACGGAATCAACTTACGACTCACCGGGTTGAGCGATTCGCCCCGGGGATCGTCCGGTGCTGCGGCGGGTACGGGCGGTTCGTTGTCCGGCATGGCCACAGTGTGACACAGCATTCCGCAGACCCCGCCAACTCGGTCGCCGATCGGTGAAGTCACTCGTCAGCAGGGATAAATCGCCTCTATCTCTGTCGGGCTGCGTTGGTAGTCTGCACAGCGTGCCCCGAAACTATCGCAGGATGCCGACGTGGGCCTGGTTCGTGCCGGAGGTGCCGCCGCAGGAGCCGGGCCTGATCGATGATGCGCGGTGGACGAGCAACGGTCGCGCGGCGTGGGCGCTTCTCATGTCCCATCCGGTCGCCGTCGTCGTCATCGTCTCCACACTCGCCGTCAACGCATTCATCGGCGCGATGAGCTCGATTGTCATCGGCCGCGGCGTGGAATTCGCTTTCGGGGAGGGTTCGGCCACTCGAGTTCTGATCCCGTGCGCCGTCATCGCAGGGCTGTTGTTTGTGGGATGGGTGCTGGAGGCGACCGGTGATGCGATGACCGACGTCGCCCAGGCCCGCACGGTGCATGCTCTACGTTTGTCGTTGACTGAACGACTGTTGCATTCCCGGGAGTCCGGGCTGGCGCCGGGGCACGTGCTCAACACGGTAGACGAGGATTCGAACCAGGTCGGGGAGCTCAAGCAGTTAATCAATTTCCCGGTGATGATGGTCGGGATGCTCATCGGTGCGGTCGTTCTGCTCGCCCCGACTTCGCTGGTCATTTCGCTGCTGCTCGTCCTCGGCGGGGTCTGTACAGCGCTGGCCTCGGTGTTCACTGCGCGCCCGATCTCGAGGATCTCCGCCAAGCGCCGCGCCGCCGAATCCGACACGGTATCGATGGCCACCGACTATGCGCAGGGTTCCCGCGTGGTCAAGGGGCTCGGCGCGGTCGCGGCGACGGAGACCCGATTCCGCGAGGCCACCGACACGGCACTGGGCTTCATGCTCACCGACGCCCGCATCACCGCAACGTTGACCTTCGTACGCCAACTCGTTCCGTCGGTGTTCACCGTTGGAGTGGTCGCCTACGCGGCGATGCTCGCGTGGAACGACGAGATAGGGGAGGGCGAGCTCATATCGGTCACGCTCCTCGCCCCGCCCGTCCTCACCGTTACCGGTCATTCGCTCGGTTTTCTCACCGAGTTCTGGGCACGTGGGACCACGTCGGCTGGGCGCATTCGCACGCTCGTCGGAGCGCTCCGCCCGCGTATTGCCGACGCCGACGACGCGGTGGTCCGCCCGGGACCCGGACTGACTATCTGGTCGCCGCACACCTCGGCCGGGCAGCACGATGCGGCCCGCAGAGCGCAGCGGCTGAGCACACACGACGACATTCTCGTTCTTCCGCATGCGGTCAACATTTTCGAGGGCACGCTCGCCGACAACATCGATCCCCTGGGCACGGCAGGCGAGGCGCGGGTCCGCGAAGCCCTCGACGTGGCCGCGTGCGGCGACATCGTGCGCCGCCTCGGTGGCGGCGAGGCCGGCCCGTTGCCGCGAGGCGAAATCGGCGAGGCCGGCCTCAACCTCTCCGGCGGGCAGCGCCAACGAGTGGCGCTCGCGCGGGCACTGGCGACCGGTGCCGAAACGCTCGTGCTCGACGATCCGACGACGGGCCTGGACGCCGTCACCGCGGATGACGTCGCACGTGCCGTGGCGTCATACCGGAAGGGCACGTCGACGGTCATCATCACCTCGTCGCGCGCGTGGATCGCTGTGGCCGACTCGGTCGAGGAGCTGCGATGAGCACACCCGCGACGGAAACGCCCGCAACGATCACAAACGACCGGGTCGCCGACGCACTCGCCCCGGCTCCTTTCGGCGATTCCGTGCGTTACCTGGGCACGCTGCCGTCCCGTCCACGCTTCCGCTGGGTCGTGGCGTTCGCCGTCATCTTCACGATCACGCTGGTATCCATGATGTTCTCGGCGAACCTTTTCGGCTACGCCGCGGGGATTGTCTCGGGCGAGTCGGTGCCCATCCTCGGTTCCGGAACACGCGGGTTCGCCCTGCTGCTCTCGGCCATCGCGGTCACCCAATTGGTCGAGTCGGCCGGCCGTGCCTTCGGCATGTGGCTCATCGTGTCCAAGACCAGGCAGATGTCGGTGGACCTGCGCCGGGGTGCGCTGTCCGCCGTGTTGCGTGCACCGATCTCGGACGTGCTCACCCTCGGTACGGGCAACGTCATCACGCGCCTGACCAAAGACATCGATCAGACCGTCCGCATCATTGGTGGGATCGGTGTGCGCCTCGTCGTCACCATCCTCATGTTCCCGTTCACGATGGTCTCGCTCGCGATCATCGACTGGCGCTACCTCATCATCTTCGCGATACTCGCGGCGTTGACGGTGCCCATCCTGCGGTCGACGCTTATCGCGATGCGCGACTACTCGAACATCGTGTCCTCGGCCGAAGCGCGGCGGAACAATCTTCTACTCGACACGATCCGCGGCATCCCTACCTTGCGCGCGATGCGGCTGGACTCGTGGGCCCTCGGCCGGATGCAGAAGGGCTCGTGGAACGCTGTGCAGGCCAACGCCGACCGCGCTCCGGTGATTACCCGGCTTATCGGCCAAGCCACCTTCGGGTACGGTCTTCTGCTCATCGCTACTTTTGTAGTGTCTGCCATTTTGTATGACGCCGGAGAGCTCTCCCTCGGCGCGGCCGCAGCCGCAGCGGTCCTCGTCTCTCGCATGGAGGTTCACATATTCAACGTGCTGATGTTCGCCGGCGAGATACAAAAGGCCGCCACGGGCCTCGGTCGTGCCGTTGCGCTCGCCACCCTCGCCGATGGGGCGGCGGACCTCCCCGAACCGGACGACCTGGACTCCGCACCCGAGATCACCATCTCCGGGCTCGACTTCGCGTACCCGGGCGGGGCGAATGTCCTGGACAACGTCTCGCTCACGCTGGCCGCCGGCACGACGACAGCGCTCGTCGGCGCTTCTGGGGCAGGAAAATCGACGCTCGCCGCCGTCATCGCGGGGCTGCAACGGCCCACGGGCGGACGGATTCGCATCGGCGATGTGGACACTGCGGAAGTTGCCGATGTGTGGACCGCGCGCAACGTCACGCTCATCAGCCAAGAGGTGCATTTGTTCGCCGGCACGCTGCGCGAGGATCTGCACATGGCGGCGCCCGGCACCCGGGACGAGGTACTCAAGGCCGCGCTCGCTGAGACCGGTCTCGTCGAGGGCGGGTTGCAGTGGGACCGGTGGCTGCCACGTGGCCTCGACACGCGCGTAGGGGCCGGGGCCGATGAGCTGGGCCCGGACGTCGTCCAACAGATCTCGCTGGCACGCATTATCCTTCAAGATCCGCCGGCGCTCATCATGGACGAGGCGACCGCAGAAGCGGGAAGCGACCATGCCCGTGCGCTTGAGCAGGCCGCCGTTCGCGCGGCGTCCGGGCGCACGTCGCTGGTCGTGGCGCACCGCCTCGATCAGGCCATCGCCGCAGACCGAGTCGTGCTCATGTCGGACGGAGAGATCGTCGAGGACGGGACCCATGACGAGCTTGTCGCCATGGGCGGCCGCTACGCGGAGCTCTACGCCCGTTGGTCATCGTCTTGAGCGATGAGATGGTCGATTAGCGTCCACGTGGGCGGCGGGCTCACCTCGTGGAGAAACTATTTACAGACACCAAGGCAGCGGACAGTGTCATCCCATGAGCCGCACAGGAAGCATGGCTAGCGTTCTTGATATTCGAGGTGAACTCTCATCCATCTCCGCCGGCGCACTCGGCGTCCGGCCGGATCACCGTCTCGGATCCAAGGAGCAGCCCATGCACACTAACGACATCATCGTCGACAATGTCCCCATCGACGGGGATTTTTCGAAAGCCTGGCCCAAGCTGGTCACCGCCTTTCTGCCCGACGGCGAAACGTCGCAGGCGATCTTCTACGAGGACGGGATCATCGAGCCGCTCGGAGG
>NZ_DYXM01000008.1 GCF_020742175.1 Dietzia timorensis
TGGGCGTGCCGAAGCTCAAGCCCTTCGCCGCGGCCTGCTGCACCGCGTCGACGATCTCCGGGTGCGCGTGGCCGTGAATCATCGGCCCCCAGCTCGACACGAGATCGACGTAGGTGTTGCCGTCGACGTCGGTGAGCTGCGAGCCGGCCGCCTCGCCGACGAACCGCGGCGTTCCCCCCACCGAGGCGAACGCGCGCACCGGCGAGTTCACCCCACCAGGTATGACGTCGCACGCCGCCTTGAACCAGGCGGCCGACTTCTCCGTGGGCTGCAAACCAGGGGCGGAAGCGTTCTGTGCATCATGTGGCGTACTCACGGCTTCCAGTGTCCCAGAAACCTCGGCGCGCGCCAGGCGCAGCCCATCGCGGCTCATGTGATCGGCTCGCCTGCGCGCCGTGCGGACATGCACAAAAGCGGGTCCGAGCGTTCGGACCCGCTTCGCACGTGCGCCGCTCGCGACTCTGGGAAAGCCCCCTCGCTTTCGCCCTCCCAGAGCTCGACGACACGTGCCGGGCAAGCGATGCGCCTCTGCGGCGGTCGGACTTCGACGGCGCGCACCGGAACGGGACCTTTGCCTCTCGTGGCTGGGACGTCCCGTGAGGGTAACGGCGGCGACTGGCGTCCTGTGCAGCTCGTGTCATCGGCGGCACCCTCTGTATTGCCGGCGCCCGCGAAAACGTCACACGTTGCCCCCGCTAAATTTCGTCGCAACTTTTTCGCCCCGGCACCCATCCCCCTCCCACGGGGCTCCGAACCACGAGGCGGCGGGCGCCTGAATTGCGCCATGCAACCAGCGCGCACCGTCTGCTCGGGCGCACCGGGCACCGCGCACACCGCGGCGCCCGCACGTCCCCACTGGATATACCCGGCGCACCTGCACCGGAACACCGACAGTGAAGAAAGGTTGTCATGGACCACTCAAGCGCCCATCGCATCATCTCCGACTACAGCCCGCCGCTCGCGGATTTCCTCCGCGATACCGAGCGCGCAGAGCTTGAACGCGCCGGATCGGAGGCGATCGACCGCTGGAAGGACTCCACGCTTCCCGGCGCCGTGGCGCCGACCGAGCTCGGCGGCGAGGGGGCGAGCCTGGACGACATGATCACGCTGCAAAGCGTCCTGGGATATTTCTCCCCGTCCCTGGCCGCGGCGACGACCATGCACCACCTGTCGATGCTCTCGCTCGTCGACTTCGGCCAGTCCACGACCGACGAAGACGACCGGGAAACCGTGGTCGCGCTCATCTCGAGTCACGCCGTGCTCGCCTCCGCATTCTCCGAGTCGATTCCCGGCGGTTCGGTGTTCGCGCCGAACATGACCGGACGCACGGGCTCCGCGGGTGAGGACGGGGCCGAGGCCACGGTCGTGCTCGACGGGCGCAAGGCCCCGTGCAGCCTGAGCCATTCGATGGACTTCCTCATGGCCAGCTACCTCGACGAGAACGAGCGACGGGCCGTGGCGCTTGTCCCCGCGGACACCGAAGGGGTGTCGGTCACCGATATCTGGAACGCGCCCGTGCTCAAGGGGTCCCAGTCGGAGATGGTCGTCTTCGACCACGCGCAGGTCCCCGCGAGCCTCACGTTCCAGAACGACGACTTCGACCCCGACGGCTCTCTGGAGAAAGCCGCCTACCAGATCTTCGGGCTCCTCATCAGCGCCGCATACCTCGGCGCCGCCCGGCGAGCCATCAACGAGCTCGACGACGGTGGCCCGCTCGACGACACCCTCCTCGTCGAGGCGGAGGCGCGCATCGCCGCGCACACTAGCGCGCTGCGCTATGCGGCGCTGCGCCAGACGGGCGCCCGCGTCGGCGACGCCGATATCGCCGATCTGCTCCTCACCAGAACCTCGCTCAAATCGGCCCTCGCCGACGTCGTCGCGCTGTTGTCGCGGCTTCGCGGCGGGCGCCGCTACTCCTCGAACGCCGATCTCAACTACTTCATCGAGGTTCTCCACGCCTACGAGTACCACCCGCCGTCCAGGGTCGAAA
Source organism: Dietzia timorensis (assembly GCF_020742175.1). Taxonomy (GTDB): domain Bacteria; phylum Actinomycetota; class Actinomycetes; order Mycobacteriales; family Mycobacteriaceae; genus Dietzia; species Dietzia timorensis_A. The sequence goes on from NZ_DYXM01000008.1 coordinate 1,991, forward strand.
CGGTCAACGCGGTTCGTTCGCAGTCCACGACCGGATCGTTCTCCTACACCGACACAGAATAGAGGTGAACTCCATGCATCCCATCATTGCCTCAACGCGGCAGCACCCCGTCTACCAGCTCAAACAGCAGCTCGCCGAGACCGACCTCTCGTCGATGTACCACCGCGTGTTCTCCCGCGAGGAGATCCGCGGCAGCGAGCGCCTGTCGATGTTCGGCTCGAATAATTACCTCGGGCTCGCCCATCACCCCGACGTCATCGCCGCATCGCGCGCCGCCACCGAGGCGCTCGGCAGCGCCACGACGGGCAGCCGCCTCCTCAACGGCACCTACGACCTCCACGCCGACCTCGACACCGCGATCGCGCGCCTCGTCGGCACCGAATCGGCGCTGAGCTTCCCCAGCGGATACCAGGCGAACGTCGGCACGATCGCCGCGCTGTTGCGGCGCGGCAACACCGCCGTCGTCGACGAGTACGTCCACGCCTCCGTGCTCGACGGCGTCAAGATGTCCGGCGCGACGCTGAAGAAATTCCGGCACAACGACGTCGACGATCTGCGCGAGACACTACGCACCACAGATGACGGCGCAGGCACGTTGATCATCGTGGACAGCGTCTACTCGATGGAGGGTTCGCTCGCACCGCTGGCCGATATCTGCCAGACCGCCCGCGATTTCGGCGCCGCGGTGATGGTCGACGAGGCCCACGGCATCGGCGTCTTCGGGCCCGGGGGTTCGGGCTGGGTCGCCGAATGCGGGGTGGCCGACGAGGTCGACGTGCTCATGGGCTCGCTATCCAAGGCAGTCGCCTCGACCGGCGGTTTCATCGCCGGCAGCGAGGAGCTCATCGATGTGCTGCGCTACACCGCCCGGGCGCTGATGTTCTCGACTTCGGCCACCCCCGCGACGGCCGCCGCGGCGGGCGCGTCGATCGGGATCATCGGCTCGGACGAGGGCGAGGGCCTGCGCGGCGACGTCATCCACCAGTCCACCTACCTGCGCACCGCGCTGTCCAAGGCGTTCGGCACCGAGCACGCCGATTACGCCGGGCGCGAGGTCACCCCGATCACGCCGTTCAAGATCGGCGATTCGCTGCGCGCGGCGTCGATCTCCCGGTCCCTCATCGGCGCGGGCACCTATGTCGGCGCTGCCCTCTATCCGGCGGTCCCCGAGGAAGGCGCCATCCTGCGGCTGTGCGTCACCGCCGGCACCACGACCGACGAGATCGACAAGCTCGTCGACGACCTCGGCGAATTGGTGGGCGCGCCATGATCGTCGCGCTCACCGGCGCCACCGGGGCCGTCGGCTCCGCCGTCATGCACCATCTCTCTAGGCAGGACTGGGTCGAGCAGATCGTGGTGCTCGGCAGGCGCCGGCCGGACCGGCTCCCGGGCCGTGCCCATTTCGTGCGGTGGGAGCTCGGGGATCGGTGGCCGGATGAGGCGGTTTCCGCCGCCGTGGGCCGCGGCGCCGATGTTGGCAGCGGTGTCGATGCTGGCCGCGGCGCCGATGCTGGCCGCGGCGCCGATGCTGGCAGTTGTGTCGATGCGCTCGTGCACGCCGCGTTCATCATCGAGGACACCTCACGCCAGGCCGAGGCGTTCGCCGCGAACGTCGAGGGTTCGCTGCGCCTGATCTCCACCGCCGCCGGCGCGGGCGTCCGCCACATCACGTTCGTGTCCAGCGCCAACGCTTACGGCCTGCGTTCGGGGCCCGATCCGCTTGCCGAGTCCGAGCCCATCTCCGACGCGCCGAGCCACTTCTACCTGCACCACAAATTCCTGTGCGAGATCGCGATCCGCTCCTTCGCGCAGCTCGGGGGCGACGCAACCTTCGCCATCGCCCGCCCCTGCATGGTGGTCGGCCCGGGCGTGGCCAACTCGGCCCTATCCACCATGACGTCGGACCCGCTTATCTACCCGGCGCCGGCGCATTCGAGTTACCAGTTCATCGGGGTCGACGACGTCGCCGATGCCCTGGCCCGCATCGTGGGTTCGATGGCCGGCGGCACGTTCAACCTCGCCCCGGACGATTCGCTGACCGTCCGCGACATCGCCCGCGCCCAGGGCCACCGGGCGATCGGGGTCCCGCTGTGGCTTGCGCGGAAGGCCAGCGATCTCGGTTTCGCGACCGGGCTCACGACGTTCTCCTCGCGCTGGGTCACCTACGGCGATCCCGTGATGCGGCCGTCTCGTTCCCGCGACGTGCTCGGCTGGCGAGCGACCCGCTCGAGCCGGGAAGCACTTCGCTTGATCGCGGGCATCACTCAGGGATGAGCCCGCGGGCGGCAGCTACGCCGACGTGCCGGCCGCATAGGCCGCAGCCGCATCACGCACGTCGGCCACATACTGCTGCGAGGCGTTGTAGGCGAGCACCGCCCGCTGCCAGTTCTCGGCCTGGCTCATGTCTCCCCCGGACTCGCACAGAAGGCGCGCGGTCGCTACCGCGGCATCGTCGATCTGATGGGGATCTGCGTGCCCGTTTCCGTCGGCATCGCGCCCGTACTTGTTCCATGATTCGGGGATGAACTGCATCGGCCCGACCGCGCGGTCGTGCTCCGCGTCCCCGTCCAGCGCCCCGCCATCGGTGTCGGGGATATCGGCGAAGCCGGGCGAACCATCGAGTGTGACGCCGATGATCGGTGGTCGCACGACGCCGTCGTCATCGACCGCCGCGCCGTGGTACCTGCCGTGCCGCGTTTCGACGTGGCCGATCCCGGCAAGCGTCGTCCACCCGAGGTGGCACTCGGGCAGCGTCTGCCGCATCGTTTCGGCCGCGTTCGCATAAGCGGCGAGAGCGGCCTGCGGGATGTCCATCTGCTCGTGGATCGCCTGCGCCCACGGGCGCAGCTGGTCGGAGGTGCGGCCGGGGGCTGCGATATCGATCTCGGGCACAGACTCTCCGGCGTCAGGAGGAATGCCCGGCAGCACCGTCGCGGATGGCTCGCCGGAGGGACCGAACGAGCAGGAGGCCGCGGACATTGCGGCCGCGGCAAGTATCGTGCTGAGCGCCACGCGGCGGCAGGAAGGGAGAGTCATCGCCTCCCATCCTTCCCGCTCGCGAGGCTGTCGCCATCGGGGACGTCCCGGATTTCGTCGCGCATCTTCAGGGCGGAACCGGAGAACAGCGCGGCGCCCAACTAATCTTGCCGATCCGCCCCTGCCATTCGATTCTTTCGAGTCTTCAAGATCGCCACCGCCGAAATCACGACGACGGCGAGGGCGATAAAGAAGACCCAGTCATTGAACACTCCCTGAAGCACGTACAGCGCGAGAACAACGACCGCTGCGGCCACAAGAACCCACATCGACATTCCGCCAGTCAGGGAACGAAACTTGTCATTCATCTTTCGCTCACTCCTTACCCGCTACTTACAGTAGATACTCTGCGAAAACACCGCCGCCACACGACAATGCAGCTATCAATCCGACTCGACGAAGCACGAACTTGGCTGCCTTGTCCCAGTCAGTTACTTGGGACTCGATCGCTGCCCATGCGCTTGTGGCGGCGAAAAAGTCGATACCCAAGCATGCGCCGACGACTCGCTTGATTTCATGGCCCACACCAGCTTGCGCCGTGATCGCGCCCGGCTTCGGCTTGTCCATGGACTTGTCGAGGGCGACCTCGTTGCCCTCGGCGTCCAATGCAACGATTTGGTCGTTCTCGGTCTTGAGCGTTTCGACCTCGTCCGGAAATGGCTTCAACCCCATCTTCTCGAAAGAGTCGTTGACAGTTTTCCGGTCCGCATCGGTGAGCTTCGTTTCGCCATCC
>NZ_DYXM01000009.1 GCF_020742175.1 Dietzia timorensis
GGCCGACGACGATGACCGAACGGCCCGAGTAGTCGACGCGCTTGCCGAGGAGGTTCTGGCGGAAGCGTCCCTGCTTGCCCTTGAGCAGATCGGACAACGACTTGAGCGGGCGGTTGCCCGGTCCGGTGACCGGACGGCCGCGGCGGCCGTTGTCGAACAGCGCGTCCACGGACTCCTGCAGCATGCGCTTTTCGTTGTTGACGATGATCTCCGGCGCGCCCAGGTCGATGAGACGCTTGAGGCGGTTGTTCCGGTTGATCACGCGACGGTACAGGTCGTTGAGGTCGGAGGTCGCGAAGCGGCCACCGTCGAGCTGAACCATCGGACGCAGCTCCGGCGGGATCACCGGAACGCAGTCGAGCACCATCCCGGCCGGGTGGTTACCCGAACCCTGGAATGCGGCGACGACCTTGAGTCGCTTGAGGGCACGAATCTTCTTCTGGCCCTTGCCGTTGCGGATGACGTCGCGGAGGATCTCGGCCTCGGCCTCGAGATCGAAGTCCACGAGCAGCTGCTGGATGGCCTCGGCACCCATCGCGCCGGTGAAGTACTCACCGAAGCGATCGTCCAGCTCGCGGTACAGGTTCTCGTCCTGGATGAGCTGGTTCTTGTCGAGCTTGACGAAGGTATCCCAGATCTCGTCGAGGGCGTCCAGCTCGCGCTGGGCACCATCGCGGATCTTCTTCATTTCCTTCTCGCCGGCGTCCTTGACCTTGCGCTTGGCATCGGCCTTGGCCCCCTCGGCCTCGAGCTCGGCCAGGTCGGCTTCGGCCTTCTTCGCGCGCGCGTCGATGTCGGAGTCGCGCTCGTCCTCGATCATCTTCTTCTCTTCGACGATCTGCGCCTCGAGAGTGGACATCTCGTTGTGGCGCAGCTCCTCGTCGACAGAGGTGACGACGTAAGCCGCGAAGTAGATGATCTTGTCGAGGTCCTTCGGAGCGATGTCGAGCAGGTAGCCCAGCCGCGACGGAACGCCCTTGAAGTACCAGATGTGGGTCACGGGAGCGGCAAGCTCGATGTGTCCCATGCGCTCACGGCGCACCTTCGAACGGGTCACCTCGACGCCACAGCGCTCACAGATGATGCCCTTGAAGCGGACACGCTTGTACTTACCGCAGTAGCACTCCCAGTCCCGGGTAGGGCCGAAGATCTTCTCGCAGAACAGGCCCTCCTTCTCCGGCTTGAGGGTGCGGTAGTTGATGGTCTCCGGCTTCTTCACTTCGCCGTAAGACCAGTTTCGGATGTCTTCAGCAGTGGCAAGGCTGATGACGAGCTCATCGAAGAAGTTGACGTCGAACACGTAACTTCCTTTCCCCGGTGTGGGTGGTATGGCGGGCCCTAATCGGAATGTGCCCTTTCGGGCCCGCCGGGGTGGTTACTTCTTGCGGTTCACTGACCAGCATGTGCCGGCCTCGAACCCTAAGGCAGTTACCGGGATTCCTGACGGCGCAGGTGCTGCGCCCTCAGGTCACCGGTTCGATTCGCTACTGGATAGCCTCATCCGCCGAGGCACCCTCGTCGCGCGAGAGGTTGATGCCCAGGTTCGCGGTGGCGCGATCCAGATCGTCGTCGTCCGCACCTTCGCCGAGCGACACGGCGGTGCCGTCCTGCGACAGCACCTCCACGTTGAGGCACAGCGACTGGAGCTCCTTGAGCAGAACCTTGAACGACTCCGGGATACCCGGCTCCGGGATGTTCTGCCCCTTGACGATCGCCTCGTACACCTTCACACGGCCGACGACGTCGTCGGACTTGATGGTGAGCAGCTCCTGCAGGGTGTATGCGGCGCCGTACGCCTGCATCGCCCAGCACTCCATCTCGCCGAAACGCTGGCCACCGAACTGGGCCTTACCGCCCAGCGGCTGCTGCGTAATCATCGAGTACGGACCGGTCGAGCGCGCGTGGATCTTGTCGTCGACCAGGTGGTGCAGCTTGAGGATGTACATGTAGCCGACGGCCACCGGGTACGGGTACGGCTCGCCGGAACGGCCGTCGAACAAGGTGGCCTTGCCGTCGGCACCGACCATGCGCTCTCCGTCGCGGTTCGGCAGAGTCGAACCGAGGAGGCCGGCGAGCTCGTGGTCCTTGGCACCGTCGAATACCGGCGTCGCGGTATTCGTGTCGGCGGGAACCTCCATGAGCTCCTCGGGAAGCTTGTTCGCCCACTCCGGCAGGGAGCCGTCCGCTTCACGCGGAACTTCCCAACCGGTCTTGGCAAGCCAGCCGAGGTGCGTCTCGAGGATCTGACCGATGTTCATACGACGCGGAACACCGTGGGTGTTCAGGATGATGTCGACCGGCGAACCGTCCGGGAGGAACGGCATATCCTCGGCGGGGAGAATCTTGCCGATAACGCCCTTGTTGCCGTGGCGGCCGGCGAGCTTATCGCCGTCCTGGATCTTGCGCTTCTGGGCAACGTAGACGCGGACCAGCTCGTTGACGCCGGGGCTCAGGCCCTCGTCGTCATCCTCGCCGCGCGTGAACACGCGGACGCCGATGACCTTGCCGGACTCGCCGTGCGGGACCTTGAGCGAGGTGTCGCGAACTTCCTTGGCCTTCTCACCGAAGATTGCGCGCAGCAGGCGCTCCTCCGGGGTCAGCTCGGTCTCGCCCTTCGGCGTCACCTTGCCGACGAGGATGTCGCCGTCGCGAACCTCGGCACCGATACGGATGATGCCGCGCTCGTCGAGATCGGCGAGCACGTCGTCCGAGACGTTCGGGATGTCGCGGGTGATCTCCTCGACACCGAGCTTGGTGTCGCGGGCGTCGATCTCGTGCTCCTCGATGTGAATCGAGGTAAGAACGTCCTCTTCCACGAGGCGCTGCGACAGGATGATCGCGTCCTCGTAGTTGTGACCCTCCCACGGCATAACCGCGACGAGCAGGTTCTTACCGAGCGCCATCTCGCCGTTCTCGGTGGCAGGACCGTCCGCGAGAACCTGGCCGGCCTCGACGCGGTCGCCCTCGTCGACGATCGGCTTCTGGTTCGAGCAGGTGCCCTGGTTCGAGCGAGCGAACTTGTTGACGCGGTAGGTCTGACGACCACCCTCGTCGTCCATCACGGTGATGTAGTCGGCGGAAACCTCTTCGACGACACCGGCGAAATCGTTGACGATCACGTCACCGGCATCGACGGCTGCACGCAGCTCCATGCCGGTACCGACGAGCGGCGACTCGCTGCGCACGAGCGGCACAGCCTGACGCTGCATGTTCGCGCCCATGAGCGCGCGGTTGGCGTCGTCGTGCTCGAGGAACGGGATCATCGCGGTGGCGACCGATGCGAGCTGGCGCGGCGAAACGTCCATGTAGCCGATGTCCGAGACCGGAACCTGCTCGACGTCACCGAACTTCTTGCGCACGAGCACCGTCTCGCCGAGGATGTTGCCATCGTTGTCGACAGGCGTGTTGGCCTGAGCGACGATGTGGCGGTCTTCCTCGTCGGCGGTGAGGTAATCGACGTCGTCGGTGATCTTGCCGTCGACGACGCGGCGGTA
>NZ_DYXM01000010.1 GCF_020742175.1 Dietzia timorensis
TCACCTCCGCGCATCGTACGGACTGTAATCACGCACCATCCGCACACGATTCGCCGAAGAGGAGAAAGCGATTTTTCCGCCGAACGCGAAAGCGATACCCGGCCCGGTTCGCTACCACCGACTGGCCAGGACCTCGCCCCGCTACACCAATTGGCGGCCATTCTGGGAACTTGTCATCGCCGGGGCCCTGTACGTCACGCTGCAATATTTCGTAGTGATCGCCTCGATTATCGGAGCCGGCACTGCCTCGCCTTACAGCGACGAGGCGGAGGACTTCGTAGAGTTCCTCGCCGCAGGAGTCCTTCCTGAATCCCCACTGGAATGGGGCTTTACGCTGACAGCCCTCGCCGTGTGCTTTCCGGCGGCACTCCTGGCGGTAAACATCGCCGGACGGAGAAAGCTCGGGAGCCTGTTTTCTGTCGGCGGAAAATTCCGCTGGCCCCTCATGTTTCGTGCGATGGCGATTTCCCTGGTAGGAATTGGCCTCGCCTACGCTCTGTCCAATACCTTCTTCGACGATGTGACGATCACGACGGACGGCACAGCTCTGGCAATTCTCGCGCTCACTCTCGTACTCGTTCCGTTCCAGGCAACGGCCGAGGAGTTGCTGTTTCGCGGCGTAGCCGCACAGGCCATCGGCTCGTGGCTGCGCCACCCCGCGTTCGCATTCATCATTCCCACGCCGGTCTTCGTGGCGCTCCACGTATACGACTATCTGGGACTCGTCGATGTCGCCGTGTTCGCGTTATGCGCAGGCTTCCTCGCCTGGGCAACGGGCGGGCTCGAGGTGCCCATCGGATTCCATATCGCCAACAACTGGGTCGCGATCGGGACGGCTGCCTTCCTCGGACAGAATCCGGCGGAGCCACTCATCACGCTCCCGACAACGATCTTTAGCGTGAGCACCACGCTGCTCATCACCGCCTTTATGTACTTCGACAAGCGGCTGACATTTCAGACGACCGGCACCGCGGAGGCGATCGAGAAGCTCCCGCCGGCTGCGATCGTTGCGGGACAGTCAAATCCACCACAGTTCCCAGGGCAGCAGTGGCCGGGGCAGCAGCGGCCGCCGGAGGCAATTCCGCCTAACGAACCTCCTCCACCCGGAACTCCACCGCCGCCGCAGTCGAATTCGTGACCGCAAAGCTGAGATCGGTGCCTCCGCCGTCATAGGGAAAGGGGTTATCTTGGGAACATGAGTAATCCCTCGGACTCTGCGTCCGCTCCCCGTCCCGCCGGTTTTCCGCACGATAACGCCTCGGTGGCGCAGAGGCTCGGCGGCGAAGCGTTCAGCGTCCAGGCGCGCGGCTTCACGTTCGACGGCTTCCGGGCGGAGCCTGCTGTCGCCGCGAACGGCGCCCCGACGGTCGTGCTCGTGCACGGCTGGCCGCAGTTCGCGAGCTGTTGGGAGGAGGTCTCGGGCACGCTACTCGACCAGGGGTTCGAGGTCGTCGCCTTCGACCAGCGCGGATATAGCCCCGGCGCACGGCCGGGCGAAGTCGAGGATTACACGCTCGAGCAGCTCGCGAACGATATCGACGAGGTGACTCGGGCGCTGGGCATCGAGAAGTTCCATCTCGTCGGGCACGACTGGGGCGGGATCATCGGCTGGATTTACGCGGCGGCGCATCCGGAGCGCCTGCATTCGTTTACCTCGCTCGCATCGCCGCATCCGGTCGGACAGCTGCAGGCTACCGCCGAGGACCCGGGGCAGTACGAGAAGATGGGCTATATCCGCGGTATCCAGGCCGACCCGGCGGCCTCGCGGGACGCGCTCTTCGCCGACGATGCGGCGCTGCTTCGTGCGCTGTACGGCGGCGCGGTCGATGCCGAGACGGTTGCGGCGTACGTGGAGCGGTTCCGTGAGCCGGAGATCATGGATGCGGTGCTGAAGTACTATCAGGCACTCGGCAAGGGGCAGCTGCCGTCGAGTCTCACCGTAACGGTGCCGACCCTCTACATCTGGGGAGACGAGGACATCGCGTTCTCACGCAGCTCCGCGGAGAAGACCGCCGAGTTCGTCAGCGGGGAATACAAGTTCGTCGATCTCGCCGGCGCCTCCCACTGGTTACCCGAGGAGCGCGCCGGCGAGATTGCGCCCGAGATCTGCGCGTGGATCGCGGTGCACGAAGACTAGCGGTGTCGCACTGCCTTATCAGCTACCGCGCTTGATCCACTCCTCGAGGTGCGGCGCCTCGTCGCCTACCTTCGTCCCGTCGCCGTGGCCGGTGTGCACCAGCGTCTCGGCGGGCAGCGAGAGAATCCGGTCCTTGATCGACGTGATGATCGTCGGGAAATCCGAATACGAGCGCCCCGTCGCACCCGGGCCACCGTTGAACAGCGTGTCCCCCGAGAAAAGTACGCCGGCCTCCGGCACGTGGAACACGCACGAACCCGGCGAGTGCCCGGGGGTGTTCATCACCTTCAGATCGGTGCCGGCGATCTGGAAAATGTCGCCGTCGGAGAGATCCTCGTGTGCGAGGCCGCCGTGCGTCTCCTCCCACAACATCTGGTCACCGGGGTGTACGAACAGCCGAGCGTCGAGCTTTTCGGACAGCTCCGGCGCCACGGTGATGTGGTCGTTGTGCGCGTGCGAGCACAGAATGCCGAGGACCTTCCGGTCCCCCACGGCGTCGAGGATCGGCGCGGCATTGTGCGCGGCGTCGATGATGAACACCTCGTCGTCGTTGCCGAGGATCCAGATGTTGTTGTCGACTTCCCACTCTCCGCCGTCAAGGGCGAAAATGCCGGAAGTGACGACCTTCTCGATGCGCAGGCCGTTGGCGAGGCCCTGCGACGTAACCTCGTGAGTCATGCTGGCTCCTTTGGTAGTGGGTGCGGTGTGGGGAGTTCGGATGCGGAGTCTGGTGGCGCGGTCTAGATCTCGACGACCGAGCGCAGAACCTTGCCGGCCTTCATCGACTCGAAGGCCTTCTCGATCGCGTCGATTGAGATCCGCTCGGTGACGAACTTGTCGAGCGGCAACCGGCCCTCGAGGTGCAGGTCGACGAGCATCGGGAAGTCGCGCTCGGGCAGGCAGTCGCCGTACCACGAAGACTTGAGCGCGCCACCGCGGGAGAAGAAGTCGAGCAGCGGCAGCTCGAGAGTCATCTCCGGCGTCGGGACACCGACGAGCACGACGCGCCCGGCCAGATCGCGTGCGTAGAACGCCTGCTTGTACGTCGCCGGGATGCCCACGGCATCGACAACGACATCCGCGCCGAACCCGCCGGTCAGCTCCTGGATGCCCTCCACCGGATCGGTTTCGTTCGAATTTATGACGTCGGTCGCGCCGAAATCCTTGGCCCAATCGAGTTTCGTCGAATCGATATCGACTGCGATGATCTTGCTGGCCCCGGCGAGCTTGGCCCCGGCGATCGCCGCGATTCCGACGCCGCCGCAACCGATCACTGCGACCGACTCGCCGCGCTTGATCTCGCCGGTGTTCATCGCGGCGCCCATTCCGGCCATCACGCCACAGCCGAGGAGGCCGGCAACCGCAGGGTCTTCCTTCTCATCGACCTTGGTGCACTGGCCTTCGTGGACCAGCGTCTTTTCGGCAAACGCGCCTATTCCAAGTGCCGGAGACAGCTCGGTGCCATCGGTCAGCGTCATCGATTTCGACGCGTTGTGGGTATCGAAGCAGTATTTGGGTTCGCCGCGCTTGCACGCGCGGCATTCGCCGCACACCGCGCGCCAGTTGAGCACGACGAAGTCGCCCTCGGCCACGTGGGAGACGCGCTCGCCGACGGTCTCGACGATTCCCGCTGCCTCGTGGCCCAGCAGGAACGGGTACTCGTCGTTGATGCCGCCCTCGCGATAGGCGAGGTCCGTGTGGCAGACCCCGCACGCCTGGATGCGCACGACCACGTCGTTCGGTCCCGGGTCCGGGATGACGATATCGACGAGCTCGACCGGCTCGTCCTTGACGCGCGAAATGACTCCCTTGACGGTATTCGACATAGCTTCGTCCCCTTTCGCTTGTATCCGGACGCGCCGCCGATCTCGGGCGCCGGTCTCTGCTGCCAGCTTAGGGAACTTTGCCGCCGCCGTGGGGTGCCCGCCGCCGCAGGTATCGTGAACCACGAAATGATCACCCCACCCCGGAAGCCGCCGCAGTGAGCCGGCTGGCGAGTATCGAGCTCACCGAGGAGTTCACGGCCGCCCTCGACCTGCTCGCGGCAGGGCACTCCATGTTCCTCACCGGCAAGGCGGGCACCGGCAAATCGACGCTCATCAGGCACTTCATGGCGACCACCGAGCGCGAAACCCTCGTCGTCGCGCCCACGGGTATCGCCGCGCTGAACGTCGGCGGCTACACGATCCATCAGCTGTTCCGGTTCCACACGGCGACCACGCTCTCCGACGTCATGGGCGGGGACTACTACCCGACGCGGTTCGCCGCCGCGCTTCGCAGCGTGGGCACGCTGATCGTGGACGAGGCCTCGATGGTGCGCGCGGACCTGTTCGACATGATGAACGCGGCGCTCACGCGGTTCGGCCCCGAGCCGGGCGAGCCGTTCGGCGGGGTGCAGATCGTGCTCGTAGGCGACCTCTTCCAGCTGGCGCCCGTGGTTACTACAAACGAAGAGTGGTACTTCCGCGAAGAGTACGACACCCCATACTTCTTCTCGGCCCACTCGTATAGCGCCGAACGCTTCCCGCTCGTGCAGCTGACGAAGGTGTTCCGGCAGATCAGCGACCCGGAGCTCACGCGGATCCTCAACACCGTCCGCGAGGGCCAGCTCCTCGACGACGCCCGCGCGCACCTCAATACCCGCACGGCGCCGGATTTCGAGCCGCCGGTCGGCGAATTCTGGCTCACGCTGTGCACCACGAACAGGCTCGCTGACTCGCGCAATCGCCGCATGCTCGACCAGCTCCCCGGCGACGAGCTCTACTCCCACGCGATGGTGTCCGGCGAGGTCGAACGACAGGCGATGCCCGTGGACACCGAGCTCGCGCTCAAGCCTGGCGCGCAGGTCATGCTGCTCAATAACGACCAGTCCCGGCGCTGGGTCAAC
>NZ_DYXM01000011.1 GCF_020742175.1 Dietzia timorensis
GACGGATGGCAGCGAGAGCCGAGGGAATCGTTGGCCTCCTGATAGCCGACCACGGGCCTGGTGCGGTCGTCCTTCCCGTCGTCCGGCGCCATCACGATGCCGGTGCTGATCCCGGGGCTGCCGTCGCGCTCGGACGTCACGTACATCGTGCGCCAGGCTCGGAGATTTCCGGGCCGGAAGCCCGCGAACTGCACGTCGACGGGCTCGGATTTAAGCACGGTGCCCGGGGCCTCATCGCCCGCGAGCGCAGGTTCGTCGTAGAACGGTTCGTGCTGGGTGCGGATGGGTTCGACGAGCTCGTCGACGGTGGCAAAGCGGCCGTCGGTGAACGTTGATTGCACGTAGTCGCCGAACGGTTCGGTGATGTGCGGTGTCCGAACCGGGGTGTCGTGCTGCGCGTTCGCGGCGGGGGCGATCCCGCATGTGAGAACGAGGGTCGACGCCGCGGCCAGGGCGATACGAAGTGCGGGTTTCATTGCAGCTCCACTCTGAATGTGTCGGCGGCGTTCTGCACGATGGGGACGAGGTTTGCGATCGGTCGGTGCTGCTGCATCTGTACCGATTGCGGGACGCTGAGCTGCGCGTAGAGCTCGTCCCAATGGTTGTCGGCCATCGCGTTGTACCCGGGTAGGAGTTCGTCCTCGATGTAGTTCCAACGCTCGTCGAGGACCGACCAGTCCCAGGAAGGCAGGGGCACGGTGACGATGGCCGTGCGGCCGTCGGGTGCTTGAGTCTCAAAAACGATGGGGCGATACGAGCGCATCGGCTCAACACCTCCGACCGAAGGCGAGCCGACAACTGTCGAGGCATACGTAAGTGCCTCGCCAAGGCCGTCGCGGAAGTGGCGCACCCCGTCCCAGCGGTCGGCGATCACGTCGTCCTGCTCGCGCTGGAGCAAGACGGCATTGCCGGCGGCGGCGCGCGCAGGATCCCCGGAGGCGACGTCGCGCCACGCGGACATCACCTCGTCTGGGAACACGCCCGCGGCATTCATTTCTTCCAGCGCAGGAAGCCCCTCGGTGACGTAGGCCTGATGCATCGGCATGAGGTCGCAGAAGATCGCCTTCTGCATGATGAGGATTTCGCTGATGATGTGGTCGAGATTGGCGGGCGTGAGTTCCGGCGCGTAGGCGAGGGCGCGAAGGCCTGAAGGGAGCTGGTCGACCGCGGCCGGGCCCGCGGCGTCGCGCACGGCCGAGGTGATCTGGCGGGCGAAAGGCTGAACACCCTGGAGGTGGTAGACGGTCGAGGCGAGATCCATGTCGAGCAGACCGCCGCCGAAGTCCGACCCGGACAGCCCGCCCATTCCGGACCAGCGCAGTTCCGGGTGTTCTCGCTGGAACTTCATGTACAGGTCGTAGCTGCGTTCGAGGTTGATGGCATTGGCCTGAACCCCGTCGCGCGGGTTCCAGGCGTCCAGGTCGATTCCCGCTTCCTGTGTTGCCGCGCGAAGCCAGCGCTCGTGCAGTGCAGAGCCGGCGGCGTCATACGTGGTGTTTCGCGCGAGGGGGCATTGCGCGCCTGCAAAAGCGTCCGCGGGAGGTTCTGCGGTGGCAGGGCCGGTAGACGCGGTAGCCATCGCCACAAGTAGTAGCGGAACAGTCGAGAGACTTAGCACGCGACGGAAAGCGGACCTGACCCCGAGAGACATGAAATTAACATAGCTCACAACGGGCGGTGGCGGGCCGGAACCTCCACAAGTGTTCGCTGGTAGAGGCGCAATGGGTCGACGCGTTGTCCATCCCTGGTGTGCGTGGGACGTGAGTGATCACGGAGTATCTGTGGTCCTTGACACCGTTGAACCGATTTCGGGACTCTCGAGCGGGTAAACGGCCAGGTTGAGAGGCAACTTTGTCTCAACGAAGTCGGCGGCGTCGACCCCGCCGACAAATCACGACACCCGTTCAGCTTTCATAAAGACGCGGTAGGCACAATGGTTGGCAATGTCTAGACAAGGGATCTTCGGGCGAGGACGCTCCACGGCGCGCCGCGCCGGTGCCATCGCGGCGCTGGGCGCGGTGTTTGGGCTGGCCGCGTGCGGTGGCGGCGACATCGCATCGCCCTTCGTGCCGATCCCGCCCGGCGTGCCGCCGCCCGAGGGGCGCGCCCTGCCGATGGTCGACGTGGTGACCGGCGGCGAGCGCCCGAGCTCGCAGCTCACGAGCTGGGCCGAGGGGCTCACCGACGACACCAACGTCTCGGTCGCCGCGCTCTCCGCCTACGGCTACGCCGCTGCGCAGCTCGCCTACCACTACCCGAACTGCAACCTCCAGTGGAATACCCTCGCGGGCATCGGCTTCGTCGAAACCCGGCACGGCACCTACGGCGGGTCGGCGATCGACGAGTTCGGTAACGCGATGCCGCCGATCATCGGTGTCGCGCTGGACGGTTCCCCCGGTTTCGCCTCCATTCCGGACACCGACGGCGGCGAGCTCGACGGGGACCCGGAGCACGACCGCGCCGTCGGCCCCATGCAGTTCATCCCCGAGACGTGGCGCTACTACGGGCACGATGCGTCGGGCGACGAGAATCCGGATCCCAACAACATCGACGACGCGGCGCTGACGGCGGGCTTCAAGCTGTGCGATTACGGCCGCGACCTGTCGACCGAGCAAGGCTGGACCGACGCCATCATGTCCTACAACGCGAGTGGGGAATACGTGCGCGACGTGCGCGATGCCGCCGCCGCGTACTCCGTGCCCACCCGCGCGCGATAGAGGTAGCGAGCAGCCGGAGAAACAGGCGCGGTAAGCACCGACGCGATCAGCAGTGCACGGCGGGAATTCGATTTCACCCGCGTGTGACGTGCCTCACGCGTAATGTCCCTAGGCGAGCTACGTATCCGATGAACTTCCACTTGGAGGGGCTCACTGTGCCTAGGCATCCATCCACTTCGCTGCCCAACTGCTCAACGGATGACGTCGGACGCAGCGTGCCCCGTTACCGTCCCCTCCGCCGTGTGGCGTTGCTCCTCACCGCGGCAACGCTCTCAGCGGGTGCACTGTCGGCGCCGGCCGCAGCCGAGGTGGGCTCGCTGTCTACGGGTACCGGCAGCGGCGGTGGCCAGTTCGGTGCTCCGCTGGAGTCGTTGTGGAGACAGGCGCCGGATCAACGCAATACCCCGTTCTACACCGATCCCGCTCCTCTCGAGGGCGCGCCGGGCCGGGTCATCCGAACCGAGGACGCCCCGATGCGAACGACGGCAGCCGGCGATGCGCTCTCCGCCGTCGGGTCGACCGGCGCCGCCGACGCCGCCGGATTCAGCGCCACCTCCGAGCGTGTGCTGTACGAATCGACCGACGCCTACGGCGCTCCGCTGGCCACTTCCGGCCTCTACTTACGAAATGACGGCCCTGTGGATCCGCGCCACGGCGAACGACCGTTGGTCGTGCTCTCTCCCGGCACCCAGGGGCTCGGCGATCACTGCGCACCGTCGAAGACGATGCCGCAGGTGCTGGACCTGCAAGTCTCACCGGGAATCGGCATCGGCCTGGGATACGAAATCGGCCAGGCGCACTTCTTCCTCGCGCGAGGATTCAACGTTTTCGTGCCCGATTTCCAAGGAACCGGAACCCAGGACGACTCGACCTACCTCACGCGTGACGCGATGGCGCACGCGACGCTCGACGGCGCCCGGGCGGCGCAGAATCTCCCGGATTCCGGTCTCCCC
>NZ_DYXM01000012.1 GCF_020742175.1 Dietzia timorensis
ACTGACCCCCGTCGGAGAAGGAGTCCTCGGTGACGTTGAGGACGCCCATCACGACGCAGCGATCGGGCGCGGGGGTTGCCGTGAGCACGCTAGGCCCCCCGGATGAGCCGCATCGCCTCGGCCCGGGTCGAGGCGTTGGCACGGAACGAGCCACGCACGGCGGACGTCGTCGTGACGGCTCCGGGTTTGCGGATGCCGCGCATCGCCATGCACAGGTGCTCGCATTCAATCACCACGATCACGCCGGTCGGCTGCAGCTTGTCGCGCAGCGCGTCGGCGACCTGCGACGTGAGCCGCTCCTGCACCTGCGGCCGCTTGGCGTAGAGGTCGACGAGCCGGGCGAGCTTGCTCAGCCCGGTCACCGTTCCGGATTCGCCGGGGATGTAGCCGATGTGCGCGACGCCGTGGAACGGTACGAGGTGGTGCTCGCACGTCGAGTAGATCGGAATGTCGCGGACGAGGACGAGCTCGCGGTGTTCCTCGTTGAACGTGCGCCCGAGCACCTCTGACGGATCGACGTGCAGCCCCGCGAAGGTCTCTTCGTAGGCGCGCGCAACGCGTCCCGGGGTGTCGCGCAGCCCCTCGCGGTCGGGGTCCTCCCCCACGGCGATGAGCAGTTCGCGCACCGCCGCCTCGGCCCGCGCATGATCGAACGGCGCGCGCTCGGCCGGGTCGGCGGCCGCGATCGGGTCTATTCCTCCCACGGAGCCCTCCATTCGGAACCCTTGTCCTCACGGCGGCGCTTCCCGCCGTCGCCATCCCGGGACTCGCCGGCTGCGCCCGACCTGCGCGTCACATCTTCACCTATGACGTCGGACGGGTCGATTTTCGCATGTCGTCCGGTCGTCGGACCGTCGTCGCCCGACGGTCCCACCGGCCACGTCGATGTGGGCTGCGAGTCCTGCGTGGCCCCTGGCCGCCCACCGAATCCCGGTGCTGGCCGATTGCTCGGCGCGTTGTGGCCCTCGCCCGACTGGCGCGCGCTCGGCGTGGCGGTCGGGTGAATCGGCGGCCGCGGCGGCACCTGGGTCTCCTGGTGGCCGGGGCCGCGTTGCTGCTGCGGCCCGCTCGACTGCTGTGGCTGCTGGGGCTGAGCCGGGATCTGCGTCGTCTGCTGCGAGCTCGGCTGCTGGGGCTGCTGCCCGAACGCGGGACCCACGCCGGCGCCGGAGCCGCCCTGCGGCCGCGGCGGAACCTGCCCCGAGGGCTGCGAGGGCGCACCCTGCTGCGGCCCGCCCGGTTGGTTCGGTCCCCCCGGCTGGTTCGGTCCACCCGGCTGGCCGGGTTGGTACTGCGGTCCCGACTGCCCCGCCTGGTTCGGCGGCCAGCCCGGCGCCGACCAGCCCGGGGGCGGCGGTGTGCCGTAGGACGGGATCGCGGTGGTGCGGCGATCGTCTCCGCCGAAGCCCGGAGCTCCCGGCCGCTGCGCGCCCGCGCCCGCGCCCGGCGCCGCCGAGACGGCACCACGCGGATCGGACGGCCGCGAGGGATCGGCGCCTCCGGCGTCATGGGCGGAGTTGTTCGCCTCCTGCTCCTCGGCGCTGCCGGGAAGCGGGATCGAGAACGGGTCCTCGCGCTCGGGCACGGGTTCGCCGCGCTCGATGGCGATCTCGGCAGGGGTCTTGATCGGCGGCTTCGTCGCGCGCTTACGCCCGCCGAAGTCGTCGAAGCGGGTGATGCGCGGGCGCTTGGCGACGTCGGCGAAGATCCGCTCGAGGTCGTCCTGGCGCAGCGTCTCCTTCTCGAGGAGTTCCTCGGCGACCTTGTCGAGAGCCTCGCGGTTCTCGTCGAGGACGTCGACCGCCTCCTCGTGCGCGGCCTCGATGATCGCGCGAACCTCGGCGTCGATGATGCCCGCGATCTCGTCGGAGTGTTCGCCGCCACCGGAGCCACCGCCGTGGGAGAAGGGGTCTCCGGAGTTCTCCGCATACTTGACGGCGCCGAGCTTGGCGCTCATGCCGTACTCGGTGACCATCGTGCGGGCGAGCTTCGTGGCGTTCTCGATATCCGAGGACGCGCCCGAAGTGGGCTCGCCGAAAATGTACTCCTCGGCCGCGCGTCCGCCCATCGCCATAACGATGCGGGCGATGATGTCCGCGCGGGTCATGAGCGATTTATCGTCCTCGGGAACGACCATCGCGTGGCCACCGGTGCGGCCGCGGGCGAGGATCGTTACCTTGTGGACGCGTTCGAGTCCGTCCATCGCCCACGCGGCGAGCGCGTGCCCGCCCTCGTGATAGGCGGTGACCTTCTTCTCCTTCTCGGAGATCACCCGGTTCTTGCGTCGCGGGCCGCCGACAACGCGGTCGGAGGCCTCTTCGAGCAGATCGTTGGTGATCCAGTCGCGCTGCAGCCGCGCGGCGAGCAGCGCCGACTCGTTGAGCACGTTCTCGAGGTCCGCGCCCGACATGCCGATGGTGCGCTTGGCCAGCGCGCGCATGTTGACCTCTTCGGCGATCGGCTTGTCCTTCGCGTGCACCTCGAGAATCGCCTGACGCCCCTTGAGATCTGGCGGGACGACGGGCACCTGGCGGTCGAAGCGGCCCGGGCGCAACAGCGCCGGGTCGAGCACGTCCGGGCGGTTCGTCGCGGCGATGAGGATCACGGTCTCGCGGTCGTCGAAACCGTCCATCTCGACGAGCAGCTGGTTGAGCGTCTGCTCTCGCTCGTCGTGCCCGCCGCCGGTGCCGGAGCCGCGGTGGCGGCCGACCGCGTCGATCTCGTCGATGAACACGATGCAGGGGGCGTTCTGCTTGGCCTTCTCGAACAGGTCGCGCACGCGGGATGCGCCGACACCGACGAACATCTCGACGAAGTCCGAACCGGAGATCGAGTAGAACGGCACGCCGGCTTCTCCCGCGACGGCGCGGGCGAGCAGGGTCTTGCCGGTTCCGGGAGGGCCGTAGAGCAGCACGCCCTTCGGGATCTTCGCCCCGACGGCCTGG
>NZ_DYXM01000013.1 GCF_020742175.1 Dietzia timorensis
CCTCGGCCAGGTGCTCGTGATACATCCGGACCGCCCGCTCGCGGGTCTCGGCGTCGAACTTTCGTGGTGCTGCCATGGGTTCCAGTCTTCCTTGTTAGATCGGAACCCTCCGACAGATCCAGGGAGGTTCAACCCGAACCAGCCGCAACCGTGGCAAGGTCAGCCCTACATGCAGCAACAGTCGCCAGATAAGAAGCGCGGTGGATGCCTCAAGTGGTTCGCAATCATCGCAGTTGCGTTCATCGCGCTCATCATTGTGGTGGCCGCTGTGAGCGGCGGGAGCAACGATTCATCAATCGAGTCGCAGGACGGCCAAGCGGGCGTGTCGGAAGCACGTGAAGCGGGCCAACCAGATTCCAAGGCCACCACGGTTCGCTATGAGGTTGAAACCTCTGATGGATCCAACGTGTCAGTTACCTATGCAAACGCTGGAGATGGAGTTGCCACAGCCCAAGACAACGCAACTACCTCGCCCTGGTCGCATGAAATCACGGTCGGCGAGCACGAAATGCTGAACGTGAACGTTCTCGCCCAGCAAGATGGGTCGAGCGATGTCACGTGCCGGATTTTCGTCAATGGAGAAGAGGTCACCACGAACACCTCGAGCGGACCGTACTCGATCGCGACGTGCAATTTTTCCGATTTCCTTAGGTAGAAAAGCCACGAGAGAAAATATAACTACAAGCTCGTGTTCCTCTGACTGTTAGCGCAGTATTCCGCCGCCTACACGTTTGGCCGCAAAGTCGAAGGAATCAAAAGCTCGAATCTCGGTTTCGAGAGGTACAGACGTGCCCTTCGGTCTGCTCAGCTTTTGCGACCGAGGGCACGCTTACCTGGAGCTCTCCACGAACCGCGTGGGTTCGATTCCCGCCGCAGACTCGAATGCAACGGTGGCCCCGCCATTCCCCTGGGGAATGGCGGGGCGTTGTTAGGTAATCGACCCGTACGGCGTTGCTAGACCAAAAGCTGAAAGTGCACGTAGGTGCCATTTACATTCTGCCTAGCATTCGGGGACGTTGACGGCGAGGCCTCCGAGCGAGGTCTCCTTGTACTTGTCCATCATGTCGAGTCCGGTCTGCCGCATCGTCTCGATCGCCGTGTCGAGCGAGACTCGGTGCTCACCCGACCCCTTGAGCGCGAGGACAGATGCGTTGACCGCCTTCACCGCGCCGACCGCGTTGCGTTCGATGCACGGAATCTGCACAAGGCCTCCGACCGGATCGCAGGTGAGGCCGAGGTTGTGCTCGATCCCGATCTCGGCGGCATTCTCGACCTGCGCCGGCGTTCCGCCCATGATCTCGGTGAGACCCGCTGCTGCCATGGCACAAGCGGAGCCGACTTCACCCTGACAGCCGAGTTCCGCGCCGGAGATCGACGCACGTTCCTTGATGAGGGTGCCGATGCCGCCGGCGGCAAGCAGGAAGCGTACGGCCAATGCCGATTCGGTGTCCTCGTCACGTTCTTCGTCGGTATCGAGAAGTTTCCATGCGCACTCGAAGGCCCAGTGCAGCACGGCAGGCACGATGCCGGCCGCTCCGTTGGTCGGCGCCGTGACGACCCTGTGTCCCGCCGCATTTTCCTCGTTGACTGCGATGGCCGCTGCGTTGAGTGTGTCCATCGTTCGTGTCACCGAGTCAACGGAGCCCAACTGCTGCGAAAGCGCGGCCGCGCGGCGCGGAACGTCGAGACCGCCTGGCAGTGTCCCGCGTTCGGTGAACCCCGCTGCGATGCAGTCGCGCATGGCATGCCACACCTCGACCAGGTGCTTCTCCGCGATGCCTTCGCCGCTTATGGCGGCCTCGTTTCCGCTGACAAGCTCGGCGACCGTGCACTCAGCATCTTCGCACGCTGCGAGCAAATCATCAGCACACCCGTAGCTGCGGAAGCCGGCGGGATGTGAGTGGCCGCCTTCTGTGTCCTCTACAGATGTCGCGGAGTTGGAAGATCCTGCAGGATTGTCGAATTCCACAAAGCCCCCGCCGACTGAGAAGAAGCGGCGCTCGAGAACTTCGCTGCCGTCCGGAGCAAAAGCACGCAGCTCGACAGTGTTGGGATGGCGGAATTCCTTGCGGTCGGTGCGGAAGGTAACGGCGACGTCATCCAGCGGCAGTGTTGTTGTGCCGCCGACGAGCGTGATCGCCTGGCAGGAGCCGTCCGCTAGCGCCCTCACGTGTGCGGGGTCGACGGTCTTGGGTTCGGCCCCTTCGAGCCCTGCGAGTATCGCGCCCGGCGTGCCGTGCCCGCGTCCGGTGGCAGAGAGCGAGCCGAACAGATCGATCTCAATGCGAGCGACGGAGCCGGCGTGCTGGTCGGAGAGTTCACGGGCGAAGAGGGCCGCGCCGAGCATCGGGCCGACCGTGTGCGATGACGACGGCCCGATGCCGATGGAGAACATCTCGACGACGCTGATAGCCATGGCTCCATGATGGCACCCTCATGCCGACCAAGTCGGACGATTTGCTGATCGATCGAGGGTCAGTTCGCACGTTCGATGGGTAGCCAAAGCTCGCCGCGGCACGTGTCTGCATCGAGGTATTCGACCTTGAGTAGCTCCGGCCCTCGTGCCCAGAGGTAGGGGTTCGCCGGAAACCATTCGGTCGCCGCATCTGCCCACAACTGCTGTAGAGCTTCCGGAAAGGTTCCTTGGGTCTCGAACACCACCCACGTGCCCGCAGGCACATCCATGGTCTCGAATTCCTCGGGAACCGGGTCTGTGGTGACAACGGCGTGCCAATAATCGAGCATCGTGCCCTCGGCGCGCGGATCGTCGATATTGATACTTACGGCGAGCGGTCCACTCGGTTCGCCATGCGAGAGCGAATGCAGCCGATCGGTCGTCTGCTTGTCGAGACTCTTCTCGAAGTCCTCGATGGCAGTATTTGCGCCCGTATGTACCAGCGGCACCCGGGTCGAAAAGCCTGCCAGCCGGAACGATTCGGATTCAACTATTCGGTAATCCACGTGTGTACTCCCTTCTACGTGCAGGTGGAATCTCAATTGGGGTTGGGAGCGAAGCCGCGCGCCGGGGCGGCGAGCCTGCGAAGGCGCAACCCCGTGCAGGGCTTTGAATGCCCGCGAGAACGTCTCCGAGGATCCGTAACCGAAGTCGACGGCAACCTCGAGCACTCCGCGCCCGTCGAGAATCTGTCCGGTGGCGACGCTCAGCCGGCGGCGCCGAATGTACTCTGACACCGGCATCCCCGCGAGCGTCGCGAACATCCTGCGGAAGTGGTACTCCGACGTCATCGTGATTGCTGCGAGAGCCTCGCCGGACAGTTCGCCCGTCAAATGCTTCTCGATGTAGTCGATGGCCTCGTTCCATTCGCGCATGGCTTCCTCCAATCCGAGGTCCACGCTAGGCAGCACGGCGCGTCTCATTCCCGACTTTTCGTGCCCGAAACGGACGGTTGTAAGGCAGCCGTCAGAATCCGAGCCCCATGCGCATCGCGCCGATCGCCTCGTCGACAGCTGAGCGAGCCGCTGCATTGATGCCTACGGAGTTCGCGAATGGATGCACGATCGTTTCGTGACGACGGAGGGATACGTGCACCCCGGCCTCCCGCAGCCTGTGGGCATACGCCTCGCCCTGATCGCGGAGCGGGTCGAATCCCGCAACTGCCACGTGGGCCGGCGGTAAAGCGGTGAGGTCCTTGGCGAGCAACGGTGAGGCGTAGGGATCGGTGATGAACTCATCGTTGGGGAGGTAGGCCCCGGTGAAGTACTTGATGTGCTCGGCGGTGAGATAGGGACCTTCGGCAAAGGTCGCGAAGGACGCGGTACCGCCGCCGTCGGGCTCCGCGGTGGTGACGGGAACGAACAGCATCTGGAAGGCGGGGCCTTTATCGCCGGCATCGCGCAGCCGCAGACACGTCGCAGCAGTGAGGTTGCCGCCCGCGCTGTCGCCGGCGACAGCGATGCGCTCCGGATCGATGCCGAGATCCGCGGCGTGAACGCGCGCCCACCGGAATCCGGCAACACAATCGTCGAGCGGGGTCGGGTAGGGGAATTCCGGAGCCAGACGGTAGTCGATCGACAACACCGCGACCTGGCCGCGCGTGGCGAAGTACCGGCAGGTGATGTCGTGGGAATCGAGAGTGCCCGCGCCGAAACCGCCACCGTGGATATAGATGAGCAAGGGAAGCGGTTCGTCGTTCAGGGTCGGCCGGTATAGGCGTGCGCCGATATGCGCGGCCGGGGCCGCGTCGGTGGCCGGCACGGGGATAGACAGATCGCGGACGTACTCGACCGGGATGTTCGGGCCCGAGGTGTAATACGCGGCGGCCACGGTCTTCTTGCGGGCCTCGGGCAGCGTCTCGTCGGAAAGCGGCTGGTCGCCGAAGATGTCGATGATTTTATCACCCAGCTGGAACGCAGGATCCAGGCGCGCACCGTCGGCGACCGTCGCGGGGCGGGCGAGGACGGACGTGGCCGAGGTGGGCACGAGCCCGACGACTCCGAACGCTGCTCGACGGGCACGATCGGCGGCATTCGGCGTCCAGCCGACCGAGCGGGTCGGGCCATCTTCCGGAAGCGACTGGACTATCGAGGACGGCAGCGAAAACGTCATGAGCTCTCCTACGGTGTCGGGCTATGCAATGAATACTAGTCGCGTCTCGAAGGTCGACCGGCGGCGCTGAAGTGTCCGGTGATGTTGGTGTGGCGAGGCGCCTCGTCACGGTCGGTGAAAGTTCACGACACGTTAACTCACAGTCATGTGATTCTCACCCGCGCTCCGTAGCGTGGCCCTTGTAAGACGCCACCAACGGCGACTTGCGGATCGGCCCGAGAACGTTCGGACCGCACCAGAGGTAATCCGACACCAACGACGCCCTGGGGCGCCCCGGGGCGAGGAGATTCCCGTGGCACAGACCATTCGTACTTACGTCCTCGACACTTCGGTGTTGCTCTCCGATCCGTGGGCGATCAGCAGATTCGCCGAACACGAGGTCGTCTTGCCCATCGCCGTCATCGGCGAGCTCGAGGGCAAACGCCACCACCCGGAACTCGGCTACTTTGCGCGAGAAGCCCTCCGTCAGCTGGAGGAATTCCGCTCCCGCTACGGCCGGTTGGACGGAGACATCGAGGTCACCCCCGAGGGCGGCACCCTGCGCGTGGAACTCAATCACACCGACCAGAGGGTTCTTCCCTCCGGATTCCGCGACACCGGGAACGATTCGCGCATCCTCGCCTGCGCGCTCAACCTTCGTGCCGACGGTGCCGACACCGTCCTCGTCTCCAAGGACATCCCGCTCCGCGTCAAGGCCGGCGCCGTCGGACTCGATGCCGAGGAGTATCGCGCCCAGGACGTCATGCTCACCGGGTACACCGGAACCGCGGAGCTCGGCGCCTCGTCGGAGGATATCGACGCGCTCTTCGGGACCGGTTCCCTCGACCACGCCGCCACCCGCGCCTTGTTCAACGCCAATGACGTCGCAGATCTGCCCATTCATTGCGGCCTCAAGCTCCAGGCCGGATCGTCGAGCGCGATGGCCCGTGTCGCACAGGGCGGCAGCCTCCGCCTCGTCAAGGGGGACCGGGACATCTTCGGCCTTCGTGGACGCTCGTTCGAGCAGCGCCTCGCCCTCGATCTGCTTACCGATCCGGAGGTTGGCATCGTTTCGCTCGGCGGACGCGCCGGCACCGGCAAGTCCGCGCTCGCGCTATGCGCCGGGCTTGAGGCCGTGCTCGAGCGCCGCGAGCAGCGACGCATCGTCGTCTTCCGCCCGCTCTACGCGGTGGGCGGCCAGGAACTCGGCTACCTCCCGGGCTCCGAGGCCGAGAAGATGAGCCCGTGGTCGCAGGCCGTCTTCGACACGCTCGAAGGCCTGGTGTCCGAGAACGTCATCGACGAGGTCATGGACCGCGACATCCTCGAAGTCCTCCCGCTGACCCACATTCGCGGCCGTTCCCTCCACGACTCCTTCGTCATCGTCGACGAGGCACAGTCGCTCGAACGCAACGTGCTGCTCACTGTGCTCTCGCGCCTCGGCTCGGGTTCTCGCGTCGCACTCACCCACGACGTCGCCCAGCGCGACAACCTGCGAGTCGGTCGCCACGACGGCATCGGAGCGGTCATCGAGAAGCTCAAGGGCAACAAGCTCTTCGCCCACGTCACTCTCACGCGTTCGGAACGTTCGCCGATCGCGGAGCTCGTCACCGAGATGCTCGCCGAGTTCACGCCGGGGCAGCCCGAAGGAGGGAAGGCGCCCGCCAGCGTCGCTCGTTCGGCTTAGGGGCCGAGCCTCGCCCGTATAGCGCGCCCTCGCGCGAAAAGTACATGTCCGGCCGGATTCACCACAGCAGGACGCGGTGAATCCGGCCGGACGTGTGTGCATAGGTGCCGCACGACGAGCGTTCTTCGTTGATCGGGGTTCTCGGCCGCTCCGGGAGCACTAGGCTGGGCTGCATTGTCGAGCCGGGGACAGTACCGGCAGGGGAGGAAGGCAGACG
>NZ_DYXM01000014.1 GCF_020742175.1 Dietzia timorensis
GAAAGATACGCGCCTGGGTGCACCAGGAACAGTGGAGACTGACTTGGTCTGGCGGGAGACTGCCAAGATGGGTCCTTCCAGCACCTCACGTGGCCGCTTATACGCAGCCACAAACTAGTTGTATTCGGCGAGCAGAAACCGGCTTACACTCACCGCTCATACCCCCGCTATATGAGGCAACCAACCCGCAATTGTGCTGTTCTGGGAGGTAACGACCGAAATCGGTACGAAATCCTCGGAACGCGAACGGTTGGTGGAAACGACAAAATGAAGCCAGCGCAACGTCCTACTATAGCCACTCGCGACAAATGTGTCCAGAGCGAGTTTTATCCGCCCCCGATGCGGTAATCGAGGCGGGCGCGAGGCGAGCAGCAAGCGGCTGGCTATGCGCTTGGCTCTCGCTCCCGAGTATCGGGCGCGTCGCGAACACTTTAAGAGTGAACCGTGCACGCCGATTCGTCAAGGCCCAAATGGGCGAGTCGCCCCGCACGGATCCGTGCGGGGCGACTCGGTTGCCTGGCCGGAGCGGCTAACTCGGCAGGTCGGGGATCGAAGAAAGCTTCCAGTCACCGTCGACTTTCTCCAGACGCACGAGGTAAGTCCCATCCGTCGAACCCGCCGCCTGGCCGTCCTGCGTCACGGATACGTTCTGCGCGATAAGCACCTCCGCGCGGTTCTCTTCCAGATATGTGACGCCGACGTCACTGATCGACACGTCGACCTTCGTCTTCGCCTGCTCGTACGTGTCGGCGAGCTGGTCCCAGCTCTGCATCAGCTCGTCCTCGAGCTCCGGGGTCATGATCTCGGGAAGACCATCGACGTATTCGTCCAGCGTCTCGTAATCGATACCCACGAGCTTCTTGGCATTCTCCGCCGCAGCGGTGGCCACCTCGTCGGTGGTCTCGCGGTCGGCGAAGGCCTCGTTTTCGTAGTCGAGTCCCGGCCGGAGGAAGAACACGGTGGCAAGCACGAGTCCGATCACGCCGACAACGGCGGCCGCGATGGGCCAGCCGTAGCCGATACGCCTCTTGCCCGAGTCCGGGTCTTCGGCCTTCGCTGCCTTTTTGGCCTTCTTCTTTTCGGCCTTCTCGGCCGCCTTGGCGTTTTTCTCCTTGGCCGTTTCGGCCTTCGCGCCCTCGTCCGATTTCTCGGCCTTGTCCGCCTTTTCGGTTGGCGAAGACTTGTCGGCCTTGTCCGTCTCCTTTGCCTTATCGGACTTATCCGTTGCCTTTGCCGTGTCTTTGGCCGGCGCCTTGCTCTCTTCGGCGGCCTTACCCTTGGCGGTGTCGGCATCCGACGTCGTCAACTTCTCGGTGGGAACCTCGTTCCGACCGGCGTCGTCCTTCTTGTCGTCTTTCGCCATGGTCTAGTTCCCTCCTGCCGTCGTCGCGGCTGCACCGCTGGTCGGCGAAGCGTCGGCATCGCTGTCACCCTTGCCCGAGCGGCCGTCCTTGCCGGCACCCGATTCCGCGTCGGCGGTCGAATCCGCAGAGCCTTTGTCGCCGGAAGCCGAGCCGCTGCCCTCGCCCGATCCGGCGGCGCCTTCGCCTGCCCCGGTCACGTCGTCGAGTTGCTGCACGGATTCGGAAGACTCCCCGACCGGCACCTGGGCACCGATCGCTACGAGTTCGGCGACCTTCCAGTCGTCTCCCTCGCGAATGAGCTCGACTTTCGCCGCCTGGCGGCCGGACACAGGGGGAAGCTCTTCACGTTCGGATTGCGCCGTGTAGACGAGCAGCACGGTCGCGGTGCCCGTCTCCTCGTTGATGTCGGCGAGCGCCGCATTGGAAATCTGAGCCGAGGTCGTCGCGCCCTGCTCGGTGACGGTCTGCTTGATCTGCTCGGCGTACTCATCCTGCTGCTTGAGGAACTCCCCAGTCGAGTCCGCACGAAGCCGCTCCTGGTCCTCGTCGATGGTGTCGGCGGAGAACGACAGCGAGTTCACCACTACCTGCGAAGCCACGTCGATGACCTCATCGCGCAGGGACGCCGCTTGCTTGTCACCGCGGTCCTGGAAATACCCAATGCCCTGCCACACGGCGCCGGCCACGCCGATCACGAGGATGACGACGGAGAGCACGGCAAACCAGCGTGGCGCGCCGCGCTTCTTTCTTGCCTCCTCGCCGTCGGCAGTTGCATCGTCGTCGCTGTCCTCGAGCTTCGACTTCTGTGACTTTCCGGCCTTCGCAGTCTCATTCTTGGAAGCTTCGACGTTCGCGGTCTCGGACTGCGAGTCCGTTGTCTTGGGGTTCTCGCTCTTCGAGCTTTCGTCCTTCGACGTCGCCTTTTCCGCGGAGGTGCCGGTGCCGGTGCCCTTGGGATCGGTTGGGTCCTTGGATTCCGCGGAGTTCTCCGGCGGTGTCTTGTCGTCCTTGCTCACTTCTCTCCTTGAACTGCGGGCACGCGAAATGGCGCGTGCTCGCAGGCTCGGTAGCGACGGTTCTCCGCCGTCATCAGAAAATGTCTAAACCACCATAGGTGACGTACCTTACAGCGGGCTGGTAACCGAAAAGCCGGGCGCGGTGTCTTTCTCCGCGCCCGGCTTTGAGGCTAGCCGCTGCCCTTCGGTACGGCCTGTGTGAATTCGGCGAGCTGCTGGCCCGCCGCCGACAGGTCCAGGCGGTCCGGCGCTGCCTTCGGCTTGTTGTCCCAAGGCTGGACGACGTTCGGGTCCGCGAGAAGCGCGTTTTCGCTGCCGCGCACGTTGGTCATCGACCCGTCCGGGACGTCACATCCCGCGTCCCAGTTCACCGGGAAATCCTCCTCCTGGTAGTCGAAGCTCGGGTCCGCTGCCTTCATCTCATCGAGCATCTCGTGGGTGCGCTCGTAGCCGATGGTGCATGCCGGCGGGTTATTGTTTTCGAGCACTAGACCGAAGTGGATTGTCCCATCGCCCGGCGCCACGGATTGCGATCCGGACGAGAGTACCGGCAGCAACTGCAGCAATGTCCGAACTCCGGCGGCACGAGGATCGACTGCCTTCATCGTCGTCGACAACCGCTCCGTCGCCACCGTGAGCGGCGGGCCGGACTGGTTGACCAGGCGGCTTGCCTCGGTACCGGCCTCGCCCGACGTGTCAATGAGCCGGCGAAGGTCCGAATCGGAGTCGCGGAGCGCCTCGGTGACCGTACGCAGGTCTCCGGAGAACGACACGATTTCCGACTGCTGGTCGGCCTGGGTGTCGAGTACCACCGCGCCGTCCTGGATGAGCCGTTTCAGCTGTGGCAGCGTCTCGATGCCCGTCTCCGAAAGCTCGATCAACGAATCCGCCAGATTGCGCAGTTCGGGACCTCGATCACGCACAGCATCGCCGAGTTCCTCGACCGTGATCCTGAGCGGGTCGAGGGGAATCGATCGGGTTAGTTCGTCGACGTCATGCAAAAGCTCCTCTACACGCACGGGCAGGTCTTCTCGGTTGCCGGTGAGCTTATCCCCGTCTTCGAGGTAGGGCTCGGTGTCGCTTACCGGGCGCAGATCGACATACTGCTCGCCGATGGCCGAGCGGTTGGCGACCACGGCGCGCGCATTCGCGGGGATCTTCGGCGCATCATCGTTGAGTTCGAGCTCGACGTTGACGCCCTCCGAGGTGAGGCTGAGGTCCCCCACTCGGCCGACTTCGACGCCGCGGTAGGACACCGAGGCGTTGGAGAAAATACCGCCGGAATCAGGCAGCTCGAGGTTGACCGTGTACTGCCCGAAGCCGAGAAGTGTGGGAAGCCGCACGTAGTTGATCCCCACGTAGGCGACGCCCGCAGCGGCGATGACGCAAAACGCGATCAGTTGGTATCGGATTGATTTCTTCATCACTGCTCACCGTCTGCCTCTTCGAGGAGATGCTCCATCATGGGCGAGAAGTCACTCAGACCCGGAGTCGTCGGCCCGTCGACCGCGCGCGACATCATTTGCGGTTCCTCGAATAGCGGTAGCGGAAGGACGATAGTCGTCCTACGGTCCGGTCCGTTCTCACCCACCCACGGGTTACGCGGGTCTTCCGAGTACGGCCCACTGGTATTCGTCGGAGCGATCGGCTGCGGGTCGCCCTTGCCGACGCCGAGGTTGGCAAACGTATTCGCCAGCTCTGTATCGAGGTTGAGGAACACGTTTGAGGACGAACCGATCGTCGTTTCCACGGACTTGTCCGGGAACGGATAGGTCGGGACGATCGCAGCAACGTCTACCAATTCGGGTGTCACCTTGGCGAGCTCCTGGAGCACAGGCCGGAGTGCGCGCAGATCCGCGATGAGATCCTCACGGGACCGGAGCAGCAGATCGGTACCGGTCTGTCCGAGCGCGTCGATGCGCCGGAGCATCTCCACGAACTGCGGACGCTGTTCGTCGAGAACGGCCACGCCCTCGGGCAGCTCGTCAAGGATGGCTTCGATCTGCGGGGTCTGCTCGCGGGTGTTTGCCGACAGCTCGTTGACGCCGTCGATAGCCGTGACGATGGAATCACGTTGCCTGTTGAGCGAATTGATGAGGTCGGCCGTCGTGTTCAAGGTGTCCTTGAGCTGGCCTTCGCGACCGTTGGTCATGGCATTGAGCTCGGTGACGATCGACTGCACCTGACTCAGCCCACCGCCATTGAGCACCAGCGACAGCGCGCCGAGCACCTGCTCGATGTTCGTGGCGGTCCGGGTGCGATCGAGCGGAATGAAATCACCGTCGGTGATTTCCCCGCGAGGGGCCTCCCCCTCCGGAGCGGACAACTCGACGAACTTCTCGCCAAGGAGGTTCGTCTGCTGCACGGACGCCACCGCATTTGCCGGAAGGTCGACGTCGTTTCGCATCGCGATTTCGATTTCGGCGGTCCACCCATCGTCGGCGAGATGAATGTCCTCGATCCGCCCTGCGGGTAGACCGTTGACCTTCACCGTTCCCTGCCGAACGAGGTCGAGAACGTCCTCGAACTGGATGGACAGGTTGATCGGGTCGCTTCCGACATCGGCCCCGCCCGGCAGCGGCACGTCCTCGATGCTCGTGGAGCAGCCGGCAGTCAGCGCGATCACTGTGCCACAGGCAAGTGCGGAGAAGGCGGCCTTGATCCGATGTTTCATCGTGGGCTCCTCTCCGAGGCCGGCGGTTGATTGAAGCCCTCGACTCCGGGCACCGCTCCCGGAACCTGGAGTGTCTGGGCGAGCTCGGCCGTCATAATTCCGGTGGGCAGCTCGACGTTGTCCTTGAGGAAGGCGTTGCGCTCTTCGACCTGTGCCTGGCATTCCTTGATTCCGGCCTCGTCCGTGAGACCCTCGAACAACGGATTCCCCGGCTGCAAACGGTTGAGCTGCATCATCTTGCACAGCACGTTGGCAGGACTTTGCGAATCGTGGAGAACCAGCCGCATGTGCAGCGTTCCCGACTCGGCGTCGTAAGCCTCGATGAGGTTCGACAGCGCAAGCGGGGCCTGCACGAGGATCTCCTTGATGTCCTCTGTGTGATCCGCGGTCACCCCGCCCACCGTGGCGAGTTTCTCGGCGTTGCGCTGGATGACGTCCTGGTTGTCACGTACGAGGCGCGCCACGTCGGCCAGAGCGTAGGAGAGCTCGCCGAGCGCGGACTGCAGGTTCTCGCGCTGGTTGGCGACAGTCTGGTTGAACTGCGCCATCTGGTCGTTGAACGTGCGGACCTGCTGGTCGTTCTCCGCCAACATGGACACGAAGGACTGCAGGTTTGTCACCGTGCCGGCGAGATCCTGCCGAGAATCCGCGAGTGTCGTCGAGGCCTGTGAAAGCTGATCGATCGAATCGCCGAGTGCGCGGCCATTCTCGCCGAGTGTCCGGGCAGAGGTGTCGAGGAATCGGTTCACGGTGCCGTCTTCGTTCACGCCCTCGGGTCCGAGTGCCGTGGACAGATCCTGCAGCGATTTGTAGAGCCGATCGACCTCGACCGGAGTCGTCGTCCGGTCGCGCTCGATCACGGCACCGTCCTCCATCTTCGGCCCGTCGGTGTAGGCGGGAAGCATCTGGACGTAACGGTCAGGAATCACCGAAGGGGTGACCTGTGCGGCCTTCGCATCCGCGGGAATGTCCACTCCCCGATTGACGAACATCTTCACTTCGACCTTATCGCCGAGCGGAATGACTTGCTCCACGCTGCCGACCTTGACGCCGAGCACGCGGACGTCGGTGCCCTCGGATACGCCCACGGATGTGTCGAAGTATGCCGTGATGTGAGTGCGCCCGACGCGGGACCAGCTACCCCATACCACCGTGGCGACGACGATGATGATCACCAGGAGAAGGGCCACGAGCCAGATCGGAAACTTCTTGTGCGCGAGTTTCATGGCTTACTGCCCCCCTTGCTGAAGAGGTTCGCGGTTACCGGGGATTAGCGGCAATCCCGGCGGGAGGAGGTTGGTCACCGTGGAATCGAACCAGCGTCCGGTACCGAGAATGTCCGAATAGATCCCGTAGAACGGTGCGAGGTTGGTCAGCGAGTCTCGCAGGTCCTGCTCGTGGTCGGTAAGCACGCCCAGGGCCTGGTCAAGCTGATCGAGCGTCGGACCGAATTGCGCCTCGTTATCGGCGACGAGCTGGCGCAGCTCGCGCGCGAGCGATGTACCCGAAGCGAGCACCAGCTTGATCGACTCCTCACGGTTATTGAGCTCGGTGAGCAGATCGCCGACACCGGCGATGAGCTTGCGGAACTCCTCGTTGCGCTCGGCGACGATCGTTGCCGACTGCCGCGTGGCGGCAAGCAGATCGCGCAATTCGCGGTCGCGGCTCGAGATAGTGCGCGAAAGCCGAGATACGCCGTCGACGGCAGAGCGGAACTCTCCCGGGGCGACGTCCATCGACTCGGTGAGTACTTCCAGCGACTCCCCTAGGCGCTCCTCGTCGATTCCCTCGACGACCTCGGCGGCCTGGCTGAAGGCGGTCACGACGTCATACGGCGAGGTGGTGCGGTCGAGCTCGATCGGAGTGTCAGTGTCGAGCTCTTCGCGACCCGCAGGTTCGAGAGCGAGGAACTTCTGCCCCAGAACCGACTTGATCTGGATCGACGCGCGGGTTTGATCGCCGAGCCATGCGCCCTTGGAGCGGAATTCGACCTTGACCCGGTCACCGTCGAGCTCGATGCCCGAGACCTGCCCTACCTTGACGCCCGCGATGCGGACCTCGTCGCCCGACTGCATCCCGGCGGCCTCCGAGAAGTACGCGGTGTACTTCGGCCCTGCGCCCACGATCGGCAGCGAACTGAAATTAGAGCTGGCAAATGTGAGTACGAGAATCGTGACGATTCCGATCAGGCCCAGCAACGGATTGGGGATCCGGTACTCGCCCGCCTTCTTACCCTTGCGCTTTTTCTTCTCGGGCGCCATCAGTTCCCACCTCCGTTCGATTGCGCGTTGGCCGCAGCGACGCCTTCAGCGCTACAGCGTGGTGCTGAGTTCGTGTAGATCGGTTGACGATGCGTGTCCAGGTGGCCTACCAGCGGCAACAGCGGACTCGACATGTTCGGCGCAGAGCCGGAGCCGACCGAAACATCGATGCCACAGAGATAGAACTGGAACCACGAGCCGAATGAACCGGTACGCACCAGCTTCTCTGTCTTGACGGGCATCGTCTCGATCACCGATTCCAGGCTGTCGCGGTTGCCATTGAGATCGGTGGCCACCGTGTTCAACGCGGTGAGCGAATCGGTGACGGCGGGCCTGGTGTTCTCCAGGACGTTGTCGGTGACCGAAGTCAGGTCCGCGAGAGAGTCGAGCGCAGACCCGATCTCCTGGGAGTCGCCGGACAGCCCGTCGATGAGGGAGGAGGTGTTGATAACCAGTTCGTCGAACTGCTGTTCGCGGCTGTTGATCGTGTCGAGCACGGCCGTCAGGTTGTCGATCACCTCGCCGATTATCTGATCGCGGTCGGCGAGCGTGTTCGTCAGCGAGCCGATGTCGCGTACCAATTGCTGGACGGTTCCACCCTCGCCCTGGAGCACCTTCACCAACGAATCCGCGAGCTTGTTCACGTCCTCGGGATTGAGGGTGGTGAAAAGCGGACGGAATCCGTCGAACAGGGCCGTGAGATTGACGGCGGGTGTTGTCTGCTCGAGGGGAATCGTGTCTCCCGGATCCATGGTGTCTCCGGCCGCACCCTCTCCCCTGGACAGCGAGATATAGCGCTGGCCGATGAGGTTACGGAACTTCATTGCGGCGTGGGTGTTTGCGGGGAGGTTGTCCCTACCCTCGAGTGCGAAGGACACCCGCGCCTTGTCGTTGTCGTAGAGCTCGACGCTGGTGACCCGGCCCACGGGAACGCCGGCGATGCGGACTTCGTCGCCCGGTTCGCTCTGCGTGGCATCGGAGAAGATCGCATGGTATTCGTCGCCTCCGCCAGAGCCGCTTCCACGCATGGTGTTCGCGAGGATAAGGGTCGCCATGGCGGTGATGATGATAAAGATAATCAGCTTGACCATCGGAGCCATGAGGCTCCGGTTGGAGGGGTTCCTACTCATCGGATGGTCACCTCCGCTCCGCGTAGCGCAGGGGCGCCGAGGCCGGCGATCCACTGTGGCGTCGAGTCGGGAGTGTCGCCCTTTGCGGCCCCATAGATCGTCTGGACAGTGGCCATCTCGATCGGCGAACCCTCGTACCCCATCGGCCGGTCGTCCACTCCCGGTGGCAGCGGACGGTTCGGCTGCTCAGGGACGTAACGTCCCGGAGCATCGGGCACACTGCCCCGTTGACGCGGCTGTGTGACCGGCGCGTCGGAGTTGCGCGGGTCCGGAGCATCATCCATGTGCGCCGGGCCCGGGTTACGCGAAGGCGGCTGCCACGCACCGTCGGCGAGAGCGCCGCCGGGAGCCGCGGAGAAGTTCTCCCCTGGGGCCGGCGTGCCGTAGCACCGGGCGCCGCGAGTATCGAAAGCGCGCGGCTCGTCCTGGTTGGGCAGGTACCGCCCGCGGGGATTGACGAACTCGATCGTGACACGGATACCCGGATGCGGGTCGCCGACGCCGAGAATGTCATCGGAGAAGTCGAGGCTCCTCTTGAAGTTCCGCACCGAGCACTCGAGTACGGGTGAATACTGGGCGAGATAGTCGAGCGTCTGCCGCGAGTCGGCGAGCAGATTGATCACGTTCTCCTTGTTCACTTCGAGGAACCCGGTGAGATCGTTCGAACCATTGGTCACCGACTGGATCGAGCCGCGCAGGTCTTCCTGCTTCTCCACGACTGTGTAGGAGGTGGTGCGCAGGGCGTCGAGCGCTCCGATGAGATCGGGCACCGCCTCGGTGTAGGTCTGCGAGAAGGTCGCGAGGTCCTGGATTCCGGACTCGAGCGCAGGCAGGTCCTCGTTGATTCCGCCGAACACCTTGCCGAGCTGCTCGATCGACACGCCGAGGCGCTCGCCGTTGCCCTGCAGTGCCTGGCTGAGTGCGCCGAGAGTCGCGGCGAGTTCGTGCGGGGGTACCGCCTCGAGCACCGGGAGGAGCCCGTCGAGAACTC
>NZ_DYXM01000015.1 GCF_020742175.1 Dietzia timorensis
CGCCTTCGGGGTCGCTCGGCGCAACCCGCGGTCGAGGGCAGAGCGCAGGTCGGTTCCATCGGCGGCCAGTTGGCGGTCGGGGTGGACAAGCACCCGATACTGCGCCGAGAATGCCGCCGGCAGTGGCACGAGCGTGGTGCCCGGTAGTGCCGTGACCGTCGCGTCGACGACCGCGAAGCACGTTCTCCCCGCCACGGCGGGAAGGAGATGCTCCGGCGTGTCGACCTCGATGATCGTGCGGGTTCCGGCGATGTCCGTGAGGCGATCGGTGAGCTGGTCCCAGGCCGCCGGAGCCAAGTAGCGCGGTGTGATGGCCAGTTCGAGGCCGCTGATGTCGTACCACGGTGTCCGCTTGGATGATGCGGAAGAGCGACCCTCGGGAATCGCTAGCCGCCTCTCGGCGATATGCCCCACGCCCTTGACGAGATCGCCGAGTGGGGAAGGGAACTCGACGATCGCCGCGGAGAGCTCGCCGATCTCGACCTTCTCGATCAGGGCGGAATCCGCCGCGCGTCCGACGTCAACCCTGGTAGCCAGGGACGACGCCGCGCGAGCGGCGGCTGCGGCGACCCATGCCGGGGCGGACACGCCGATGCCGATCGAGATGGAATCACGATCCGAGGCGAGCTGGGACGCGGCGAGTTCGAAACTTTCCGCGTCGCGCACGACGACCCGAGCCAGCGGGAGCAGGCGTCGACCCTCGTCGGTGAGCACCGCGCCATCTCGGGCACGGCGAAAAACCTCGAGACCAATCTGCGATTCGAAGCGTCGGATGCTTTGCGACACAGACGGCTGGCTGAGGCCCAGGTCTTCCGCAGCGAGGCCGAAGCTACGGTGCTCGGCGACCGCGATGAAGATCCGGCATAGCCGCGTCACGTCGATGCGGCCCAGCCCGATTGCCCCTGCACTAAATCCGCTCACCACCACATGATGCCCGCTGCCGGGTCGGGCGGGTTGGTAGCGGGGCCCGGCTAAAGCGAATGACGACCGTGCGGCGCGTCGGGCCAGGCAAGCGAATACCTGCCGCTCAACGAAACCGCGCGCAGCCTCTTCCAGGCGAACCCGTAGATGTCGACGAGTGGGATCAGGTACGCGACAGAGAACAGCCACGCCTCGAGGTCCGCGTCTCGAGGGCCGCCACCGAGCATGTGTGCGCCTAGTGCGATGCCCAGCACCGCCGTCATAAGCAGAAACAGCCGTTCGGGGCGGAACGCGGCCGGGTCACGCGGGATCGTGTACAGCCCGCGGCTACGAGAGCGTGCCCACAGAAACCTCGAGGCGAAACTCACGCCACTCAACAAAAATAGAGTCAGGATGACCGATTCGCTCAACGTGTTGGAGGACGAACCAACAAGGATGACGACGAAGCCCACGAATGCCAGAACAGCACACAGTCCGGGGGCGCGCGGCGCACGTCGGCGCGGCGCGTTCACGTTGCCGCGGAGCAGCGGGAGAGATCGGTCGGCATATGTTCGTCCTCTCTCTATTGCTGCCGGGCAAGTAGGCTGCGACGTCGTGAGTGGGCCCTCGGCGCTAGGAACATAACACTGGAACGTTTCGGTTCTCGGACGGCAAGGCCGAGGCTCGAGCAGAGCGCCGGTTCGGATCGTACTGGTTGCGGAGCGATCGGCGTAGCGTGAAGGCATGAGAATCGCGGTCCTCGGTGCAACGGGTGAGATGGGCTCCAAGGTGGCGCAGAAGGTGCGGCGTCAGGGGCACGAGCTGGTTTCTGTGAGCAGATCGGAAGGCGTCGATGTCTACACAGGCGAGGGGCTGCCTGCCGCGTTCGCCGGGGCGGACGTCGCGATCGACTGCCTCAACATGATGTCGCTGAGCGCGAAGAAGGCCAGCGACTACTTTGGCCGGACATCGCGCAACGTGGTCGATGCGTCGCAAGAGGCTGGCGTGTCGCGGCTGGTGTGCATGTCGATCGCGGGCGCCGCCGATCCCGAAGTCAACAAGATGTTCGGCTACTACAAAGGTAAGGCCGTGCAAGAGCGTGTCTACATAGAAAGCGGTGCGGACTGTGTGGTCGTGCGCTCGACCCAGTGGTTCCAATTTCTCGAGGTACTCATGGGCATGGCATCGGTCGGTCCGGTCGCGTTGCTCCCGAAGATGATGATGGCCCCGGTGTCCGCCGAACGAGTGGCGTCACTGCTTGTCGAGACGGCAGTGTCCGGCAATCAGCATGAGGGAAAGACGCTCACGATTCGTGGCCCGGAAACGGGATACGCGGCGGACTTCGTCAAGCGACAACTCGCGGCGACCGGGAACGTCGCCGGAAAGTCGCCGCGCTGGGTGGGATCCGCGCCGTATATGGGCTCGGCGATCGCGCGGGGCGGACTCGTGCCGAGCGGCGGCATCGTCGATGAGACCTCGTTCGGCGAGTATCTCGAATCGTTGTCGCGCTAATCTCCGCGCACGCAGATGGTGAGTCGGGGCTGTCTCTGCTCTAGCCGGCGCGGTAGATCAGCTCCACGTGACCGTTGGCGAACGGGTGGCTCCCGACAAGGGAAAGCGAACCCTGTTCGAAGCGCTCGGGGAAGAGTCGTCGGCCGCGGCCCTGGACCGTCGGATAGATGTAGAGCCGGTATTCGTCGACGAGCCCGGCCTCAATCAGCGCATGGCACAGGTTGATGCTGCCGGTGACGACGATGTCGCCGCCGCCCTGCTGCTTGAGGTCGCGAACCTGGCTTTCCCAATCGCCGGAGAAAATCGTCGTCCGAGACCACTGCGGGTCGGTCATCGTCGAGGACACCACGAACTTGTCCTGAGCGTTGAGATCGTCAGTGATCCCGGTCTGGTCATCCTCCACGTTGGGCCAGTAACTCCGGAAGTCCTCGAACGTTTGTCGGCCAAGGAGGAGGGCGTCGCACCGCTTGCTTTCGGCGAGGAGCTGATCGAGCTCTCCCTTGTCGCTCTCTTGTGGATCGAACCATTCGCCGAGCATCTCGATCGAGCCGTCGAGCGTGCAGTTCTGCGAAATGACGAGCCTGCGTGGCTGAGCGTTTGTGGTGGTCATGAAGTTTCACGTTCCTTCGTAAGTGCCGCGTGCTGGTGCGGTGTTGCTCCTTACCCACGTTGGCAAAGTAACTCGCCTCTTCTTTGTCCTCGTGTGCGCGATTGCGGAAAAGATATTCGGGACCCCTTGACGGACCACATCGTCAAATGGTTCATTAGTTGAGTAACTAACCAACGAACGAGGGGTTGCGATGGACAACGGCAAGCCGCTGTTCGTGCAGATTGCCGAACAGGTCGAGGACGCGATCGTCGATGGCAGCTTCCCCGAGGGCGGCAAAGCGCCGTCGACAAATGAACTCGCCGCATTCCACCGCATCAATCCAGCGACGGCGGCAAAAGGAATCAACAAGCTCGTCGACAAGGGAATTCTCTACAAACGTCGCGGAATTGGGATGTTCATTTCAGAGAATGCCCGGGAAGTCCTCCTCTCCGAGCGGCGTGAGGTGTTCGCCGAACGCTACGTGCAGCCACTCATCATCGAAGCGCGAAAGTTGGGCCTCGGCCCAGACGATGTCGTCGCGCTGATTCACACACGCTCCGCGCACGAGGGCCGTCCCGCCTAGAACGCGCCGACCGAGCCGAAAGGGCCGAAATGAACTCCGTGATCGAGGTCCGCAACCTCACCAAGAGATACAAGAACACACTCGCGCTCGACAATGTCAGCTTCGATATCGAAAAGGACACCATCTACGGCTTTCTCGGCCGCAATGGAGCCGGCAAGACCACGGCGATGTCGATCCTTACGGCGCAGGACACTCACACCAGCGGCGACGTGCGCGTATTCGGCGAGCACCCCTACGAGAACTCGAAGGTGCTCAGCAGGATGTGCTTTGTCCGCGAAGGGCAGAGGTACCCGGACGATTCGACGCCGAAGCAGGCACTCAAGGCGGCGAAGATGTTCTTTCCCAGCTGGGACGATGACGTCGCCGAAGAACTCATCGAGGAATTCCAGCTCCCCCTGAAGACCCCGATCAAGAAGCTCTCCCGAGGGCAGAATTCCGCCGTCGGCGTCATCATCGGGCTCGCTTCGCGAGCCGAGGTCACCTTCTTCGACGAGCCTTACCTCGGCCTCGACGCCGTCGCGCGGCAGATCTTCTACGACCGCCTCATCGAGGAGTACGCGAAGTGGCCGCGCACAATCATGCTGTCGAGCCACCTCATCGACGAGGTGTCCAACCTCATTGAGCGTGTCCTTGTCATCGATGGCGGCCGCATCGTCATGGACGAGACTGCCGATGATGCCCGCGGCCAGGCCACCAATCTCGTCGGCGATGCCGGCGTGGTCGAGGGCGCAGTCGCCGGATACGAAATCATCCATCGCGAAACCCTCGGCAGAGTCACCTCGGTGACCATCCTCGGCTCGCTGCCGGACGACAAGCGCGCCGAACTCGCCGAAGCGGGCGTCGATTTCGCCCCCGTTTCGCTACAGCAGCTCATCGTTCGCCGAACCCAGCACCACGCGGCATCGGAGTCGAACATCTCCACCGCCAACACCGAAGGAGTCTTACGATGACCGCCGTAGCCGAACCCTCGATCTATTCCGCCCCGACCGCGCCCCGTGGGCGCATCTCCAACGTCGTCCGCCTGCAGTTCCTCAACCTTTGGACCTTCGTGTGGACGCCCCTGTGCGTTCTCGGCGGCTCGTGGCTGATCTCGCTCCTCGTCAACGCCATCATCAATTCCGCCGACGTGTCCGGTGACAAGGTCAGCTACGGCGCGCAGGCGCCGCTCTGGTACTTCCTCGTCGTTGGCATCATGGCGATGGCCTACACATTCCCGTTCTCGCAGGCGATGACCATCACCAGGCGCGAGTTTTTCCTCGGCACGCTCGGCGCGGCCGCGATCAGCTCGCTCGGCATGTCGCTGATCTTCGTGGCCTTCGGTCTCATCGAGCAGGCCACCGATGGCTACGGGATCAATGCCTACTTCGGCTACCTCGAACCGCTGTGGGTCAGCGGACCACTCGCCGCTGGCTTCGAGTTCTTCGTCTTCTCGATGCTCGTGTTCATCTTCGGGTTTTGGACGGCGACGGTGTACCGGTTCGGCGGCGCGAAGGTGCTCACTGCCCTCCTCTTCGCGCTCGCGTTCGCCCTGGTCGGGCTTGCCGCGCTTATCACGTGGCAGGAGTGGTGGCCGTCGGTCGGTCGCTGGTTCGTCGACACCGGGGCGCTTGGACTGGCCTTCTGGGGCCTCGCGGCCGCGGCGGTCTTTTCGGCGATCTCCTATGCGACCCTCCGACGTCTTCCCGCATGACGTCGGACGCAAGATAACCGCCGGACCACACACTCCCCGGCACGAAGAAGCGACGCCGCAGCGGCCGGCCGGAACACTCCGGCCGGCCGCTGCGCTGGCTCCATGAGGGGCGAATCTATTCCTGCACGTTGAGCTCGGGGCGCCCCGAGGGCACGGTCACTGTCGCGCGGCGGTGCAATTTCTGTCCGGGGGCGGTGTTCTTGTCGGTGACGCGAACCTCCGTCGTCCACTCGTTCTTGTCGACCTTGACGGCGATGTAGCCGCGCTGGGCGTTGCCGAACTTGAACGCTTCGCTCGCGGACTTGTATCCCTCGTTGGCCTCGTCGCTGTCGGCGCCGTCCTTGCCCGAGGCGATCGATGTCCCGGCGAACTCGACGCCGACCGCGGGGGAGGCGTCCTCATAGTCACGGCGAAGTTCCGAGAATGCGTTCCGGTGAATATCGCCGACGATGGAGACGAGGTTCTTCGCTCCGCGCTCCGCAGCTCCATCGAGGATCCGGTGGCGCGAGGCCTCGTAACCGCTCCACCCGTCCATCGACACGTTGCGCTGGCCATCCTTGACCCGGGGCAGATCGGAGATGACGGTCTGGTGCGCGAGCACATTCCATGCGGTCGGGGAGGGATCGAGGCCGTCGAGAATCCACTTCTCCTGCTCGTCGCCGGTGATGGTCCGCGAAGGATCGGCGGTCTCTGCGTCCTGCGGACTGTTCTTGTCGTCGTGGACCTGATTCGAGCGGTACTGCCGCGTATCGAGCACGGAGAAGCGAACGAGGTTGCCGTAGTCCGTGCGCCGGTAGATCCGCATGTCCGGTCCGGTCGGCGCGGTGACTCGGGTCGGGGTGTGCTCCCACCACACCTTGAAGGCCTGAGCGCGACGGGACAGGAACTCGACCGGATCGTCGTCGTCCTGGGAGATCTCCGCAGCCCAGTTGTTGTCGACCTCGTGGTCGTCCATCGTGACGATCCAAGGCGCCGACGCGTGCGCGCGCTGCAGCGGCTCCTCGCTCTTGTAGAGGCCATAGCGAAGGCGGTACTGGTCGAGCGTGTACGGCTCGGCCCGGACGTCCGCGCTTAGAGCCGACATATCGCGAATGCCGTTGTCCTTGAGCTCGCTTTCGTAGATGTAATCGCCGAGGAAGAAGATCACATCGTTTTCGCGCTCTGCCATGTCCTCGTAGGCGTTGTAGTAACCGTCGTGCCACGCCTGGCAGGACGCCCACGCGAAAGACAACGAGCCGAGATCGGCGCCCAACGGAGCGGAGGTACGGGTGCGGCCGACGGGGCTCTCGGAGCCGCCCGCACGGAATCGGTAGTAGTACACGCGCCAGGCCTCGAGGCCTTTGACATCGACGTGGACGGAATGCGCATGGGCGGGATCGGCGATCGCGGTGCCCCGGTCGACGACCGAGCCAAATGCTTCGTCGGTGGCAATCTCCCATTCCACCGGTATCGCCACTGGGGGCATGCCGCCGCCGATCTCCAGCGGCTTCGGCGCGAGCCTGGTCCACAAAATCACCGAGTCCGGCAGCGGATCGCCGGACGCGACACCCAGGGCGAACGGATTGTCGAGACGCATACTTCCCGATCCGAGCGAGCCCGCCGGGAGCGAGCTCTGCGCCTCGGCGGTTCCGCCGAGCATCGCCGGGGTGAAGGCTGCGGCAGACACGGCGGCAGTCCACGTAAGGAAGCTCCGCCTCGTCGTACCGCGCGAAATCGAAATGGCAGGGATATCCACGCGAGTGTTGCTCATAACAATAGTTGACGCTCCGAAAGCAACGGCTCGGCAAATACGACGTTGTCATTGTGTGAAACGGCAAGGTCGAATAAGTTTCCGGAAGATAATCAACTCTTCTTCGAGGGAGCGCCGCCGTGGCCCTGAAACGACTTGACCTGGCCGGAACCACTTGTGTCGTCACCGGCGGCGCACGGGGCATCGGTGAGGCGTTGGGGCGCGAGCTCCACGCGCGCGGTGCGTGTGTCGCCTTACTGGACACGGACCTCGAAGAGGCGGAGGCCGTGGCCGCATCCCTGGGCGGAGATCGCGTGGTGGCCCTGCGCGCAGACGTCACCGATCCAGCTACTTTGAGCGAAGCGCTGAGGCGGGCGCGCGAGCAGTTCGGCCCGGTCACCGTGGTGTGCGCGAACGCGGGGATAGCCGCCGGGGCGCACGCCTTCACCATCGACAGCGCGCCGGACGGCCTTTTCGAGCGGATCATCGACGTCAACCTGCGCGGTGTATGGAACACCATCCGTGCGACGCGGCAGGACGTGGTGAGCACGAACGGGCATGTGCTCATTACCGCGTCGATGTATGCCTACATCAACGGGATGATCAATGCGCCGTATGCGGCGTCGAAGGCAGCGGTCGAACAGCTCGGGCGGGCGTTGCGCACCGAGCTTTCCTATTGCGGCGCCTCGGCGGGCGTGCTGTTCCCGGCGTGGATCCGCACCGACATCTCGAAAGTGGCGTTCGGTGAGGATGAGGTCGCCACCGGATTGGTCGCGCGCGCGATGCCCGGCAAACTCGGTGCCCGAGTCGAGCCCGCGGAACTCGCACGCATCGCGGTGGACGGTATCGAGCGGCGCAGATCGCGCACCCACGTGCCCGGATTCTTCGGCGTATATTCCACATTGCGCGGGATCATCAATCCGCTCACCGACTTCGCCTTCGCGCGCGACCGCGTGACGCAGGCGGGTATCCGCCGGAT
Organism: Dietzia timorensis; assembly: GCF_020742175.1. Classification (GTDB taxonomy): domain Bacteria; phylum Actinomycetota; class Actinomycetes; order Mycobacteriales; family Mycobacteriaceae; genus Dietzia; species Dietzia timorensis_A. The sequence continues at coordinate 7,983 of NZ_DYXM01000015.1, forward strand.
CGACGAGCGAGCCGGCACCGGCAACGATCGGAACTGTCCATGAATCCCACGCCCACCGGCTATTACCGCGAAGGCCGAATCGTCATCGAGCGCCGCCTCGATCTCTCTCCCGGTGAGGCGTGGGATGCCCTCACCGCATCCGAACACACCGCACGCTGGATCGGCCCATGGTCCGGGGACCCGGCCACCGGATCCATCGACCTTACGATGACGGCGGAGGAGGGAAGTCCATCGATGTCGCTGCGGATCGACGAGTGTGAGGCCCCGGTCCGCGTGGCGGTGAGCGCCGGCGAGGGCGAGGACGTGTGGATGCTGTTCGGCGAGGTCCGCGCGGCGGGCGAGGGCGAAAACGGAGCCGTCATCGCGCTCTCGCAGATCACCGACGATCCGGAAAAGACCAGTGCGATCGGCCCCGGATGGGAGTTCTACCTCGACCGGCTCGTCGCTGCCGAGACGGGCGGAGATCCCGGGGCGATCGACTTCGATGACTACTACCCGTCCATGGCGGGCTATTATCGCGCGCTCCCCGGCTGATTCCGAACGCGAACACCGGAAGAGCCGCCCACCCGAACCGGATGAGCGGCTCCGCCGTCATATATAGAGTGTCGCGGTCTACGGGATGTAGAGCGGTGCAGGGTTGCGCACCGTCGAGGACACGTCCGCGGCCCAGCGCAGCGGACCCGAGGAGGGCGTCCACTCGCCGAGAAGCGTCGAGATCTTGTACTCCATCTGGGCGCGCAGCCGGTCGAAGGAGTCCTCGTAGTTCTCGCCCACGTAGCCGAGAAGCAGCCACCACGCCCAGGCCACCGCGCCGGCGTTGGCGATGAAGTCGGGCAGGACGACGACGCCTCGGGCAGCGAGGTCGAGCTCGGCGTCCTCGGTGGTCGCCGCGTTCGCGGCCTCGACAACGATAGAGGCCTTGATGCCGAGGCAGTTCTCCTCGGTGATCGCGTAGGACACGGCTGCCGGGACCACGATGTCGCAGTCGGTGTGGAGGATGACGTCGCGGTCGAGCAGCTCCACGCCTGCCGGAACTGCGGCGCGGTCGATCTCGCCGAAGCGGTTGCGGGAGTCGAGCAGAGTGGGAACGTCGAGGCCGGCCGGGTCGTAAAGGGTGCCTACGGCATCGGCGAGAGCGACGACCTTCATGCCCGCCTCGTGCAGGTAGAAGGCGGCGCCGCCGCCCATCGTGCCGACACCCTGGATGGCGACGGTGGTGTCGGGGATGTCCCAGCCGCGCACCTTGGATGCGGCGAGACAGGCCTGCGCCACTCCGTAGCCGCCGATGACGTCGCCGAGCGGGCCGCCCGGGGTCGCCGCATCGAGGCCTGCGTGGACGCGCGCGGTCGTCGCGACCGGATCATCCGAGCGCTCGATTGCCGCGTGGTACGACTGATTCATCCCGAGGCGGGCGAACACGGTGTCGACAAGGCTCTGCGGTACGCCGAGGTCCTCGGCCGTGACCCAATGGCGGTCGAGATACGGGCGCATCGCCTCGTAGAAGCGGGTGAGCACGTCCACCGCGCGCGGGTCCTTTGGGTCGAAATCGACGCCACCCTTGGCTCCGCCGATGGGGAGGTCGAACGCGGCCGTCTTATTCGACATGCCTCGAGCAAGATCCTCTACTTCTGTCACGGTGCAGCCGGCGCGCATCCGCGTACCGCCGGTGGCCATGCCCTGGACCATGGTGTCGATGACGAGATATCCGGTGGCGCCGGTGACGTCGTCGATCCACTGGATTCGCATGTACGGCTCGTGGTGCCTGCGTGTCGGAGTGGAGACCGGCATCGGGGTAGCGGCGTGCAGTACGTCCGTAGTGGCCGTTGGTTCCGGTGTGGTCGACATGGGGTTGATCGGCGTGAACGTCATTGTCGTCGCCTCCTCGCATCTTCTCGATCGGCTGAGTCGGGGGGCTCTGCCTGTACCTCAAGGATGGCCCCGTGAATGTGACGTAGTCCACTTATAGTTACTGCAGAGGATCGTTCACTTTTTCTTGACTATCGAGCGGATTCGCAGGCAGATAAGCCGCGAGCGGCCTAATCTCACGGGTATGGAGGTCTCGCTTCACAGGCTCAAGCTCCTTCGCGAGTTGCGGTACCGGGGCACGGTCACCGCTGTCGCCGAGGCGCTGCACTACACCACGTCTGCCGTCTCCCAGCAGTTGTCGCTGTTGGAGAAGGAAACCGGCGCCGCGCTGTTCGAGAGGCGGGGCAGGCGCATCGTGCTCACCGAATCGGGAGAGCTACTCGCCGATCACTCGGAGTCGATCCTCGATGCCGTGGAGAACGCTGGTAACGCGATCGAATCTCTCCGCGACGGCATGCGCGCTACGCTGCGTGCCGGCGTGTGGGCCTCGGTCGCGACGGGGTTGCTCCCCACAGGGTTGGCGATGCTTGCCGAGAGTTCCCCGGGGATCGAGGTGCGCTCGGTCGAGCTCGCCCCGGAGGCCACCTCGGAAGCCGTGCGCGACGGCACGCTCGACCTGTCCTTCGTTATCGACTACTCGAACTACCCCATGCCGCGCACCCAACAACTCGAGCGTCGGCCGATCGCGGTGGAGAATCTGTACGCCGCCGTCCCGGTCGCGGAGGCGACCGATGGGCCCGTCGCGCTGTCCTCGCTCGCGGGGCGCGAATGGATCCTGTCGGATTCGCGCTCGCACTTCGGCCGAGCCGTCCGGCTCGCCTGTCGCGAGGCAGGGTTCGAGCCCGATGTTCGCCATGTCGTCGGTGAGCAGTCGACTGCACTCGCTCTCGTCGCCGCCGGGCTTGGTGTGACCCTCGTGTCGGACCTCGGGGCGTTCGTACGTCCGGAGGGCATCGCGCTTGTGCCGTTGGAAGACGAGCTCGTGCGTAACCTCTCGATCTCCTACCGTGTGCGCGATGCGGAGCGCCCCTCGCTGCGGGAATTCGTAGAGACGATGGCCAGTGCCGCGGTGAAGGTCGGGCTCACGGCGCCACAGTCCACTACCAGGAGGTGACCTTCTTCCGACCCATGTACCTGCGGGTATTCCGAAAACCCGGTCCAAACGTTCCTTCGCTCGGGCCTTTCGGGGCTCCGTAGGAAGCGCAAAAGTTCGCGCCGAAGCGGGGTTCAGAAAATCTTGGCAAGCTCATTTTGTGTGAGTTAGGTCACTTAAAATCGCCCGGATTTCCGATTTTTCGTTTAGGAAGTTGTGATCTGGACCGCGGTTCAACTACGGCCGTGCTCGTGTACATTCTCGCTGTTATGCGACACACAATGTGCAGCGTGGCGGGATCGACTCGCGCCGGATCGATTGGCCGAATATTAAAGAATTGCAACAAACCTATTTCGAATGGGACGCGAAGATGCCCTTATGGTCGGAACCGTGCCCGATCGACCGAGTACCGATCGGCGTCACACCAAAACAAAGATGCCCAAGAGTCATCTGATTGGAGGACTTCCATGGCAGATCTGAACAAGACCACCGGTAAGCACCGCACCAACACGAACCGCACCGTTGCCGCCGCTGCAGGCGCCGGCGCGCTCGGCATTGGTGTCGCACTCTTCGCACCGGCCTTCGCACAGGCCGCGGACGCACCGGAAGACGTGACCCCGGCTGCGGCCGCCGTTGAGGATGGCACGACCACCGATTCCGGTTCGCCCGAGGGCACCACGGAAGACCCCGCGGCTGACGACACCACGGACCAGGGTGACGGCACCGATGAGGGCGAAGACGCCGACCAGGGTGACGGCACCGACGAGGGCGAAGACGCCGACCAGGGTGACGGCACCGACGAGGGCGAAGACGCCGACGAAGGTGACGACACCGGCGCGCTCGGCTCGCTGCCGGCTTCGTTCCGGAG
>NZ_DYXM01000016.1 GCF_020742175.1 Dietzia timorensis
GCCTCTTGCAGTGCTTTTGAGGCGGAATCCTGCTTGAGCCACTTGAGTAAGCGATCGAGCACACGCGCGTTCTTCTTGGCGACGATCAGCATCGTCTTGTTTGGGGTCGTCAGATGAGGCGCCGGAGAACCGTTGTGCCAGAAGTCTTCGTCAAGGGTCGTTGCCGTAAACCAGCGTTCCGGATTCAGGCTGACAAGCTGCTCGTTGAGTCGCTCTTGGGTCTGACGCCGCAGCGCATTGTGAATTCCGGAAAGAACGATGACCGCTCGGTAGTCCAGGTCTGCCAGTTTTGCAGCGACCGCGGTGAAGTTCGTAGTCTTACCGCTCTGGACGAAGCCGACGACCAAACCACGCGCTCCCCCGGGAGCAGTCGCCGGGTTGGGAGTCTCGGCGACAACTTTGGACGACGACGCGTTGAGTGACGGTATCTGGTCACCCCGTCCGATGCGTCGTAGCTCTCCCACCAGCGAGTTCCATGCGGGGTCGGAATCCAAGGGCCCCTGGTACCAAGGCTCCTTATCACCGGTACCGACGATCGCAGGACCGCCATCGGTGATCTTTCGAAGGTTGTCGTCGTATCTTTTCTGCAGTTCGTCCAACCGGTCAACGTGTGTTCCGGTCGCTTCCCAGCGGGCTACCGCATTTTCCAGCCCGTGCTTCTGTACTTGCTCGACGAACATTTCGTACACGAAATCGACCAACTTGTTCCTCCGAAATCTCGGTCTCTCGCCGCGTTCGCCTGTCATTCAGGAACGGCACGGACAATGCGGATAACGAGAATCTAACAGAGAGTTGTGGCCCGACACATCGTTATTGGAGCGAAGTACCGACCTAACGAGTCTTCGGCCAAACGATGACGGCATTAATAGAGTGCCCCAAGAGGATTCGGTGCCACACCGGCACTCGAATCATGCCGATGGGCTCATTGGATTCGTTGCTTCGTGTGACCCTAGAGTTCGCAGCTTCGCACTACCCCGCCGCCGACTTCGACAGCACCCGCCGCCCGGACAGGGCGTGCCCGAGGGTGATCTCGTCGGCGAATTCGAGGTCCCCGCCCATGGGCAGGCCCGAGGCCAGCCGGCTGATCGTCAGCCCCGGGAAATCGCGCAGCAGGCGCACGAGGTACGAGGCCGTAGCCTCGCCAGTCGTATTCGGGTCCGTGGCGATGATGACCTCGGCCACCTCAATAGGCTCCGGCGCTCCGCCGTCATCCCCCGAGGTGCTTTGTGTTTCCGGGGTGGAGCCAGCGACCCTGCGCAGCAGCTGCGAGATGCGCAGCTGATCCGGGCCGATGCCGTTGATGGGGTCGAGGCTGCCGCCGAGGACGTGATAGACGCCGCTGTATTCCTTGGTGCGCTCGATCGCCTGGATGTCGCGGGGCTCCTCGACGACGCACACGAGCGAGAGGTCGCGCCGCGGATCGGAGCAGATCTGGCAGCGCTTCTCGGCGGACACGGTGCCGCAGACCTCGCAGTAGTTGACTCCGCCGAGAATCTCGCCGAGCGAGTTCTGCAGCCGTTCGATGTCTTCCGGCTCGGCCTGCAGCAGGTAGAACGCGATGCGCTGGGCACTCTTCGGGCCGATGCCCGGGAGTTTGCCTAGCTCATCGATCAGATTCTGGACTGGACCTTCGTACACGGTGTTCGCTCGTTATTCGTGTGCCGGGCGCGGCGGTGGTCTGGTAGCGGGAACCAGACGCACGCCGCGCTGAGTGGATGTCGTTTCGCACGGCAATTACATGCCGAGGCCGCCCATCATGTCCCCGAGTCCGCCCATTCCGCCGGCGAGCGGGCCGAGCTTGGTCTCGGCGAGCTGGGCGACGTTCTCGTGGGCGTTGTTGTAGGCGCCGACGACGAGGTCCTGCAGCGTTTCGACGTCTTCGGGGTCGACGATCTTCGGGTCGATCGTGACGTTCGAGACCTTGCCCGTGCCCGTCATCGTGACCTTGACCAGCCCTCCGCCGGCCTCCCCGGTAACCTCCGAGGCCGCGATCTCCTGCTGGGCGGCGGCGAGCTGCGACTGCATTTGCTGCGCCTGTGCGAGAAGCTGATTCATGTCTCCGTTGGGCATTCCACCGGGCTGCATTGGCACTCCTAATTCGAGGTCGTTTCACCCCAGCGTAACGGTGCGGCCCGACTTTTCGCCCGAGCCCCACCCGGCGCCGCGCGCACGCACGGAGTCACTCCAGCGGAGTGGCGCCGAGGTGCTCCTTGAGCAGCGCGAGGGCGATCTCCTCCGGCGTGCGGTGGTCGATGTTCTGCGGGCCGCTGCGCGCTTCGTCGACCATGTCCTGCTCGCTGACCTCAGGCCCGCTCGACTCGCCGACCTCTGCCTGCTTCGCCGGTGACTCGGGCTCGGCGCGAGCCTGCGCGGCGGCGGCACGTTCGGCCCAGGTCAGCCTCTTGCCCTGACGTTCCTTGCCCGCCTGTCCGGCCGATTCCGCTGATGTCGCCTGTGCTGAGCCTGCGGCCCCGTGCCCGCGCTCGTCCGCCACCTGCGTCGCAGATGACGTCGGAGGCGCCTGTCCAACCGGCCCTTCCGGGCGCGCGGCCCCTCCGGACCAGTCCTCTGGCGGTTCCCAGTCGGCCGGCGGCTCCGGTTCCTCGGGCGGCGGCGGAACGTCCTCGACCGCCTGCGGACGCCGGCGCTGCTGTTCGGCTCTGCCACGTGGCGCGCTGTTCTGTGACGTTTGCGGCTCGGGCGGTGCCTGTTCCGGTTGCCGGGGCGAGAACGCGCGCTGCGGGTCCTGGCGCCCGCCTGCCGTTGCCCCATCGCGTTCGGCGCGTGCATGCCATGTTCCGCCGAACACCGCGGACATCGCCTCGGAAATCGTCGTCGCATGGTGCGGCTCGTTGATACGGTTCGCCAGCGCCGCGGTCTTGTGCGAGAGAACGACCTCGTTGCCGTCGACGCGGGTGATGACAGCATCGGCGAGCATCACCTCGAGCGTGCGGGACCGCTCACGGACCGCGCGTCGCACCTCCGGCCACGCGCGCCGCAGTTCTTCGGTGTCGAGCGAGCGCGCCGGTGCCGGCGCCTCTTGTGATTCCTGGGAGCGCCCGGGCTCCTCGCCCGCGGGTCTGTTCGGCTCCGGCCACTCTTGTCCGGCGCCGCCGTGCGTCTCGGCGGGCGCGGCCTCATGCCGCTCCGCCGGCTGCGACGTCTCAGACCACTGCGAAGTGGCCGTTTCTTCTTCGCGGGGCGAAGCGGTGTGTTCGTCCTGCGATGAGGCGACGGCTCCTGAAGCCTTTGCACCGGCCGCAGCGGCACCGGCGGCTGCGGCGCCTCCTGCCATCGCTGCAGTGTCGGCGCCGGAAGCATCGACGTCTCGATGCCCCGCGGCTGCGGCGTCCGGGGCCAAGGCCCGTTCTTCGTGTGTCTGCACGGGTTCGGGCGCAGATGCCTCCGCCGGGCCGTCCGACTGCTCTGCAGCGAGGCGTTGCGGCTCCACGTTTTCCGTGGCGGCATTGGCCGGGCGCTCCGGAGCGGTGTCCACCGCGTGCTGCGGCGCTTCCTGCGCCTCCTCCTTCGGGGCCTGCTGCTCCGTCGCCGGCCAATCCGCCACCGGCTGCTCCGACGCCGGAGCGGCAGCGCCCCCGGCCTGCTCGGCCTTTCGGCGCTGCGACGGGCGGACATAGCGAGGCGCAGGTTCGGAGCCGGCCGCGGGTGTGGAGCCGGCAGGGGCTCCGGCCTCCCCGCCCGCCGCGGCCGCAGGCGCCGGCGCGGGCGCCGACCCACCTGCGGAGCCGGCGGCCGCCGACCCCACCCCGCGCTCGAGCTGCTCGACCCGCTGGGAGAGCGCGGCGACTCCGCCGTCAACCTCCGGGAGGAGAAGACGGGCACACAGGATTTCCAACAACAGTCGCGGCGAGGTGGCGCCGCGCATCGAATCGAGGCCGCTGTGTACCTCGTCCGCGAGGCGCGCCAGCGTCGCAGGACCCATGGAATCGGCCTGCCGCGCGAGCGATTCGGCCTCCTCTCCGGGGGCGTCGACGAGCCCGCGCTCGATGGCCTGCGGGACGGACTGGACCATGATCAGATCCCGCATGCGCTGCAGAAGATCCGACACGAAGCGGCGCGGGTCGTGCCCGGCCTCGATCACTCGATCGACCGTGCGGAAAAGCGCCGCGCCATCGGCCGCCGCGAGAGCCTCCACGGTGGCGTCGAGCAGGGAGTTCTCTGTGACCCCCAACAGCGCGGCCGCACCGGAATACTCGACGTGATCGTCTTCCGAACCGGCGACGAGCTGGTCGAGCACCGACAACGTGTCGCGCGGCGAGCCACCGCCCTGGCGGATGACCAGGGGAAACACCGGCGGGTCGACCCGCACGTTCTCGGACTCGCAGATGCGCTCGAGCAGCCCGCGCATCGCCGTGGGCGTGAGCAGGCGGAACGGATAGTGGTGCGTGCGCGATTTGATCGTCGGCAGCACCTTTTCCGGCTCGGTCGTCGCGAAGATGAAGATGAGGTGTTCCGGCGGCTCCTCGACGATCTTGAGCAACGCGTTGAAGCCCGCATTGGACACCATGTGCGCCTCGTCGATGATGAACACGCGATAACGCGAGGACGCCGGCGCGTAGAACGCCTTTTCCCGCAACTCCCTCGTGTCGTCGACATTGCCATGGCTCGCCGCGTCGAGCTCGATGACGTCGAGGTTGCCGGGCCCGCCCGGGGCGAGGGACACACAGGAATCGCACACGCCGCACGGCTCCGGGGTCGGCCCCTCCACACAATTGAGCGAACGCGCCATGATCCGCGCCGACGAGGTCTTACCGCAGCCTCGCGGGCCCGAAAACAGGAAGGCGTGGTTGATCCGCCCGGACCGCAGTGCCGCGGACAGCGGATCTGTCACATGCTCTTGCCCGACGACCTCCGCGAACGTGGCCGGGCGATACTTTCGATACAACGCCACGGGCTCTAGGGTACTTGCCCACTCCGACATCGCGGGAGCGCTTCCGATCGCGGACATCGGCGCAGCAAGACGGCCACACGCGGACGATACGAGCCCGGGGCCGCGGGCGCCGATAACGGCGTCACGCGACCCCAGGTCGTCATCCCCCTTGGGTTGGAGCTCTCGGCCCCCTCAGACCGAGAGCCTGCACTCTCACCATTTCGCGGCGGAGAGCCCTCACTCTCTGCCAGCGCCCCTCGGTGCGAGCCACCATTGAGACAACCAGAACATCTTTGTTTCGACAACTACCCCAAGCCCGTAAAACGGCATAACTGGACAAATGTTCAAAACTTTTGCCTGCTAGATCACCTGAATCTCACCAATGAAAAATGTAAAGGTAAATACCCCCGCGCCAGGAGGCTCGAAGTCATCTGGACTGCATGTTTGTCAGAATGGCGCCCCGCTGCGGCCTTCGCTCACCGCAACACGAAGCACCCTGGAGGCACCCCAAACGGCCGACCCCAAGTTCCCGATCGGACGAAGCTACCCGCATAAACACGCAGGCGCGCCCCGAGATCGGACCGCGCCTGCGCATGCGTACTTATTTAGTTAGTTAAGCAAAGGTCAACTCGCGGTCGCGTCACGCCGCCTGCGCCTTGCGCACCGCGCATAGCAGCGTGCACAGGCCGACCACGTCGATCGCCTTCTCCACCTCGTCGAGTGGCGGCATGGTCGGCGCCAGGCGAATGTGTCGGTCGTTGGGGTCCTTGCCGTATGGGTACGCGGCGCCGGCAGGAGTCAGTGCAACGCCGGCCTTCGCGGCCATCTCGACGATCTGCGTCGCGGTGCCGTCCTCGACGGACAGGTCGATAAAGTAGCCGCCCTCGGGATCGGTCCAGCTCGCAACCCCAAATCCGCCGAGCCGCGCCTCGAGCGCGGAGCGCGAGGCCTCGAACTTCGGCACGAGGATCTCCCGGTGCAGCTGCATGTGCTGGCGCAGCCCCTCGGCGGTCTCGAAGAAGCGCACGTGGGCGAGCTGGTTGACCTTGTTCGGGCCGATCGTCCGAACACCGGCGTGCTTTCCGTACCAGGCGAGCTCACTCTCGGTCGCGGACAGGAAGCTCACGCCGGCACCCGCAAAGGTGATCTTCGAGGTCGAGCAGACCTGCCAGAAACGGTTGGGGTGACCCGCGTTGGCGGCCGCCTCGAGCACGTTCGCAGATTTCGGGAAATCGGCGACCAGGGTATGCACCACGTAGGCGTTGTCCCATATCACCCGGAAATCGGGCGCGCCGGTCTCCATCTTCGCGAGGCGCTCGACGACGTGATCGGTGAGCGTCAGCCCCGTCGGGTTCGAGTAGATCGGTACCGCCCACAACCCCTTCACGGCCGGGTCAGCGGCGAGCCGCTCGATCTCGTCCATATCGGGCCCCTCGGGGCCCATCTCGACGGGGATCATCTCGAAACCGAACTTCTCGGTCACGGCGAAATGCCGGTCATAGCCGGGCACGAGGCACAGCCATTTCCGGTCCGCGTCCTCGATCCACGGCCTGGGCGAATCCTCGGTACCGAAGAGCAGCGCGAACGAGATCAGGTCGTACATCACCGACAAGCTTGCGTTATCGCAGGCGTAGATCTCTTCCGGGCGCACACCGAGGATCTCGGCCATGAGCGCGCGCAGCTCCGCGATCCCCGTGATCCCGCCGTAGTTGCGTACGTCGGTCTTCCCGGCGAGATGATCGCCCGGCTCCGGCAGCCCGAGGAGCCGCTCGGACAGGTCGAGCTGCGCGGCCGAAGGCTTGCCACGGGTCAGGTCGAGCCCGAGTCCGATCTTCGAGATCTCCTCGAATTCGGCGGCGAGGTCGCTCTCGAGCCGCGCGAGCTCCTCGCCGGAATGCTCGGTCAGCGGCTTACGGTCCGTGGCTTCAGGCATCTTCAGTCTGCTCCGCTCGTGGGTACGGTTACCCGACTAGATTAGCGCCTCGCGCTATCCCCGCGGGCCGTCTCTTCACCTATGACGCCGGACCTGCTCTTCCGCTTTGCCGACCCGGCTTCTCGCGGGCCGACGGACCCGACTCCGCGGGCGGCACGCGTGGCGGCAAGACGGCCCGCGGCTCTCGCCGAAAGAGGAATGTGGCCAGCGGGATGTTCTCGACCGCCGAAGAAAATTAAAGGGACCCCGCGCACCCGCCAGAGCCCGTTGACCCTTGCTACCTTCCGGTCCTGGGGGAATTCACAGGGTGGACGCCACGCGAGGTCCGGCCCCCACAATAGCGCACAACGCGACCGCGGAGCGAGCCGGCCGGCGGCTGCCGGATTCCTTCCCGCTTAAGGCGCTCGTTGCCCGCAGTTTGAAATCTCGGCAGGCAATTCAGTAGTGTTCTTCCCGGAGGATTCGCCTAGTGGCCTATGGCGCTCGCCTGGAACGCGGGTTGGGTTAACGCCCTCAGGGGTTCAAATCCCCTATCCTCCGCCAATGGGACGAGGTCCCCGGTTTTCACCGGGGACCTCGTCTTTTTCTTTCTCTAATCATCCGGCGCTTCAGCTCCGGACCCCCTCGCGCATCAGAACGCGGGAAGAACCTCGCCCTCCGGCCAGTTCTCCTCGATGTAGTTGCGCACCTCGTCGGAGTGGAGCAACTCGTCGAGCTTCTTGAGGTGCTCGTTGTTCTCGTCGCCCGCGCGCACGGCGAGGAAGTTGGCGTACGGGTTGTTCTCGCCGTCTTCGATGATCAGCGAGTCATCGACAGGCGACAGCCCGGCCTCGAGCGCGTTGTTGCCGTTGATGACGGAGGCGTCGACATCCTGCAGGGTGCGTGCCAGCGAAGCAGCGTCCGCCTCGATGAATTCGATGTTCTTGTCATTCTCCTCGACGTCGCTCAGCGTCGCCGTCGCGCCGTCGACGCCTTCGGCGAGCTTGATCAGGCCCGCCTTCTGCAGGAGCTCCAGGCCGCGGCCCTGGTTCGAGGGGTCGTTATTGATGCCGACCTTCGCGCCGTCCGGGATATCGGCGACGTCGTCGTACTTATCCGAGTACAGCGCGAACGGCTCGATGTGGATGCCCGCGAAGTGGGCGAGATCGTATCCCTGGCCCTCGACCTCCTCGTTGAACCACGGCTCGTGCTGGAAGTAGTTCGCATCCAGTCCGCCCTCGTTGAGCTCCTGGTTGGGGATGTTGTAGTCGTTGTACTCGATGACCTCGAGGTTGAGACCTGCATCCTCGGCGAGCTCGTCGTTGACGAAGCGGACGATATCGCCGTGCGGCACCGGCGAGACGCCGATCTTGAGGGTCGTGATGCCGTTCGCCTCGGTGCCGACCTCCTTGTCGTTGCCTCCGACGAGGCCGCAGCCTGCAAGCACGAGGGCCGCGGCGGTTGCGGCGGCAGCGATCTTGACGGGACGGAACCCGCTGAAACGTGACATTGTGTGTCCTTTTCTTTTATCTCTACTTTTGTGGGATCCAGGGGATCAACGGTGGTCGATCGCGTGGGCGATCTTGTCGCCGCTGTATTGCACGAGCGCCACGATGATGACGAGGAGAACGACGCAGGCGAGCATCGTGTCGGCCTGGTAGCGCTGGTAACCGTAGTTGAACGCGAGGGTGCCGAGGCCCCCGCCGCCGATCACGCCGGCCATCGCCGAGTAGCTGATGAGCGTCACGACCGTGACGGTGAATCCGCCCACGATGCCCGGCAACCCCTCGCGGACCAGGACGTGGCGGGTGATGTGTCCGTTGGAGGCGCCCATCATCTTCACCGCCTCGACCTTGCCGCCGGACACGTCGCGCAGCGAGTTCTCGACCAGCCGCGCGAAGAACGGGATCGCGCCGACGGACAGCGGAACGACAGCCGCGCCCCAGCCGAGCGCCGTGCCGACGATGATGCGCGTGAACGGGATGAGCGCGATGAGCAGCACGATGAACGGGACCGAGCGGCCGAGATCGACGAGCAGGCTGAGTACCCGATAGACGCCCCTGTTCGGGTACAGACCGCGCGGCCCGAGGTTGTGCAGGAGCACCCCGAGCGGCAGACCGAAGACCGCGACGATGAGCGAGGTCGCGATGGTCATGTAAATCGTCTCGAGGGTGGCGGGCAGCAGCTGGTTCTGGAATACCGGGTTACCGAAGAACTTCTCGTCCGCGGCGAGGATCTCGGGGCTCATGCGGTTTCTCCTTCCGCGTCGCCGAGCGGCTGCGCGTAGATGCCCTTGGATCGGAGCAGCTGCAGCGCCGCGTCCGCATCCTGCGGGCGCAGCGGCCGCAGGTGCAACCGCCCGACCTGCCGGCCGGCGATGGTCTCGATGGTCCCCGCCTCGATCGTCGCCTCGACGCCCTCCTGGCGTAGGAGCGCAAAAATCTCGGTGACGTCGGGGCGCGATGCGCCTTCCGACGTCATGATTTCCAGCAGCGTCTCCCCGTCGCGCGAGGTGCCGGCGGAGGGCATGGGGATGAGTTCCTTCGCGAGCGGGGAACCGGCATCGCCGATGACGTCGAGGATCGGGCCCGTGCGCTCGACTCGGCCCTCGGCGAGGAGGGTGACCGAGTCGCAGACCTCGCGGACCACGGACATCTCGTGGGTGATGATGAGGACGGTGACGCCGAGCTCGTCGCGGACGCGGCGGATGAGTTGGAGGATCTGGCGCGTGGTGGCCGTGTCGAGCGCGGAGGTCGGCTCGTCGCACAGCAGAACCGGGGCGTTCGTGGCGAGCGCGCGGGCGATGCCGACGCGCTGCTGCTGCCCGCCCGAGAGCTGCGCGGGGTAATTTTTGCGGCGCTCGGTGAGGCCGACGAGATCTAGCAGCTCGTCGACGCGCGCGGCGATGTCCGCGGGCTTCTCGCCGGCGATCTCCAGCGGGTGCGCGATGTTCTTCTCGGCCGTGCGCGAATCGAGCAGGTTGACGTTCTGCGAGACCATGCCGATCTGACGCCGGGCCCCGGCCAGCGCGGAGCCCTTGGCGCTGCCCATGTCGACGCCGCCCACCTCGATCGACCCCGAGGTGGCGCGGTCGAGCCCCGTGAGGCAACGGATGAGCGTCGACTTGCCGGCGCCCGAGCGGCCGACGATCCCGTGGATCTGCCCCGCCGGGATCGACAGGTCCACGGAATCCAGCGCCGTCACCGGGCCCGGGAAAACTTTGCTGACTTGCGTCAGTTCGATCATGTGAACTCCAGAAGTGGTGGCGTGCCATCCCCTTAAGTGGTGGCGTGCCATCCCCTTAAGAGGAGGCATCCCTTACGCGCCATAAATCCTAAACCTCTCGTTCAGGAAAGCGCGCATCGTCCGGAGCTCGGTTCGGGCTTCGATCCAGCGGTAGCCGGCCGCTTGACTAACCGCCACCGCCCGGCGTGGGCGGCCCGGTGGTGTCCGGGCCGTGGCCGGGCTTCGGCGGCTCCGATCAGTCCTGGCCGTCGAACACCTTCGCGCCGGCCGCTTCTGCGAGGCCGCTGATGGTCTTCGCCAGTCGGGTATCGCGCTGGGTCACGCCGCCGACATCGTGGCTCGCGGAATCGACGGTGATCTCGTTGTACGACCACAGCACGTCGGGATGATGATTCGCGTTCTCGGCCGCGGCCGCGATCTTGTCGAACAGGCCGATCGCCGCCTCCGCGGAATCGCACTTCGCCGTGAAGGTCAGCGCGCCCTCGGTGTGTGCCCAGCCGGGAAGCTCGGCAAGCGCCTCTGTGATCTGCTCGTCTTCCAGTACGGTCTTGTCTGCTGCATCACTCATGTCTACTAGTGTCCCACTTTGTGAGTAACCCTGCCGAGCAAGTAGCGCCGACCGCCGGCGCCGGCCGCTACGCCCCCTCCCCGAGCGGCGCGCTACACCTGGGAAATCTGCGCACCGCCGTCATCGCCGAGAATTTCGCGCGGCGAAGCGGACGGTCGTTTCTGCTCCGCGTCGACGACCTCGACCCGCAGCGCTCCCGCGCCGAAGTCGCCCGCGAGCAGATCGCGGACCTCGCGCGCCTCGGCCTGCAGTGGGACGGTGAACCCGAATGGCAATCGGACAACCACGCCCGCTACTCCGCCGCGCTCGAGCACCTGAGCGCCGAAGGCCGCACCTTCGAATGCTTCTGTTCCCGCAAGGACATCCTCGACGCACCCCGCGCGCCCCACGCCCCGCCAGGCGCGTACCCGGGCACCTGCCGCGACCTGACCGCCGCCGAACGCGAACGCCGCCGCGCCGCGATGCCCTCGAACAAGGTGCCCGCCATCCGCGTCCGCGCCGACTCCGGGCCGCCTCGGGGGAACGGCGACTCCGGCGTCATATGCCGTATTCATGACGTCGTGCAAGGCGAATTCTCCGGGGTGGTCGACGATTTCGTGCTGCGCCGCGGCGATGGCGCGTGGGCCTACAATCTCGCGGTCGTGGTGGACGATGCGGCGGCCGGTGTCGACCAGGTGGTGCGCGGGCTCGACCTGCTCGACTCGGCGCCGCGGCAGGCGTGGCTCGCTCGGCAACTCGGGCTGGCGCCGGTGGAATATGCGCACGTCCCGCTCGCCGTGGCCCCTGGCGGTGCGCGGCTCGCCAAGCGCGACGGCGGGCATACCCTCGCCGAGCTCGTCGCCGGCGGCGTCGCCCCGGAACAGGTAGTGACGGCGATCGGCGAGTCCGTCGGCGTTCCTGACGCGCGTTCGGTGCAGGACATCGCCGCGCGGTTCGAGCCCGCGCTGCTGGCGCCCGGGGCGGAATTCGGCGAGCCGTGGGTTGTGCCCGGCGAGTGGTAGAAGTGTCATAATCACTGCTCGTGACTAATAAAACCACCGCCACCGGCGGCCACCCAGAGTCTGGGCAGCCGGCTCGCGGCAAAGGTCCAGGCCCCTCGGCCGACTTTCGCCCCGAACCGGCGTTCGCCTCAGTAACGTCCTACACGCTCCTCACCGTCGTCGCGCTGTTCATCGGCGTGATGCTCATCTCCAACGTCGCGGCCACGAAGGCCGTGCTCCTCTTCCCCGACCTGCACGTCGACCTCGGCATCTTCCAGCTCGACGGCCTCGTCACGGACGGCGCCTTCTTCCTCTTCCCCCTCGCCTACGTCCTCGGCGACGTGATCAGCGAGATCTGGGGCTTCCGCACGATGCGACGCGTCGTCGCGATGGGTTTCGCCGTACAGCTGCTCGCCTCGGCATGCTTCACCCTCGCGATGCACATGCCGGCCCCCGACTTCTACGAAAACCAGGACGCCTTTGGCTCCGTGGTCGGCGTCGTGCCGCAATTCCTCGCGGCCGGGCTCGCCGGTTACGTGGTCGGCGAGCTGATCAACTCGTACGTGATGGTGCGCATGAAGCGGCTGACCGGCGAGAAGACGCTGTGGGCGCGAATGATCACCTCGACGATTGTCGGCGAGTTCTTCGACACGCTTGTGTTCTGCACGATCGCGGCCAGCGCACTCGGGATGACGATCGGTTCCGGCGACTATTGGAACTACACGGTGATCGGGTTCGTGTGGAAGGTCGCCGTCGAGGTGGTCATCATGCCGTTCTCGTACGCGATCATCCAGCGGATCAAGAAGGCCGAGCCGACGTACCAGGAGTCGCTGCGCAGGTACGAGGCCGAGCGGGCCGCCGGGGAGGTTGCGGCCGAGTAGGTTTCGCGGCTGGGGCGGCCGCCCAGCCTCGCAGGCCGCCCCGCCGCCCCCGCCAGCCGGAAACTCCGCTCCTCAGCCACTCGGGCGCCCAAGCCCACTCAAATTCCGCTGGACACGGCAAGTTACGCGGCCAGCGAGAAATGAGTAGGCTTCGTCGGCGCGACGGCCTTCAACCCCCGCCGAAGCCCACGCACGTTCCGTCAGCTCCATCGGCGCGCTTACCCGGGCGCCAGTGCGTAAACACCGCGAAAGTGTACGGTTCAAAGCGGTTTCGACGCCTAAAATGACACTAACGTGGTGCGAATTCCGGCATCCCCCGCATTTCGCGCAGATGCTCGGCAGCCCAGGCTCCCCGGCAGCCCAGGCTCCCCATGGGCCCGGCGTCTCGCCGGCTCACGCCGAACAACAACCGCTCCCGCCGAAATTACTTCGCCCGGCCCGCGTAGTACCGCCCGAGGAAGTCCTCCTTGAACGCGAGATACTCGTCGGTCCCGCCGGCGATCGCCGCACGGATATCGGCGACCATCCGAATGATGAACCGCACGTTGTGCAGCGTGCAGATCTGCGCGCCGAGATATTCCTTGGCCTTGAACATGTGGTGCAGGTACGCCCGCGTGTACTGCGTGTCCACGGGGTGGTCGCCCTCGGGGTCGAGCGGGGTGAAGTCCCGCCGATACATCGCCTTGGTGATGTTGACCTTCCCGGAGCGGGTGTAGATGCCGCCGTGCCGCGCGAGGCGCGTCGGCGCCACGCAGTCGAACGTGTCCGCCCCGTTCTCTACCGCTGTAAAGACGTCGTCGGGCTCGGAGATTCCGAGCAGGTGGCGCGGCATCTCCTCGGGCATCTCGGAGGTACACCAGCCGACGATCGTCCCGAGGTTCTCCTTCTCCAGCGCGCCGCCGATGCCGAATCCGCCGAATCCACGCTGCCCGGATTCCGCGAACCGGTCGCTCATCTCCAGCAGTCCGCGCACCGCCTGCCGCCGAAGGTCCTCGTACTGCGCGCCTTGGATCACGCCCCACAGCGACTGCGGTGGCTTATCCGCACGCTCCGCCGTCAAACGGTTGTGTTCGACCAGGCAGCGCTCGGCCCAGCGCCGCGTGCGTTCCACGGATTCCTCCTGGTAGCCGCGTGTGTTCATCAGGGTGGTCAGTTCGTCGAAGGCGAACATGATGTCGGCGCCGAGGCCGTGCTGGATCTGCATGGACACCTCGGGGGTGAACCGATGCGAGGAGCCGTCGAGGTGCGAGCGGAAGGTGACGCCCTCCTCGTCGACGCGCGCGAGGCGCTCCTTGTTCGCCCTCGTCGCGGAATCGTCCGGGGTGCCGGTCGCCTCCATCTCGATGACCTTCTTGAACCCCACACCCAGGCTCATCACCTGGAAGCCGCCGGAGTCGGTGTAGGTCGGTCCGGGCCAGTTCATGAACGACCCGACGCCGCCGGCGGCGTCGACAATGTCGTGCCCCGGCTGCAGGTACAGGTGGTAGGCGTTGGCGAGCACGGCCTGCGCGCCGGTCGACGCGATCTGCTCCGGCAGCAGGGTCTTCACGGTGGCCTTCGTCCCCACGGGGATGAAGGCCGGCGTCTCGATCGCGCCGTGCGGCGTCATAATGACACCGCTTCGGCCGCCGGCTGTTCCGGGCACCGCCAGGCGGGCGGTGGTCTCGAAGTATTCGCGATCGGCGGATCCGTGCGATTCTGGTGCGGGGTTCGGCATGAAATCCATAGTTCCACAGGCCGATAACGGCCCGGCCCGGAGCACTCGCACCGCGCTCGCCCGGCCACCATTCCAATACTGCGGGCCGCAGCCGATAAAGTAGTTCCCACTGCAAACTTAGGAAGCTCGACCATTCGGTTATCCGGCGACGACAATATTGCGCGCGCGATGTGCGCGGAATCTTTTCGGGGGGAAGTCATGTCAGGACGGCTGAGCCAGAGCGAACGCCGCTCGCAGCTGGTGGCGATCGGGGCGAAGCTGCTCCACGAGACCTCGTTCTCGGAGTTCTCGATCGACACGGTGGCGCGCGAGGCCGGGATCTCACGCAGCCTGCTGTTCCACTACTTCAACTCCAAACACGAGTACCTCACGGCCGTCATCAACCGCTCCGCGAAGTTCATCATTGAGCAGATCGAGCTGCCGGATCCGGAAAGCTCGACGGATCCCCTCTACGACACCATCGTCGCCTTCACACGGTTCGTGCGGCGCCGTCGTGACAACTATCTCGCCGTATTCCGCGCTCCCAGCCAGGATCCCGCCCTCCATGTCGCGGTCGACGACCTGTACAGCAAGATCGCCGAGAAGCTGCTCGCGGCGGCGGGTCTCGATTCGTCGACGCCGGGACGGATGATGCTCGCACGCTCCAGCGTCGCCGCGATCGAGATGTCGGCGCTCCAGTCCGAGTCGCTCGAACTCGACGAGGAGGAGATCGCGGACATGAACGCACGTATCACCGCCATGTTGTTCGCCCAGTCGGATCAGTTCGAGCCGCGCGGCCGCGCGAAAGGCTCCCATACCATCTAGCGAGCCCGAGCCCCGCCGCGCTGATATTTTTGGCCCATGACCGCTTCGCACCTCTTTATCTACGGTTCGCTGGCGCCCGGCGCCCCCAACGAGCACGTCCTCGCTCCCCTCGGCGGAACGTGGCAGCGCGGGTCGATCACCGGCAGCCTCGACGAGCACGTCTGGGGCGCGGGGATGGGATTCCCCGGCTACCGCCCGTCCGGCGACGACACCATCGACGGCTGGCTGCTCAGGTCGGACGCGCTCGACGGCGCCTGGGGCGAACTCGACGAGTTCGAGGGCGCCGAGTATCGCCGCATCGAGGTCGATTGCCTGCTCGACGACGGCTCGCGCGTGCGCACCTGGGTCTACTCGCTCGCCTGATCCAACACTGCCTGACCAAGAACACAAAAAAGTCCCCCACCTGCGCTTTCGCAGGTGAGGGACTGTGGCGGTGGCGAAGGGATTTGAACCCTTGGTTGGGGGTTACCCAACACTCGCTTTCGAGGCGAGCTCCTTAGGCCGCTCGGACACGCCACCGCCGAATAGGCTACCTGCACGGCGCGGCCATAAACAAATCAGGCCGCGGACGTGCATTCACACCGCGCCGCTACCCCTGGCTAGCGCCGCTCGGCGAAAAATTCCCGCAGCCCCTCCGAGGCCCGCTCGGCAAGCACCCCGCCGCGCACCTGCGGCCGCCACAACAAGCGCCTGTCCCGTACGACGTCGAACAGCGATCCGCACGCGCCCGTGCGCGGCTCCCACGCCCCGAACACGATCGTCCCGATGCGCGCAGCCACCGCCGCGCCCGCGCACATGGTGCACGGTTCGAGGTTCACCGCCAGCGTGCATTCGGTCAGGCGCCAGCCGTCCCCGAGCCGCGCGGCCGCGCCGCGTAGCGCGAGGATCTCGGCGTGAGCCAACGGATCCGCGTCCGCCTCACGCCTGTTCGTGGCCGCGGCCAGCTCGGTTCCGTCAGGGCCGTATATGACGGCGGACACCGGAACATCCCCGGCGGGCGTCTCGCGCGCGAGCGCGATGCAGCGCTCCATGCGGGCCGCGTCCAGGCGCTCGATCTCGGGTTCGGGAAGCGAAGGGCTCATAACGGCTGATCACCACCGCGCTCGCGGCGCATGGGCGAGGCGCGCTCAGCGCTCGTCGAGCAGCTGCTCGAAACGCTCGGCGAACCCCATCCGGTCAGCGATCGACTCGAGGTGCTCGTCGGCGTATAGGTCCGTCTCGGACACGATGATCTCGAGCACGCCCGACGGCAGCCCGAGGTCCTCGAGCAGCGCCCAGTCGCCCTCTCCCCAGGGGTCGGTGTTCTCGAGCTCGTCGTCGTCGAGGTCCGGAACCTCGATGTTGAGCTCGTCGAGCACGTCGGCGGCGAGGTCGTAGTCGATCGCCGCGGTCGCGTCGGAAAGCAGCAGGCGGTGCCCGGCGGGGCCCGGCCGCAGGATCACGAAGAATTCGTCGTCGACGTCGAGCAGCGCGAAGGCGGCGCCGCCGGAGCGCAGCTCGCGAATCCCCTTCGCCGCGGCGTCGAGGCTTCCCAGCGCGTCGTCGTCGAGCCGGCCGAGCTGCCAGCCGGACTCGTCGCGAACCACCCACACGCCGATGCCGCCCAGGTCGTCATCGCTCGAATCGTCCTCGCCGGTGCGCGCACTGTTCATGGCAGCAACCGTAGTCGGCTGTGAGAACCTTGTCAGGTGGATACTTTCCAAAGCGACGCGGACCAGCCCGAACACGGCCATTCTCTCGCGGCCGCGCGGCAGGCGGCGGGACCGGTGTGCGTCCTCGGCCTCGGCCTGATCGGCGGTTCGCTGCTGCGCTGCCTCGATGCCGGCACGGCCGCAATCCCAGCCGCAGCCGCAAACACCGGCACTGCCGCTGCCGCAGCGGCCTCCCCTCCGCCGCGCGCGTTCGGCTGGAACCGCTCCCCCGCGACCGTCGACGCCGCGCGCGCCGCCGGGCACGACGCGAGCGCGGACCTGCCGGCGACCCTCGAACGCGCACGCGCCGAGGACGCGCTCGTCGTCGTGGGCGTGCCCATGCCCGCCGTCGCGTCCGTCCTCGCGGAGGTCGCGCGGATTCACCCCGGGGCGCAGCTCACCGACGTCGTCAGCGTGAAGGGGCCCGTCCGTGACGCGGTGCGCGCCGCCGGGCTTGCCGCGGGCTATGTCGGTTCCCACCCCATGGCCGGCACGAATTCCACCGGCTGGTCGGCGACAGATCCCGAGCTTTTCGCGGGTTCCCGCTGGGTCATCACCTCTGACGGCGGAGGCGCCGAGTCCACCTGGCGGCGCGTCGCCGCGCTGGGTTCTTCCACCGGATCGCGCCTCGTGACGCTGCCGGCAGACGAGCACGATCGCGCCGTCGCGCGGATCTCCCACCTGCCGCACGTTCTCGCCGAAGCGCTCGCGATCGCCGGCGATGCAGGCGGGGACGCCGCGTTGGCGCTGGGGGCCGGGTCGTTTCGCGATGGGACGCGGGTCGCGGGGACTCCGCCGGACCTCGTCCGCGCGATCTGCGAGCCAAATGCGGCCGCGCTCGAGGTGGCGCTCGCCGAGGCCGTGGAGGAACTGGGCGCCTCGCTCGAGCAGCTGCGGCGGACAGGTTCGCTCGGCGATCTCGTCGACCGCGGGTCGGCCGGTCGCGCGGCCTTCGAAGCGCGGCAGGGCGACGCGGGCGAAGCGCCGCAGGAGATCACCATCGGCGCGCCGGGCTGGCTGGATGCGGCCGTGGCCGCGGGGCGCCGCGGGCGGGAGATCTCGGTCGCGTTCTGACCTCGCCCGCCCTTCGCCGTCTTAGCGGCGCTCGGTGAATCCGGGCACGTCGAGGACGAATCCCTCGGCGTCGACGTGGGCGGACGTCGCCGCTTCGCCGGTGATCCCGTGCACCATCGCATCGTCGCTGCGGAACGACATCGGGGTGTCGGAGACCGTGAGATCGTAGGCATCGACCGAAAGCGCGCTCCGCGAGACCTCGTCGGGAGCGCGATGGAGGCCGTTCGCCCGCACGGCGAGGGAGAAGAATGCCATCGAACCGGCGATGAGAACATCGGTGGTACCGGGCGATCCAATGCGCTCCGTCTCGCCTTCGGCGGTCGTGGCGAGCCAGGAACCTCCGCCGTCATACCGCAGGGTGAGCGAGCGGGAATCCTCGGCGCGCTCGGATTCGAGGACGATCTCGCGCGCCTGGCCGTCGTCGTCGACCACGACGTCGTAGGTGAGGGTGAACGCAGGGCGCTCGGAGGTGCCGGCCTCGACGAGGCGGCCGCGCACGCGGAGCTCGGAGTCGACGGGCGCGATGCGCGCCTGCTCCACGCGCGCCCCATCCGACGAGAACCAGGTAAATATCCGCGGTCCGGCGGAAGCGGCGTCGTCTACGTTTCCGTTGGTGTCAGCTGGGGAAGTCACACGCCCACGATAAGTCCAAGTGCAGGGCGGGCGGTAACCGTTTCGGTTAGTTAGGTTCCCAAACGAGACAAATCCCACTCTTTGCTCACATTGCGCCGGAAGTTCACGCGGTCGTAACCGGACACGTAACCCCTGCTTCCTAACGTGAGCGCCATGACGTTGGAACACGTATCGCTGGCAGATTCTCCTCGCACGATCCTGGACTACCTGGCAGTGGTGGTCGCGGTGCGCGCCGCCGTGGGCCTCGGCGCCCCGAGCGCGGACTCGGCGGTATCGGGCAGTTCGGACGGTTCCGGAGCGGGCGGCAGCGCGGCGACCTCGCATCCGACGTGGTCCGACGAGAACGGCAGCTGGCTCACCCTCGTCCTTCCGGGCGACGGGCGTGCGCTGCTCGCGGGTTGGCATGCCGACGAATCCGAGACGGAAGCGAGCGGCACGAGCCTCGACGGCGGCACCGACCTCATCGATACCGCTCCCGGCTGGTGGCGCCGCGGTATCGACCACGCCCGGGCGCGACGTGATGTGCTCGGTTTCCTCTACGGCTGGGACGGAGCGGCGTGGTGGCGCGCGCCGTACGACACCGCCGACGGGTTCGACCCCGATTTTTTCCCCGTCACCCGCGATTCGGTCGCCGAGCAGATTGAGGAGCTCGCCGCGGACACCCTGCTCGACGATCCGGCGTCCGAGGCCGTCGACGCACTTCTCGCCGCTGGTACTGCGCTCACCGCCGGTCAGCTCGAGGCGGCGCTGCACACCGAGGACGGATGGCCGGAGGTTGACGTCGCCGCCGGCGTCCGCGCGGCCCAGGCATTCGCCGAGTACGCCGAGAGGCTCCAGCCCGCCCCGCAGAACGTCTCCTAGCGGGCGCCCACGCGCGCGAGCGCATAGCGGTCATACCTGCGCGGGAATACCGCCTGCCGCTCGCACGTTGCACCGGCCGTGAGCCGCACTCCCGACAGGAGTTCGAGCGGCTGTGCCCCGCGCCTTTCGCGCGGGGCGCGAACCGGTGCCCTTTTTATTGATTGGTTTTAGATAGCGATGCGCATTTCCGCCCTCGACCTCGCCCCCGCAGACAAGCAGGCGAGCTACGAGTCCGCCCTGTCCGATATCGTCCGGCTCGCCCAGCGCGCGGAAGCCCGGGGGCTCGAACGGGTCTGGTACGCCGAGCACCACAACATGGCGGCGATCGCATCCTCGGCGACGTCGGTGCTCATCGCACATGTCGCCGCGAACACGTCGACCATTCGGCTCGGTTCGGGCGGCGTCATGCTTCCCAACCATTCCCCCTTGGTGATCGCGGAGCAGTTCGGCACCCTCGCGGCGCTGCACCCGAACCGCATCGACGTCGGGCTCGGGCGCGCGCCCGGGACCGACCAGAAGACGTTCCTCGCGCTGCGGCGCGATCCGCAGGCTTCCGAGCGATTCCCGTCCGACGTCGTCGAGCTGCAGTCGTTCCTCGCGGGCGGGGAGCCGATTCCCGGGGTCAAGGCCGCGCCGGTCGCGCAGACCCCGCCGCCGCTGTACATTCTCGGTTCCTCGCTGTTCGGCGCGACGCTGGCGGCGCAACTCGGCCTGCCGTACGCCTTCGCCTCGCATTTCGCGCCCGACCAGATGCTGCACGCACTGTCGGCGTACCGCGAGAACTTCCAGCCCTCCGATCAGCTCGCCGAACCGTACGCGATCGTCGGCGCAAACGTCGTGTCGCACGAGGACCGCGAGGTGGCCGCCGAGATCGAGCGCCACGTGCTCAAGGACCGGGTGTCGATGTTCGTCAAGCGCGCGAACTCCGAGGCCCGCGATTTCACCGA
>NZ_DYXM01000017.1 GCF_020742175.1 Dietzia timorensis
AGTGAGGTGAGGGGTGATTGAGGGATGGCGTGATTGAAGGGTGAGTGGGATGGGCTCTCCCCTGCGTGATCGTTTTGGGTATGGAAAACTCGATCACCATGTACATCAACGCCTATTCCACGGTCCGCGACGAGATCCCGGGGCCGTACGCCCAGCAGCGGGGTGCCGATGACCCCGAGTTCGTGGAGCACCTGAACGGGTTCACCGGCTACGTGTGGGAGCGCGGCGGCCAGGAGATGACGCCGAGCATGTTCGGGCTGATCCGCCACATCGGGGACGCCCGGCGCCAGTACGTGTTCGAGCGCGAAGACCTGAGCGGCCTGGAGGACTGGGCGGAGCAATCGAATTCAGTGTTCCTCATGCCGGACGGCGCGGTGGTCGATGCGCGTGGCGAGGACATCGTCGCCGGTGGCGGGGTGCCGTATCACCCGGCGGCGCGGGAGCGGGCGCTGCGGGTGCGGGCGGGAATCACGAAGGACACGGGCGCGACGTTGCCCGGGCATTACCCGCCGGTGCGCAGCGAGTTCGAGGCCGTGGTGCGTGGGCCGCAGGAGGTCGCGCAGCGGCTCATGTCGCTGGTGGCGGTTTCCGAGCTGGCCGGCTTCTTCTTCGGCGAGGCGGGGCCGCCCGTGGATGCGATTCGTGGGGTGCTGCCCGGGACGTTCGAGACGATGACGCCCGCGGAGCGGCGATTCGTCGAGTTGATCGAGTCCGGCGTGACGGCCGAGACCGACTCCCCCGACGGCGACGAGGCGCGCCACGCGGCGACGCAGCTGGCGTGGCAGGTGATGGCGGCACAGATGCTCGCGCACGTGCTGGGGATCCGGGAGCTTCCCGCGGGGCAGTTTCGCGTCGACCCCTGGCCGCTGGTCAAGTGGGTCGCGGACAACGGTGAGGCCGGCGTCTACGAGCACGCGACCGAACTGATCGCTCTGCCGGAGATGTGCGACACGTACGAGTTCGTCCATTCGATGCGGTGGATCGCCGTCGACGAGCAATTGAACCCCGAGGAACCGGCCTCCATCGACGAGCAGACCGCCGGCACGCTGCTCGAGTGGCATCGCGCCCTGTCATGGCTGTTCCACGTCGACGCCGACTGGGACGAGGTCGATCTGTCGACTTAAGAGACAGGCGGGACGGGGCGGCTAACTGCGCTCCGCCTCCGGGAACAGCTCCTGGAACTCCGCGACGCCTTCCTCAGGCAGCCACACGTACGTGCCACCCTGGCCGTTGTCGATGAACAGCCGCACGCGCCCGGGCACGTCGCCAAAGTCATCGAGGATGTCCATGGCGACCTCGGGGTTGAGCCAGTCGTCGGCCTGCTCGAACTCCGTGCGCCGGGGCACGCCGTCGAGGGTGTACTCCAGCGTTGCGGTGCGGGCCTCGAAGTTGAGGTGCGACGAAGCGTCGGAAAGCTTGTCCTCCTTTCCGGTCGCCCGGGCCCACTGGCGGACCCACTTGGCGTAATCGGCGTGATCCTCGATCATCTCGGCGTCGAAGTGGAGCACGTGCGAGAACGCCGGCCCCTCCAGATCCTCGGAGGTGAGGATGAGAAACGGGGTCGCGTCGGTGGGATGGATCGTCTCGGGGCGCAGCAGTTCGAGGCCCGAGCGGCGGAAAGTGTCGATGATGGCGTCGCGATCATTCTGGTTTCCCATGCGGACGCAGATACGCGCGGTCCGTGAACCTGGCATGGGGTCGTTAGTGGCGACGAGGAGAGCGAAGAAACGAGTGAGATCGCCTTCGCCGACGGGGTGTCCTCGCCGATTGCTTGACGACGGCTCGCCTGGAGCCGTTGCACCCGCCGAGTCGGTTACCGCTGCTGACGCTAGTTGCCGTAGGCGATCATCTCGAAAGTCGACGAGGCTTCGGTCGGGTTGTCCGGGTCCTCCCACGGCGCGAGGGACACGTCGATCCGGTATTCGCCCGGCGGATTCTTGCTCGGCCGCAGATCGAACTTCGTCTTTCCTTCGCACTTGTTCTGGCGGTCCGTCAGGAGCACGGTTCCGCCCTGGTCGACGAGGGAGACAACGGCGACGCACTGCTCGGCGTCGTAAAGTGCACCGCCCGAAACGGCCTGCCACTCGATCCAGCCCGAGGCTTCGCCGTAATTCGAATACTGGAGCACTCCGGGCGACACTTCGCGTGTGGTGTCGATGACGATCTGGACTTCGTCGATGGCACCGCCCGATTGCGCCTCCTCGGCCTCTGCGGACGACGACGATTCGACGTCTTCCGTCGCCTTCTCCGTCGTCGTGATCACGGTCGTTTCCACGCTGGTCGGGGCGGAAGCGTTGGCGTCGTTCGCGGGAGCGGCCGGCTTCTCATCGTCGGAACCTCCGCCTCCGGGCAGGACCGAACACGAGGCGAGCAGGAGCGCAGAAGCCGATGCGACTGCAATGGAAAGGGCCCGGCGAGACGTGGTCGCGCGGCGACGGCCGGTGTTCATCCCGGATCCCGAGGAGGAAAAATTTGTGCTCATGAACTAGATGAAACCACGGTTTCTGCAGGGGCAGGACACCAAAATCGCACCACCTTCGGATTGATGCGGATACCCGTGATGTTTCACCGATGTTCGCGCCCTCACTTGTGGTCACCCGGTATTCGGGCGGGCCACATTTCATGCGGCACCACACTCAATTCGGACAGCCTCCTTGAGCGCAACGGTGTTCGAGCCCAATGCGCAACACATCCACGGGCGTATCTATCATTCTGATTCGGCCGTGACGACGGGCTGCCAACAGGCGCCATCTCTGCTCCGGCCGTTGTGTCGCTCCCTTCACGTGGAAGGGAAGCGTTCCTCGCGACGTCCGCGACGTTCGCCTTAGTCAGAAAGTTCCTGCATGTCCGCACCTTTTTCCGCAGGCCCGTCTCCGTACGACGATATGCCCGCCTTTCCCGAGAACAAGCCCCGCAGCAAGACTCCGCTGATCCTCGGCATCGTCCTCGCCGTCGTTGGCGTGGCCGTTGTGTTCACGCTCGGCTTCTTCACCGGCGCCTCGACCGTTCCCGCAGCGCCGGGCACAGATACCGGCGGTGACACCGACACAGCGTCGATCTTCGATGTCGAAAGTGATTCGGGTTCGTCGTCCACGAAGTCCGGCGACGTAGCTGGCAGCAAGGGAGATGCCGTCGACTCTGATGGGGTCCGCTTGACCGTCACGAATGTCGAGGAAGGCCCGTCGATCGACTACCTGGAAGACGGGGTGAAGGCGGAGTTCGCCGCTACCGAAACGCTCGATGCCATTGAGGGCGGCAAGCTGGTCACGGTGACCACGGAGGTCGAGAACACCGGCACCGAAGCGTGGGATCTCACCTGTGGGTTCTCGATCCAGTCGGAACTCGTCGATGACCAGGGGCGCCACTTCCAACCGATCGACAGCCTGTATCGGATCCCCGGCAATCCTGATTGCAGTGAGCAAACGAACCC
>NZ_DYXM01000018.1 GCF_020742175.1 Dietzia timorensis
GAGGCCTGGGCGAAGCAGGGCTTCGAGATCGGCCGCCTCGGCGCGCCGACCACCACCCAGGCCCCGAACTGGGGCGCCGACCGCGCCGATTTCCAGGGCGGCAGCATCACCCGCGACGGCGTCACCCGCGCCGTCAACGTCGCCTACGCCTAAGGGGCGGCGGAACGAAAAGGAGCTTTACGACGCCCCGCGTGAACGCCGGGACGTCGTAAAGCTCCTTTGTCCTGCACGGACCAGGGGCCGAAACCCCCGCGCCCGCTTCCGAACGCACATTCACACCGTTGTCCTCGCAATCCTCCGCGCATGGGAAGATGAAGCGGATACGAAACGATCGTGGATCAGAAAGTGACGCTCCGTGACCTCCGTCCAGCCCAGTGCCAGTCCCCGGATACATCTGACCGAGGAATTCAATGACGCTCTCGCAAGGATGCGGCGCGGCGAGAACGTGATGATCACCGGAAAGGCCGGCACCGGTAAGTCAACGCTGCTCCGGCTCTATCTGGAAGAGGCGGACAAGGGTGAAGTCCTGGTTACCGCCCCGACCGGAGTCGCGGCACTCAACGTCGGCGGTTTCACCATTCACCGCGCCTTCGGTTTCAGACCGGGCATGTACCCGGACGACATTCAGCCCGGCGGAAGATGGTACGGACCCAGCCCTGTTCTCAGCACCGCGAAAGTCCTGGTCATCGACGAAATTTCTATGGTCAGGGCAGACCTCTTCGACATGATGGACATCGCAATGCGCCGGGCTCGCGAGGTCAACCTGCCATTCGGCGGAATTCAGCTCATTCTCGTCGGAGATTTGCTCCAGCTGCCGCCCGTGGTCACCGATACCGAACGCGAAATCTTCCGCACGCGGTGGGAAACGCCCTTCTTCTTTTCCGCCGACGTGTACCAGCGACTGAAACTCCAGGAAATCACGCTGACGACGGTGTGGCGCCAATCGAACGAGGACTTCATCGAGATCCTCAATGAAGTACGCGAAGGGTCCATCGGCGAAGGCGCCCGCGAGTTGCTCAACAGTCGAGTCGAACCCGATTTTGTGCCGCCCAAAGACTGGGTCACGCTGGCCTCGTTCAACCGGCGCGTCGCGAAAATCAATGCCGATCATCTTGCCGAATTGCCCGGCAAGGAGTTCGTCTCGCATGCGCAGTACCGAAACAGCGCGGACTCCAACTCATTCAACGGAGCCGACGAGCTTCGCTACAAGGTCGGGGCACGTGTGATGACCGTGATCAACGACCCCGGACGCGCATTCGTCAACGGCAGCTTCGGTGAGATCGTCGAGGCCACCGAGGAGATCATCACTGTCCGCATCGACGCCACCGGTCTGCTCGTCAAGCTCAAGAAGCACCTGTGGCTGGTGAACCAGCCAACGGTCAACAACGGCAAACTCAGCGGCGAAACTGTCGGCTCCGTTCTGCAGTTCCCGGTGATCCTGGCCTGGGCTATCACCATCCACAAGTCCCAGGGTAAGACGATCCCGAAGCTGTACATCGATCTTTCCGGCGGCACGGCGGTGGAGGGCCAGTTCTACGTGGCGCTGTCCCGTGCCGTCGACCTGGATAACCTTCGCTTCAGCGCCCCGGTGGAGCCACGACATATCCGGGCCAGCAACACGCTGGTCCGAAGAATTCGGCGCGCGACTACTACGGTCAACGAGATCAGCCGATTCACCGCGCTGTCCGTTGAAGGGGTCGACTTCGGTTTGAGCGAGCACGTTGCCCGCATCCATGCCGTCATCGTCGAGAACGACAAGGTGGTCGCGGATTTCGGAACGTGGATCAACCCCGCGGCCGACCTTGGAGACTTCGGTCGACGCAACGGCATCCCGGCCGGCGGTCTGGCATGTGCGCCGACGCTGGCCGACTTCTGGCCATTGCTGCTGCGCCAAGCATCGGGTTCCACGGTCGTCGGCGACGGGCTGATGATGTTGGAACGAGCCGTCCGGCACCAGCAGAAGGGCCTGGAGCTGGCTCTGGGATTGGGGCACGACATCTCCGAACTTGAGCTCCGGATCGATGGAGCCGATCCCGTCACCCGGGCACACGAGATTGCCGATGCCTTCTTGGCAGGGAATCTGACCATCAAACACGGTCAGCCGGTGCCCGAGACCAGCCGTCATGCCGAGGGCGCCGTGTTCATCCCGGCGTGGGCGCCGGAATCGCCCATGGTCCTCGATCCCTCCCGGTCCACGGAATCCGACATCGCATGGGCATCCCTGTCCGGCGGGCAGTTCAACCCGTGGGACGTCGATGAGGTGCAAGAATGCATCGAATTGTTGGGCGCGTGGGCCACTTCCCGCGGCATGTGGACCTCTGAAATGCGCGACGACATCCTCGCACGTGCACGACGCCGCTTGCCCGCCGACTACACGGCGCCGCCGCTGGTGGAAGCGAGCACCGATCCCGCCACGGTTCTTTACTCCGGAACACGGATCGCATTCACCGGCCGTAACAATCTCCTGGGTGGCCCCGCAGACGACGATCGTCTCAACTCCATTTGCGAGTCCAGGGGTCTGGTGTACAAGAAGGCCGTATCGAAGACGAGGTGCGACGTCTTGGTCGCGAGCGACGTCGCCTCAATGTCGAGGAAAGCCCAGGCAGCCCGCGAGTTCGCCAAACCAATCATCTCGCAGGACGAGTTTGAACGCTGGTACGACGAGAACCCGCAGGGTGCTCCGTCCGCTCCGGAACCGGCTGCCTCGCCGACGCCTCGACAGGAGGCCAAAACCGCGGCGAAGCTCCCGGCGGAAAGCCGGCCCAAGCCCACGACCAAGCACGCGGACCAATCCCCCACGAGCCCGACGGGGAAATCCGACGCCGAAAGGGCTTTCTCGGAACCGCAGGCCCGTCTCGTATCTCCCGATGAGGCACTCGGCGAGGGGACGCGCGTCGCGTTCCGTGGCTCGACGTACATTTTCGGCAAGCTCTACCCCCATGGTCCGGCGCTGGAGCAACTGTGCGCGTCCCTGAAACTCGAATACAAGCAGGCGGTCACCAAAACCCGTTGCGATGTGCTCGTCACCGACGACTACCTGGCCCGTGACGGCAAGTCCGGGCTGGCGTGGCGCTACGGCAAACCCGTGATCACCGCCGAAGAGTTCCGACGATGGGCCGAAGGCCGTCTTTCCGACACGTCCGAAGAGGTTGCCGCCCTAACGGCGGAGCCGGAGGTGGTCGATGAGAACGAGGCCGCACCCGCCGACGTCTCGATGCCCCTCACTCCTCCGACCGCACCGATCGAGCCCCAACTCGAATCCAACTCCCAGCAGTCCGCCCCGGAGTTTGAGTCCGCATCGGACTGGCCGGCGTACGACCGGCCGTTCGACCACATCCCACCGACTTTCGTTCAACCCGGTCCACCTGCACCGCAACCGTCCCCGGTCCCCGTTCCCGCCCCTGGTCCAATGCTGTTCGACGACGGCCCGGGATCGAGGCCGTCGGAATCCACCGCTCCGAAGAAGAAGTCGACGGTCGCCAAGCTGGCGAAGATCTTCGGCATCACCTTCGGCGTCGTCACCGTGGTGTTATTCGTGCTCGCCGGTGCGGGGGCGTCCGATGCCGTGGCCATGCCCGTGGCTTTCGCCTGGTTGCTTACTCTTCCGCTGGCCGTGTTCTTCGGTATCGCCAGATTGATCGAGAAGCTGCGTTCGAAATAAGAGCCGTCTGACCTTCGGCGTCACCCGCGCCGTCAACGTCGCCTTCGCCTAAGCGGCGGCGGAACGAAAAGGAGCTTTACGACGGCCCGCGTGAACGCCGGGACGTCGTAAAGCTCCTTTGTCCTGCACGGACCAGGGGCCGAAACCCCCGCGCCCGCGGGAAAACCGCCCGCGGGAAAGCCGTGCCTAGTGGCCGCGCTCCTGCTCGAGCGCCGCGCCCTCGGTGAAGTAGGGCACCAGCTTGTTGTCCACCATGGTCAGCGCCGACGCGATGGCCATGTGCATGTCCAGGTACTGGTAGGTGCCCAGGCGGCCACCGAAGAGGACCTTGTTGTCGCGGGCCTCGGCGGCCGCGCGCTCGCGGTACTTGGCCAGCATGTCGCGGTCGTCCGGCGTGTTGATGGGGTAGTACGGCTCGTCGTCGCCCTCCGCGAAGCGCGAGTACTCCTTCATGAT
>NZ_DYXM01000019.1 GCF_020742175.1 Dietzia timorensis
GACCTCATCATGGGAGCTCATTCCGCAACTGCAACCGCAACTGCCACCGTCCGTTTCCGTCGCATGGCCGTGTCGAGCCTGCTTGTCGGTGGCGCGCTGTTGACCGGTGCAGGCGCCGCTTCGGCGCAGCCCGCAGAGGTCACCGATTTCGTGAACGGCCTCACCGAGCAGATCGAGCAGAACGCCGGCCAGCTCGAGGAGACCGCAGGCGCCTCCAACGGCACCGGCCAGGCCGCGCTCTCCGCCGCCGAGACCAAGATCGGCGCGCCGTACGTGTGGGGCGCTACCGGCCCCGACGCCTTCGACTGCTCCGGACTGACGTCCTGGGCCTACAAGCAGGCCGGCGTCGACATCCCGCGCACCTCCGAGCAGCAGGCCGCCGCCGGCACCCCGGTCGACATCAACGACCTGCAGCCCGGCGACCTCGTGACCTTCTACGAGGGCGCGAGCCACGTCGGCATCTACGCCGGCGACGGACAGGTGCTCAACGCGCCGAGCGCGGGCCAGCCCGTGAGCTACGCGCCGATCGACTCGATGCCGATCTACAACGCGGTGCGCTTCTAAGAGCGATGACGCGTTGCGGGCCATTGGAGGTCCGCGCCAACTGAATACCCTGGTCCTGCCGCGCGCGGGAGCTCATGATCGCCGCAGCGCTCGTTGACGAGTCGTTGCGGCGATCTTGTCATTTCGGCTGCGATGGCGAAGAACCAACGGGTACTTGTTGGGCAATGGGCCGCCGCGAGGGTCGGCGCACGATCGCTCGGCGCCGGAGGGAGGTTTCGCCTCATGAACGGCAGGGTGAGAGAGCCGCGAATCGTCATCATCGGTGCGGGCGTCGCCGGGATCAGCGCCGCTCATGTGCTGCGCGAACAGGGGTTCTCCGATATCCGCGTACTCGAGAAGGGCGACGATGTCGGCGGCGTATGGTTCTGGAACAGATACCCGGGGCTCACGTGCGACGTGCCCTCGCAGATGTATCAATTCGGCTTCGCGCCGAAACCCGACTGGTCACACATCTGGGCCTCGGGGGAGGAAATCCAGCAGTATCACCGTGCCGTCGTGGAATCGCTCGGCCTGTTGCCGCTCTTCCGCTTCCGCACCGAAGTGACCGACGCCCGGTTCTCCGACGTCACCGGCGAGTGGACGCTTACCACCGATGACGGCGGAGAGCTGAGCGCCGACTTCGTGCTGTGCGCGACCGGTGTCCTCCACAACCCGGCGTATCCGGATATCCCGGGCCTCGAATCCTTCGGCGGGCCGGTGATTCATACCGCGCGCTGGGACAGCGAACTCGCGACGGAGAACCGCAAGATCGCGGTGCTCGGGACGGGATCGACCGGGGTGCAGGTCGTGTCGGCGCTGTCGGAGGAGGCCGCGTCCCTCACGCATTTCGTTCGTTCGCCGCAGTGGGTGCTGTGGGCGCCGATGGGGCTGCGGCAAATCCCGGGCGTCGCGGCGCTTCTCCGTTCGGCGCCGCGTGTGCATGACCGCGTTTACAAGGTGCTGCTGTGGGGCTCGCAGGTCCTCGCCGACATCACGACCACGCCGTCGTGGCGGCGCCGGGCGGTGCAAGCCTACGCGCGCTGGTCGCTCAAGCTGGGTGTGCGGGACGAAGGGCTTCGCCACGCGCTGACGCCGGACTACCAGCCGTTATGCAAGCGCCAGGTGGTGTCGGGTACCTATTACAAGGCGCTGCGCCGGCCGAACGTCGAGCTCGTTACCGAAGGCATTCGCGAGGTGACCCCGGACGGGATCGTCACCGAGGACGGCGCGAGCCACGAGGTCGACATCATCGTGCTCGCGACCGGCTTCCGCGCGCACGACTACATGCGGCCGATGCGGATCGCCGGCCGCGAAGGCATCACGCTCGACGAACAATGGGCGAAAGGCCCGCGCGCGTATCGCATGACCGCGATCCCTGGATTGCCGAATCTATTCACGGTCCTCGGGCCGAACTCGCCCACCGGATCGATCTCGCTGCAATTCTCCGCGGAGCTCACCGCCAGGTACATCGCGCAGTGGGTGGACCGCTTCGCGCGCGGCGAGGTCGACCGCGTCGAGGTGACCGAGGAGGCGACGCGCGCCTTCAACGAGGAGGTTGCGGATGCGATGGGTCCGACAGTGTGGAACACCGGCTGCAATTCCTGGTACCTCACCGAAGGCGGCAACGTCGACCTGTGGCCGTTCGACCAGGCCACGATGGTGCGCATGCTGTCCGAGCCGGAGGACGCACACTTCCACACCCGGTAAGGCCCGGGAAATCTCCGCGGTGGTGGGGCGAAAAGTGTCCGGCGAGACCGCGGCGATGCCGCGTAGCCGAAATCTAGGGTAACGCCAGGGGAGTCTGTGGCGTCCGCCGTCATATGTGAAAAGTGGGGCATTTGCCCTGCAAGTGACACCGGTTATTTGCCGGTGGAGAACTCGACTCATGAATTCCGGTTGAATTACTTGCGCCTCACTGTAAACTGCGGTGTAATAACGCTGTTATCGTTCTGTGACGCTCCGGTTGGTGCTTCCGATCTCGCAGGTTCGCCTGTACCACCGAGGGAGTAACGCGTCCGAGAAGAGCTCGGGTGCGGGGCAGAGCCACACAAAGGAGATCGACACATGGGAGCCCACTCCGCACCCACCACCTCTCGCTTTCGCCACATCGCAGTATCGGGTCTGATCGTCGGCGGCGCCTCGATCGCCGGCGCGGGGGTCGCTTCGGCGCAGCCCGCGATCAATTCGGATTCGCTCGACGATCTAGGGGATCTCGGCGGCCAGGGCGTAGATACCGGCAGCCTCGACACAGCCACCACCCCGGAAACGGGCGAGGCCTATAGCGATACCGACGGCGGCGAGTTCGGCGACATCGTCGGCTCGATCGCCGATCAGCTTTCGCAGTCGGCCGACAAGGGCGCCAATAGTGACGTCGGAGTTGCCGCGCTCGAGGCGGCGAAGACGAAGGTCGGCGCGCCTTATGTGTGGGGCGGCAACGGGCCGGATTCGTTCGACTGCTCGGGGTTGACGTCGTGGGCGTACAAGCAGGCGGGCGTGTCCATTCCGCGCACGGCCGAGCAGCAGGCCGCCGCCGGCACGCCGGTCGATCTGGACGATCTGCAGCTCGGCGACCTGGTGACGTTCTACGAGGGCGCGAGCCACGTCGGGATTTACGCCGGGGACGGGCAGGTGCTCAACGCGCCGACCTATGGCGTGCCCGTGAGCTACGCGCCGATCGACTCGATGCCGGTCTACAACGCGGTGCGGTTCCGGTAAGGCGTGATCGCCTCGCTCGCGTGACCGATATGAAAGATCGCCGCCTCCTTCTGAGGGAGTGCGGCGATCTTGTGTATTTGGGGACGTCATCTGTGTTTCGGAAAGAGCGTGCGGGCTACTCGTACCGTGGGATCTGCTAGAAACGAGCGCCGTGATCGGCGGGGTGCTGCGGCCGCGCGGCACAAGCTGCTCCGCTCGGCCCTACAACTCGCCGACGGTATCGCGTCCCTCTAAACATATGTAGAGCCTCCTTTCGCGATTCCTACTTGCCCGAGAACACAGGGAATTCGCTGTGCTCGCCGTAGTCGCGCGCGACAAGCCCGCGCAGGGTGCCCATGTCGGCGTCGGCGATCTCGAAATCGACCTCCGCGTTCGCGCGCATGTGCTCGACGTTCGCCGTTTTCGGGAG
>NZ_DYXM01000020.1 GCF_020742175.1 Dietzia timorensis
TCGGCCCTGACGCGCCGATCGCGAAGGTCGCCGTCATTCTCGGCTGTTTCGCGATGGGCCTGGCGTGCTTCGCCTTCGGCTATGCGATTTCGCGGCCATTTTCCGAGACCCAGGTCAGCGGCGGTTGGAGGGGCGATACCCCGATGATTTTCGTCTGCATGTTCGGCGGGCTCTTCTTCACCCTCGGGTCCTTCGCGATCGCTGTAAAGGCAATCGTCGATCGCCGCCGTATCAAACGGCAGCAACAGTGGTATTAGCCCTCGATCAGCGGGACGAAAGAGAAGCGACCGTGGCTGGTTGTGGCGATGTCGCCGCCGGTCCTGCGCACGCGCAGCATCTCGCCTTCCACGGGTATCACAAGCACTCCGCCGTCATCGAGCTGATCGACGAGCACCTGCGGGAGGGTGCGGGCCTCGGCGGAGACGAGGATCCGGTCGAATGGCCCGGCGTCCGGCGTCCCCACGGTTCCTTCCGGCGCGGCGATGACGTCGGCGTTCCGGTAGCCCAGCGACGCCACCCGTTCGGCGGCGGGTGAGACGAGCGGTGCGAGCCTTTCGGTGCCGAGCACGGACCCTTCGGGCCCTGTGAGCTCGGCGAGGATCGCCGTGGTCCATCCAGACCCGGCGCCTACGTCGAGCACCGAATCGCCGGGTTGCACGCCGAGTAGTTCGAGCATGATGCGCACGGTGTAGGGCTGCGAATTGGTCACCCCGTGACCGATGGACAGCGGCCGGTCCTCGCCGGCGCGACCGCGAACGTCTTCGGGGAGGAACACCTCCCGCGGCACCCGCTCCATCGCTTCGCGCACCCGTTCATCGCCTGTCATGCCACCATAGAAACGCACGCGGAGTCGCGAGACAAGGGTTCCCATGGATGTGAGCGGCTGGATCGCCGTCGTCGACGCGGGCGACTTCACCATCGCCCGCGAGATCATCATGCGCGGTGTCGCCGCGCTGTTCTTTCTCGCCTTCCTGTCCGGCTTCTTCCAGTTCCCGGCACTGCTCGGCGAGCATGGCCTCTCCCCTGCGCCCGCCTTTATCCGGCGGACCTCGTGGCGCCAGGGGCCCAGTCTGTTCCGGTGGAGGTTCACGCCGTATTCGGACCGGCTACTGCGCTTGGTGTGCGCGGCGGGCATGGTGCTTGCGGCGTCCGCCGTCATCGGAATCCCCCAACTCGGGCCCGCGTGGGCGCCGATCCCGGTCTTTCTCGCGATGTGGGGGTTGTACCTGTCCATCGTCTCGATCGGGCAGCGCTTCTACGGGTTTGGTTGGGAGATGATGCTTCTCGAGGCCGGGTTCGTGGCCGGATTCCTCGGGTCGCATGCCGTCGCCCCGCCCGCACCGATCCTGCTGTTCCTGTGCTGGATGGTGTTCCGCGTCGAGTTCGGCGCGGGGATGATCAAGTGGCGCGGAGATCCGCAATGGCGGGACCTCACCGCGATGGATTTCCACCACCAGACCCAGCCCATGCCGGGGCCGCTATCGCGGTGGGCGCACCTGCGGCCGGGGTGGTGGCACAAGGGCGAGACCGCCGCGAACTTCGCGGTGCAACTCGGGGCGCCATTCCTGCTGTTCCTGCCGCAGCCGATCGCCACGTTCGGGGCGTTCGCGATTATCGTCAGCCAGTTCGCGCTCGTGGTCACCGGGAATTATGCGTGGCTCAACTGGCTCACCATCATCCTCGCGACCGCCGCGATCAGCGACTCGACGCTCGCGTGGATCGCCGGCGGGCCGTGGCCAGGTCTGAGCTGGTTCGGGATCGAGCCGCACACCGTGGAAGGCGCGGCCGCATCACCGTTGTGGTGGGCGGTCGGCATCACGGTCGTGTTCGTGTGGATGCTTGTGCTCAGCCGCGAGCCGCTGCTCAATTTGTTGTCGCCCCACCAGCGCATGAACGCCTCGTTCAACGTGTTCAAGCTCGTCAACGCCTATGGCGCGTTCGGTTCGATGACTCGCGTGCGTCGCGAGCTCATCATCGAGGGCACGGTGCTCGAAGACCCGACGGAGTCCGACTGGCTTCCCTACGAATTCAAGGGCAAACCCGGCGACGTGTACCGCACCCCGCGCCAGTTCGCGCCCTACCACCTGCGGCTGGATTGGGTCATGTGGTTCGCCGCGCTGGGCGCCTACCGCGAGCAGTGGTTCCGCGCGTTACTGGTCCGGCTCGCCCAAGGCGATCCGGGAATCCGTAGGCTCTTACGGATCGATCCGTATGACGGCGAAGCTCCCGCTCTCCTCCGCGTCCGCGTCTTCGAGTACCGATATGCTACACCTGTAGAGCGGAGTGAGACCGGGCGATACTGGACACGCGAGCTCCAGGGCACGCTCGTCCGACCTTCCTCGCTCGACGACCTGAAGCCAATCGGAGCATAATCCTCGCACGGACCCGAGGGGCGCGGGGATCACCACACGTCGTAGGTTTCTCGGCTGATGCTGAATCCGTGTTCGCCGGCCACGCATGTCATGCCGGTCTTCCTGCTGCCGCAGCGCACGTTCGGGGTGGCGCCGTCGATATCGGTGACCACGTCGACATAGGTCCCATATGGCAGCTCGACGCCGGTGCCACGTGAGGGCCACGAGCCTTGTTGTTTCCAGTGCTGCGGGACGTCCTCTCCGATGGAGCCCGGATACCAGCCGATCACATCAGGCGTCGTTTCCGGAACGCCGTCGTTGTACCGATTCGCCTCCGGCCAGGATTGGTGCTCCTTGACGACGCATGCGGCACCCTCTCCTGTGATGTGGCACTGGATGTTTCCGGTCGGCGAGGAGAAGCGCGTTCCGGCAAGGCTGCTGTTGCCGTTGCCGGAGTAATACAGCGCATCTCTTTCGGAAAGGTCCGAGAAATCGGCATTCTTCTTCGCCGCGGAGGATCGGTCGGACGGCGTCGGCGAGGCGGTCGTGGTCGTGGTGTTGCCGGGCTCGGAAGTCGTTTCGGACGCGGATGTCGACGATTCCGACGAGTTTTCCGAAGTAGACGGAAACGTAGGCTCCACTGTCGACATCGCCGCACCATTCGACTCGCCTGACGAAGAATCGACGACATCGCCCAGCCCACAACCGGCGGGCGCTGTCGCGAGACATGTCATCATGGCCGCTCGTCGTATTCTCATTTACTCCCCTCGGTTCGCCGGTTCCTTTGAGCTGATACCCCTCGTATCCCCCAACGTGTTTACGTTATCTGCATCTGCAGTTTCTCGTGACGGATTTTGTCGCCGGGATTCACCGCAGCTCCGATCGCGGATCCGGCTCAGGCTAGTGTTGATCTGGGTTCCCGAACCCGCATCTTCATATTTCGGCCGATGTTCGCCGTGGCATGCGTAGGGAACCCCCTCATTCCCTAAGCGAAAGGAAGGACATGGCTGATTCCGCCGAATTCTCGGCCCCGGAATCGACTGAACCCGCGGACGGAAAAAGCCCGGCCGCCACGAAGCAGGCGACGCACTCGGCGGTCAACTGGCCGGTATTCGCCGGCGCGTCGGTGATTATCGTGGCGTTCGTGCTGTGGGCGGCGATCTGGCCCGATGCTGCATCGACCGCCATTTTCGGCGCGATGGGATGGGTGGCCACGAACTTCGGCTGGTATTACATCCTCACTGCCACCATCGTCGTCGTATTCGTCATTGTGGTCGCGTTTTCCCGCGTCGGACGGACCAAGATGGGCCCCGATCACTCACGCCCGAAGTTCAATCTCTTCACGTGGGCCGCGATGCTTTTTGCCGCCGGCATCGGCGTCGACCTGATGTTCTTCGGCATCTCCGGCCCCGCGACGAACTACCTGACGCCACCGGATGTCGGACCCATGACCGAAGAGGCCGCGCGCATGGCCCCGATCTGGACGATCTTCCACTACGGCATCCCAGGTTGGGCAATGTACGCGCTCATGGGTATGGCCTTCGGCTTGTTCGCCTACCGCTATCACCTTCCCTTGAGTATCCGCTCGGCGCTCGCCCCGATCTTCGGCAAGCGCATCCACGGCGCCGCGGGGCACACCGTCGAGATCGCCGCGACGATCGGAACCATCTTCGGCATTTCCGTCTCGCTCGGTATCGGCGTGGTCTTCCTCAACTACGGCCTGTCCGAACTGTTCGGTATCCCGAACTCCTTGGGCGTGCAGATTGCGCTGATGGCACTCGCCGTGTTCATTACGATCGCCTCGACCGTGTCGGGCGTCGACAAGGGCATCCGCCGACTTTCCGAGCTCAACGTGATCCTCGCGATCGTGCTCGTGCTGTGGGTGCTGTTCTCCGGACAGACGGCACACATGCTCGACGCGCTTGTCCAGAACATCGGCGACTTTTTCTCCCGCTTCCCGTCGATGATGATGAACACCTTCGCCTACAGCACGGGCACCGCGGACTACCCCGCCGAGCAGTGGAAGGCCGACTGGACACTCTTCTTCTGGGCCTGGTGGATCGCGTGGGCACCGTTCGTCTCGCTGTTTCTCGCCCGTATTTCCCGCGGCCGCACGCTTCGGCAGTTCGTCATCGGCGTTTTGCTCATCCCGTTCTCCTTCATCCTCATGTGGGTGTCGATCTTCGGGAACGCCGCGCTGAGCTTCTTCGACGACCAGGAGTTCCTCAACCAGGCGGTCGAGCTGCCCGAATCGGGCTTCTTCACGCTTCTCGAGCAGTACCCGGGATCCACCTTCACGATCTCCGTTGCCGTGCTCACGGGCCTCTTCTTCTATGTGACCTCCGCCGATTCCGGTTCGCTGGTCATGGCGAACATGACCTCGAAGCCGACGATGAACGATTCGGACGGGCCGCCGTGGCTACGCATCGTGTGGGCTGTCATCACCGGTGCGCTGACCCTCGTCATGCTGTTTATCGACGGCGTGTACACGCTGCAGGCGGCCACGGTCATGGTCGGGCTGCCGCTATCGATACTCATCTATCTCGTCATGTTCAGCCTGTGGAAGGTGCTCAAGACCGAGCAGCTGGGAATCGACTCCCGCCAGGCGACCCTGCCCACCCTTCTCACGAGCCGGGTCCGCGATACCGGCGAGCGCGGCAACTGGCGCCAGCGCCTCAAGCACCGTATGTCCTACGCGAGCGAAACCGAGGCCGCGGACTT
>NZ_DYXM01000021.1 GCF_020742175.1 Dietzia timorensis
GCATCGATAAGACCATCTCCGTATCCGCGGTGATTCTCCGCGATCCCGCCGGCCGCTGGCTCACCGTGCGCAAGCGGGGAACGTCGTGCTTCATGCATCCAGGCGGGAAGCCCGAGCCTGGCGAGAGCGCCGCCGAAACCGCGCTGCGTGAGCTCGGCGAGGAGCTCGGCTTCCGCCCCGACCCTGCGGCGCTCGAGCCGCTCGGCCATGTGCGCACGGCAGCCGCGAACGAGCCCGGGTTCCGGCTCCACGCCGACGTGTTCCTGGCTCCCTGCGCGGAAGATCCGCAGCCCGCGGCCGAGATCGAGGAGCTCCGCTGGATCGACCCGCGCGAATTGTCCGCAGGGGGAGAGCGCGACGCCGCGCTCGCGCCGCTGCTCTACGACTGCGTCCGGATGTGGCCGCACACGGCCTCGTAAATGTCGAGTGCCCCGCGCCTTCGGGCGCGGGGCACTCTTATCGCTATGCGGGCGGCTACCGTGTGGCGCAGCCTGCCGAAGTTAGGAACCGAGGTTCGGGATCTCGGGCATCGGCGGCATCGGGATGCCGGTCGAGCCCGGGTAGATGCCGAGGCCGGCGCGAGCGGCGGCGGCCTGGCCGCGGACGGCGCCGAGAGCGTTGTACATCATGTCGCCGGGGCAGCCCGTGCCCATCCAGTCGCGGTGGCCGCTGATCGCCCAGCGATCGGAAGCGGCACCACTCTCCGGGTTGACGTAGCGGACGCCACCGGCCGGGTTGAGGTTGAGCGCGGCCGAGAGGCGGGCGAGCACGTTGATGAGCGAACCCCACTGCGCGGGCGACGGCATCGCGCCGGTGAAGTCACCCATGAGGCAGACGCCGATGTTGCCGGAGTTGTTTCCGCCGACGTGCGCACCGACGGTGGCCTGCGGGCGGATGCCCGGGATCGGGATGCCCTGGAAGACCGGGATCGGACCCGAACGGCGGCCCTGGTACACGACGCCCGCGGGGTCGATGACGAGCTGGTAGCCGATGTCGCCCCAGCCGTTGGTGAGGGTGTGGTAGCGGTGGAACGCGCGCATCGTGGCGGCGGTGTCCCAGCCGGCAGGAGTCACCGAGTGGTGCACGGTGAGGACCTGGGCCTCGCGGTAGTACGGGTCCCACCAGGTGATGGACTCGTCGGCGCCCCACGCCCAGCGCGGGACGACGGGAATGCCGAGCACATCGATGGTCGGCATGCCGGCGTAGTTGACGAGAGCGTCGGTGCGAAGCTGCCCGGTCTCGCGGAGGAAGTCATCGACGGCAGAGGAGCCGGTCGGGCCGACCGCGGAGCCGGCGTAGACCGGGTTGGTGCCCTGCGGGCCGCGGACCTCGAACGCCTTGGCGCCGTCGGGGGACGGAACCGCGCCGGAGGCGGGCACAGCACCCTGGTCGTCGCGGGCGCCATCGGGCTTCGGGAAGGGGAGCCAGTCGGACCAGCCCTCGGGAAGCGCGAAGCGGACCTGGGTGGCGGCGTCGACGCTTCCGGCCGGAGCCTCGACACCGACGAGTCCCGGATTGGGGAGCGGAACCTCGCCGGAGGAGCCAAGCGGAAGGCCCTGGGCATTGGCCACTCCGGCGCCGACGGTGCCGGACATGGCGGCGCCGAGGCCGACCGCAGACGCGGCACCGGCAGAGCTCGCGAGGAACGAGCGGCGGTTGATCGATCGCATAGAACTAAACTCCAGTGGTCTCGCTTACCGGGTCCGATGAGCTAAGGCGCGCGGCGCCCGCAGCGTCATCTTCGGTGACGTTTCGGTGGTAGACATACTCCCAACGCAGCTGAGGCTACCTCGCTTACGTGTCCTTTGGGAAATGCTTTGGTTATCTATTCGTGACTTAATCGCGCCTACAGTGAGCGTTCGTTACAACCGTGACGGAAGTTAAAGTCGCCGAAATCGCGCGAGGCTACCTCACCAGGGCGGATAAGCGATTTACCAATTTTCTGTGAAAATTCGTCGAAATCGACCACTCGCACCATGAGGGTGGTCGGCACCACAATCCCGGGGCTGGTTCCGGGGTCGTCGGTGCGCTGTCCAATTCGACGATGAACGCGCCGCAGGCGGCGCCGGATCGGAGCCCGGCACGCCTCCTGCGGCGCGAATAGTAGAGCGGGGAGAGGTGCTACGGCGCCCAGGTGCGCGTGGACGTCGAGCTGGGGATCTCATCGGTATCGGGGCCGATCGCCTCGCTCGCGAACGCGCGGTTGACCGCGGAGACCACGGCGCGCAGCGAAGCGGTCGTGATCGAACCGGCGCGGCCGACACCCCAGTAGACCTCGCCGTCGATCTGGCACTCGACATACGCGGCCGCGGAGGCATCGTCGCCGGCACTCATCGCGTGCTCGGAGTAGTCGAGGATCCGGATCTCGCCGTAATCCAGTTGGTTGAGCGCATCGACGAACGCGGCGAGCGGGCCGTTGCCAACCCCGTTGATCTCGTAGTCGCGGCCCTTCCACTTGATGACGGCGTCGATCTGGTCTTCCCCGTCGTCCGTGGAGGCGGCGTGCAGCGTCTGCGACATCCGCTCCATCGGCGAAATCCGGTCGAGGTACTCGGAGGAGAACACGTCCCACATCGCCTTCGGCGTCACCTCGCCGCCCTCGGAGTCGGTGATCTGCTGGATCACCTTCGAGAACTCGACCTGCAGGCGGCGCGGCAGCTGCAGGCCGTAGTCGGTGCGCAGGATGTAGGAGATCCCGCCCTTGCCGGACTGCGAATTCACCCGGATCACCGCTTCGTAGGAGCGGCCCTCGTCCTTGGGGTCGAGCGGCAGGTAGGGCACCTCCCACGTCGTCTCCGACACGGTGGTGCCGGCCTCGGCGGCGACGTCTTCCAGCGCCGTCATCCCCTTATTGATCGCATCCTGGTGCGAGCCGGAGAAGGCCGTGAAGACGAGATCGCCGCCATATGGGTGGCGCTCGCCGACCGGCAGCTGGTTGGCGTACTCGACGGTCCGGCGGATCTCGTCCATGTCCGAGAAATTGATCTGCGGGTCGACACCCTGGGTGAGCAGATTCATCCCGAGCGTCACCAGGCAGACGTTGCCGGTGCGCTCGCCATTGCCGAACAGGCACCCCTCGACGCGCTGTGCGCCGGCCTTCATCGCCAGCTCGGTGGCAGCGACGCCGGTGCCGCGGTCGTTGTGCGGGTGCAGCGACAGGATGATCGAGTCGCGGCGTTCCAGGTTGCGGTGCATCC
The DNA here is from genome assembly GCF_020742175.1 of Dietzia timorensis. Classification (GTDB taxonomy): domain Bacteria; phylum Actinomycetota; class Actinomycetes; order Mycobacteriales; family Mycobacteriaceae; genus Dietzia; species Dietzia timorensis_A. Next base: position 3,198 of record NZ_DYXM01000021.1, read on the forward strand.
ACTCGATCTGGTCGGCGTACACGTTGGGCGTGGCCATCTCCACCGTGGACGGCAGGTTGAGGATCATCGGATTGTCCGGTGTCGGGGCGATGATCTCGGAGACCGCGTCGCACACCTCTTTGGAGAAGGAGAGTTCGGTGCCGGTGAAGGACTCGGGGGAGTACTGCCACTGCCAGTTGACGTCGGGGTACTCCTTCGCCAGGTCGACGACGAGGGTCGCGGCGTCGGTGGCGATCTTCTTGATCGCGTCCTTATCGGCGCGGAACACGACGCGGCGCTGCAGGACCGAGGTCGAGTTATAGAAGTGCACGATCACGTTCTTCGCGCCCTCGCAGGCCTCGAACGTGCGGCGGATCAGATCCTCGCGGCACTGCACGAGCACCTGGATCGAGACGTCGTCGGGGATTGCGCCGTCGTTGATGATCTCGCGGACGAAGTCGTAATCGGTCTGCGAGGCGGACGGGAAGCCGACCTCGATCTGCTTGTAACCCATGCGCACGAGCAGCTCGAACATGCGGCGCTTGCGTGCGGGGTTCATCGGGTCGATGAGCGCCTGGTTGCCGTCGCGCAGGTCTACCGCGCACCACAGCGGGGCGCTGTCGACGACAACGTCGGGCCAGGTGCGGTCCGGCAGGGAGGTGTCCTCGACCTCGTCGTAAAAGGCCTGGTACCGGAAGGCCGGCATCGAGGAGGCCTTCTGCTTGTTCCACGCGGGCTGATCTGCCGGCGCGGGCGCAGAGGGCGGGGTGATCGAGGAGGATGCAGAGACGAACGCGTCCGAGCGAGTCATGGGGTGTCCTTTCGTGCTGGGGCTAATCATATGAAGAGCGATGAAAGAGCCGGCACGATGAGACCCCACGACGGGGTGCCGACTCTCTAGAAGTTAGCCCCGCCGCGGCATCGAAGGAGAAGCGCGCGCTGCATGCGGACCACCCTACTATCCGACGGCGGACGGCGCTCGCCCTCCCGCCCGCGCGGCTTGCTTCCGGCGTGGACCGGCGACGATCACAGCGGGATGTCGAGGCTGGATACCTGCGCGCCTCCGTCGTCATACAGCGTTGCTCCGGGGCGGGGGACACCCCACATCCGCGTGCATGCGCAGTCCTCGGCGAAGGCCGCGGCGCGATCGATGAGCGCGGAGCTGATCTCGGCGGCAGAGGGCGCGGCGCTGCCTCCGGCGCCAGGTGCGTGCGCGGGGGCGAGGCCCATTTCGTAGATGAAGACCTCGACGGAGTCCGGCAGCGGCAGCAGTGTTGCGAGGAGGAACCCGAGCGCTCCGCCGTTGGCGTCGGTCGCCCAGTACAACAGCGCCGTCGACGAGGAAAGTAAATCCGAAACCCATTCGGGCGCTGGGGAAGTGGGAAATAGCTCCGATGCGCCTAGGACCACAGCGGTGTCTCCGGGGCGGAGACGCCGCGCCGTCGTGGTGCTGTGTCCTGGCATGATCTTTGTTCTCTGTCTGCGTGCACGGAGGTCGTGGATGTGTCGACAACGATACGTCACGCGGCAATCGAGGACCGGGACGCGCTAGATCGGGGCCCCGGAACGAGCTACTACTCCTCGGCGGCGCGGGCGAGGAACACCGTCGCGGCGGCCATGACGACGATGATGCCGCCGATAACCAGCAGCCCCCACCCGGCCACGCTGAAACGCTCGCCGAGGAGGAAGAGGCCGAGCACGATCGAGACCACGGGCGTGGTCACCGTGCTCGCCGGCGCGGCCTGGTTGATGTTGCCCGAGGCGAACGAGGCCTGCTGGATGACAAGAGCCAACGTCGCGGCGATGAGGAGCCCGTAGAGCTCGCCATTTGTGAGAACGCCGATGACGCCGTCGGCGGAAAGCCTGGTGACGAGTCCCTTGGCAAAAACCGCGACGTAGGCGAAGGCTATGCCGCTGGTGACGCCGAGGAGCAGTGCGCGGTCGCGGCGCAGTTCCTGGCGCGCGATCTTCGACAGCACTCCCATGACCGCCAGGCCCGCGAGCACCGCGGCGAGCCACTCCCACCACGCCGGGTGCTCCGCGCCCTCGATCGGGCGGCCGTACACGACGATGGCCGCGACGCACGTGGTGAGGACCGAGGCCCACAACCACTCCCACCGCGTCGCCGGGCGGTCGGAAAACCGCGAGGCGAGGGGAAGGGTGAACATGAGCGAGAGCACCGTGATCGGCTGCACGAGAAGGAGCGAACCGAAGTTGAGCGCCGCGGCCTGCAACGCGAACCCGAGGAGCGACGACAGTGTGCCGCCGAGCCAATACCAATTGAAGATCGAGCGAATGGCGGCCTGCGCGCCGGACTCGCCATGGCTGGGCGCCTCGGCAGCGGCATGGCGCAAGACCATGCCGAGCGCGGTGGTGAAGGCGGCCGCAAGCGCGAGTCCGATGGCGTAGTAAGTCGCAGGCATTAGGCACAATTATCACCGCTAATGTTCGGAGCCGCAGCAGTCGCCCGGGGAAAGCAGGTTTCAACTCGGTACGATGGTCCCGTGCACGCGGCGCCTCACACCCTGTGGCGCCGCCCGAAAATGCGAAAAGCTATCCGTGTATCTGCCTGTGGGCGTGGCAAGGTTCCTTGCCCCGGTCGGGCCGGCACCGAGGAGGACACGAGACACCCATGGCATTGGTCGTACAGAAATACGGCGGCTCATCCGTCGAGTCTGCCGAGAGAATTCGCCGCGTCGCCGAGCGCATCGTCGAAACGAAGAAGGCCGGCAACAAGGTCGTGGTCGTCGCCTCCGCGATGGGCGACACCACCGACGATCTGCTCGACCTCGCCGAGCAGGTCTGCCCCGCGCCGCCGCAGCGCGAGCTCGACATGCTGCTCACCTCCGGCGAGCGCATCTCCAACGCCTTGCTGGCGATGGCGATCTCCTCGTTCGGCATGGAGGCCCGCTCGTTCACCGGGTCGCAGGCCGGCATCATCACCACGAGCCGGCACGGCGACAGCCGCATCATCGACGTCACTCCCGGCCGCCTCCAGGAGGCGCTGGAGGACGATTCGATCGTCATCGTCGCCGGCTTCCAGGGCGTCTCCCAGGAATCCAAGGACGTGACGACCCTCGGCCGTGGCGGCTCGGACACCACTGCCGTCGCGCTGGCCGCCGCGTTGGAGGCCGACGTGTGCGAGATCTACTCGGACGTCGACGGCATCTACACCGCCGACCCTCGCATCGCCGCCGACGCCCAGAAGCTCGACAAGATCTCCTTCGAGGAGATGCTCGAGATGGCTGCGGTCGGCTCGAAGATCCTCAACCTGCGCAGCGTCGAGTTCGCGCGCCGATACCACGTGCCGCTGCGCGTGCGTTCCTCGTACACCAACAACCCCGGCACCCTCGTGGCCGGATCGATGGAGGACATCCCCGTGGAAGATGCAGTACTCACCGGAGTAGCCCACGACGCTTCGGAAGCCAAGATCACCGTTGTCGGCATCCCCGACCGCCCGGGTTTCGCCGGCCGGATCTTCCGCATCGTCGCCGACGCGGAGATCAACATCGACATGGTGCTCCAGAACGTCTCCAAGGCCGAGGGGCGCACCGACATCACCTTCACGTGCCCGCTCGCCGCGGGCCCGAGGGCCGTCGAGCTGCTCACCAAGGCCAAGGAAGATCTCGAGATCGACAAGGTGCTCTACGACGACTCGGTCGGCAAGGTCTCCCTCGTCGGCGCCGGGATGAAGTCCCACCCGGGTGTGACGGCGAAGTTCTGTGAAGCCCTGAGTGAGGCGGGGGTCAACATCGAGCTCATCTCCACCTCGGAGATCCGGATCTCCGTGCTGTGCCGCGAAAGCGAACTCGAAGACGCCGTTCGCGCACTGCACACCGCCTTCGAGCTGGGGGGCGACGAAGAGGCCGTCGTCCACGCCGGTACCGGGCGGTAGACTCGAGAAATAGAAGAGCCTCCGCCGTCATAGATGGTGGGTGCGTCTACCCCATACAAAGGAGTTTGAACGACTGATGACCACGCTCGCCGTAGTCGGTGCCACCGGACAGGTGGGGCGCGTGATGCGCACCCTGCTGGAAGAGCGCGAATTTCCGGCAGACCGCGTCCGCTTTTTCGCCTCCTCCCGCAGCGCGGGCACGAAGCTGCCGTTCCGCGGTGAGGAGATCGAGGTCGAAGACGTCGCCGCGACGACCGACGGGCAGCTCGCCGGGATTGACATCGCGCTGTTCTCCGCCGGAGGCACGCTGAGCAAGGAGCAGGCTCCTCGCTTTGCCGGCACCGGGGCGATCGTCGTGGACAACTCCTCGGCATGGCGCAAGGACCCCGACGTTCCTCTCGTGGTGTCCGAGGTCAACCCTGACGACGCGAAGAAGACGCCGAAGGGCATCATCGCGAACCCGAACTGCACGACGATGGCTGCGATGCCCGTGCTCAAGGCGCTGCACAACGCTGCCGGGCTGACTCGCCTCGTGGTCTCCTCGTACCAGGCCGTGTCCGGTTCCGGGCTCGCCGGCGTCGCCGCGCTGCAGGAGCAGGTCCGCGCCAACGTCGACGGCATGGACGCGCTCGTGTCCGACGGTTCGTCGCTCAAGGCCGAGGACACCGGGCCGTACGTCGAGCCGATCGCGTTCAACGCGCTTCCGCTCGCCGGCTCGATCGTCGATGACGGCACTTTGGAGACCGACGAGGAGCAGAAGCTGCGCAACGAATCGCGCAAGATCCTCGGACTCCCGGACCTGCTCGTCGCCGGCACCTGCGTGCGCGTGCCGGTGTTCACCGGCCACACGATGAGCATCAATGCGACGTTCTCCGAGGAGATCACGCCCGATAAGGCGCGCGAGATCCTCGAGAACGCGCCCGGCGTCGTCTACGACGACGTGCCCACTCCGCTCAAGGCTGCGGGCCAGGACCCGTCGCTTGTGGGGCGTATCCGCCAGGATTACTCGGTCGAGGGGCGCCACGGGCTCAACCTCGTGGTGTCCGGCGATAACCTGCGCAAGGGTGCCGCGCTCAACACGATTCAGATCGCCGAGCTGCTGGTGAACACCTAGGGCTCGTCTTCGCTTAATGCCCCGGCCGGGATTCTCCCGGTCGGGGCATCGCTGATTTTGGGCGGATTCTCGGTTGCGGGGCTTCGGCTCGGCGGCTACCGGTGGCGGCTGCACGCGTGAACCTCAAGCTAGAACCTCTACAAAGGTTGCAGTCAAGGGTTCGCATCGACACGTTCCATTCACGCCGAAACGGCGATGCCGCGCGCCCGGGCTCCCTAAAGTTCCCTGGGACGAACGCGAAATCGAGGGAGCGCATTCATGGCCCGGCACAAGAATGGCACGAGGCGAGTCACGAAGACGAAGGCCAGGAAACTCGCGACCCGGGCGGTGACGGTGCTGGCGCTCGCGGCGTCCGCGGGAATGGGAGCGCAGGCCGTCGCCGCACCCGCCGGTCCGGTTCCCGGCACTCCGGGGCTCGGCCCGCTCGGCACCGCCGCGGTGCATGGCGACATCTACTCCACGGACACGATCCCCGGCGTCGGACCCGGCCCGAACCCGGCGGTCGCCGCGTCGATACCGGGCGGCACCTGCTCGTCCGTGTTCGTCGGCGCCGACGGCGTGCCGGTCGCGCTGTGCACGGCGTACGTCGGCACGGATCCGGTCGAGTTCACCCCGCCCACGGTTGTCGCCTTCGACCCGTCCACCGCGCAGCCTGTGGCCCGCGTCCAACTGGCCAAGGGCGCGCTGCTCGGCGGGGTCTACGGATACATGGACGACCAAGACCGAGTCGTCGTCGCCGATGGCAACCACGTCCTCCATGCCATCGGCCACGTCCGGGACGACGCCGGCCGCTGGAGTATGACCGACGACGTCCTCGCCGACCTTGCGCCAGCTCTCGAACCCGGCGACCACATCACCGGACTCGCCCCGGGAACCGACGGCCGCATCTGGTTTGTCACCGTGGACTCGCGCGTCGGCACGGTCCGTCCCGGCAAACCGGATTCGCTTCGCATCCTCGACCTTCCCGAAGCGGCAGGATCGCCCGCCGGCGAGCGGGTGTCCAACGGCATCACCGTCCGTCCCGGCGGCGCCTCGGTCATGACCTCCCACGCCCTCTACGAGATAACCCAGGATGACGGCGGAGCCCCGCAGCTCGCGTGGCGCCGCGATTATGAGCGCGGGGGCGCGCGGCACCCGGGCATGCTCGCCCACGGTTCGGGCTCGACCCCGACATACTTCGGCCCCCACGGCGACGACTTCGTGGCCTACCTGGACGCCGCGGACCGCTCGACGCTGTTCGTGCTCGACCGGGCGAGCGGCGAGGTGCGGTGCGAGATGCCGGCGTTCGCGACGACGCTCGACCCGGACACGGCCGCCGCCGACGGCCGACTCATCGATGGGCCCGCACAGTCGGAGAATTCGCCGATCGCCCTGGAGTCAAGTGGTGGCGGAGAATGGTCGATCATCATCGCGAACACGTACGGATACGAGTACATGCCGATGGCGGTCGATGGACCTGCGGTGCCGGCGCATGCGCCGTACAGGGGAGGAATGACCTCCGTCGTCACAGATGGTTCGGGTTGCCACAGGGCGTGGACGCAGCACTCCCGGACGGCGACGCTGCCCAAGGCGACGACCGACGACCGGCTGATCCATGGGCTCGCCTACGGCGACCTGCCCGAGGTCCCGGCGCAGTCCGCGGAACTCCCCGGTGCGGGGGAGGCCGAACGCGGTCTGGGTGACGCCGTGTCGACCGGGCTCGCGCAGAAAGTCGGGCCGGTGTTCTATACGGCTGTAGATGCCGACACCGGTGAAGAGGTCATCCGGAGCAAGGTCGGTGATGCGCCGGTAGACGAGCCGATGGAACTCACCGGAACCGTGGCGCCGTCGACCGATGGCGGGCCGGGCGTCTATTGGCAGGCGACGATGGGGCGCATGTTGCGTATTGGGGCGGCCTAGGCCCAACCGTATGCAAGTGATGAAGGTCACACTTAGAGTTCGAAGTCTACCCTTGGCTTAATTTCAATCAGTACAAAAATTATGTTTGAACAAAACTGGAACTATTCCAGAAAGGGCGCTATGGTTGGAGTCATGACAACCGAGAACCCCGTAGCGGCGAAGCTGCGCGAGTCGGGATTGCGGGTCACCGCACCCCGTCTCGCGGTGTTCAACGTTGTCGACAAGAAGGCGCATATTCCAGCGGAAGATGTGGCATCGGACGTCCGTGCACAGCTGGGCACGGTGTCGACACAGACCGTGTACGACGCTCTGCGCACTCTTGTGGAAGTCGGTCTCATCAGTCGGCTCGAACCCGCCGGACATCCGGCGCTCTACGAAACCCGGATCGGCGACAATCACCACCATGTGGTGTGCCGCGAATGCGGGCGGGTCGAGGACGTGTCCTGCGCGATCGGAGAGGCCCCGTGCCTCGACGCCGCGGAGGACCACGGGTTCACCATCGACGAGGCCGAAATCGTCTACTGGGGCACCTGCCCCGACTGTGCGAAGAGCGCGGCCGCCACCAAGGCCGCCGAATCGCCTCCCCGGTAGCCTGCACGATTCATTCCCTAACCTGCCCACAACATGCCCATAACGGAGGGTCTGAAATGACGAACGAGAACATCCATCCGGCGGACCGCGGGTCCGTCGACATTCCGGCCGGATCGCCGACGACCATGAACAGCGGCGTCGCTGTCCCCAGCGACGAGTACTCGGCGCAGGTCGGACAGCAGGGACCGCACCCGAGCCACGACGTGTATCTCATCGAGAAGCTCGCGCAGTTCAACCGCGAGCGCGTTCCGGAGCACCTCGTGCACGCGAAGGGGTCGGGAGCGTTCGGCGAACTCGAGGTCACCGAGGACATCTCGAAGTGGACCAAGGCGGACTTCCTGCAGAAGGGCAAGAAGACCCCGATGCTGGCGCGTTTCTCCACCGTCGCCGGCGAGCAGGGCTCCCCGGACACGTGGCGCGACCCGCGCGGTTTCGCGCTCAAGTTCTACACCGAGGACGGCAACTACGACCTCGTGGGTAACAACACCCCGGTGTTCTTCGTCCGCGACGCGATCAAGTTCCCCGACTTCATCCGTTCGCAGAAGCGTAAGGCTGGCTCGGGTCTGCGCAACAACGCGATGCAGTGGGACTTCTGGACGCTGTCGCCGGAGTCCACGCACCAGGTGACCTGGTTGATGGGCGACCGTGGCCTGCCGAAGAGCTACCGCCACATGGACGGTTTCGGTTCGCACACCTACCAGTTCATCAACGAGGCCGGCGAGCGGAACTGGGTGAAGTTCCACTTCAAGACCGATCAGGGCATCGACTACCTCACCCAGGATGAGGCCGACAAGCTCGCCGGTACCGACCCGGACCTGCACCGCAAGGACCTTTTCCAGTCGATCCAGAACGGCGACTACCCGTCCTGGACCCTCTACGTGCAGATCATGCCGACGGACGAGGCGGACGGCTACCGCTTCAACCCGTTCGACCTCACCAAGGTCTGGTCGCAGAAGGACTACCCGCTGCACAAGGTGGGCACGATGACCCTCAACCGCAACCCGCTCAACTTCTTCGCGCAGATCGAGCAGGCCGCCTTCGAACCGTCGAACCTCGTCCCCGGTATCGGCTTTTCGCCGGACAAGATGCTGCTCGGCCGCGTGTTCTCGTACGCGGATATCCATCGTTACCGGATCGGCTCGAACTACCAGCAGCTCCCGGTCAACCAGCCGCTCGTGCCCGTCAACTCGTACGCGAAGGACGGACACCTGGCATACCAGTTCAATCACCCCGCCGTCGCCGAGTACTACCCGAACTCGACCGGTGGCCCGGCCGCACAGCCGGAGCGTGCCTTCGACCTCGGCGAGTGGGACACCAAGGGTGCCAACATCTACCGCGGCCAGTACGTCCAGCACGCGGAGGACTCCGACCAGGCACAGGCCACGACCCTCTACCGCGACGTCATGGACGACGCGGCTCGTGAGCGCATCGTCGGCAACATCGTCGGCCACGTCTCGGCGATCGACCCGTCGGAGACCGATCTTCTCGAGCGTGTCTACGCATACTGGGGCGCGGTCGACGAGGATCTCGGCCGCAAGGTCCGCGACGGAGTCGAGTCGAACCCGAACCGTGGCGACGCCAAGCTCGGCTGGAACTAGTCCCAGCCGGACGTGACCCAGCGCCGGTTCGCCCGGCGCGAGTCACACCTGCCCGAGGCGCTTCCCCGTGCTCCAAGCGAGCGCGGGGCAGCGCCTTTTCTCGTCGCCGGCGCGCAAGCGCCACCACTTATGACGGCGGATCTGAGCACCTACCAAGCGACCGCCGAATTCTTCCGGCTGTCATTGAGGCATCAACAACGCCGCATCGTGCTCTGCGCAGTGCTGCCGGATAGCCGGAGCGAGGCCAATCTACAAGTGTCAAGGTGAGCGAAAACTTAGCTGTTAACGTCTCCGGCGAACCGGGCCGATGTACCGAGTGGACAGAGCCACACCCCTCAAGAGCGCTACGGAAGGATGCTCGTCATGTCGAAGAAGGCCCTCTCCATCGCAGCCGCCACCCTGTTCGCCCTCGGTGTCGGAGCTCCGGCCGCCTCGGCCCAGCAGACCGCCACACCGAAACCCGCTCCGAATCCCGTCGGCCAGATCCTCGGCGACGGTCCCAAGGGCGGAATCGAAACCCCGCCGTCGATTGGCAGCCTCGACACCGACCAGTCGAAGCCGCTCATCGACGCGATCACCACGACCAACACCAGCGATCCGATGAACGAGATGGACTGCATCACGACACACTTCGAGCAGATGAACACCGACGCGAAGACCTGGGGATACACCGGGTGCGAGGCCGACGAAGAGGGCAACTGGACGTTCACCTGGCAGTCTCTCGCTCCCGAGTTCGCATTCCTCGAGCCGTTCATCGTCTACGCCGACGCCTAAATAATCCCCTCGACGACAAGGACTTCTCTCATGTTCAAACGCACTCTCGCCGTTTCGGCCGCAAGTCTTCTCGCACTGTCCCTCGGCGCCGGCACCGCCGCCGCGCAGAATGGCGACGGCCAGATCCCTGCAGAAGATTCAGGCTCCGTGGCAGGCTCGCTGGCCAGCGGCCCGCTGTCTGATCTGCTCACCGAGGAGCACGAGAACAAGGCGACGGATCCTTCCCTCGCCAACTGCACGAAGTCCCGCTACCACGACATCACCACCGCACCGTGGAAGGTCGCGATCAGCGAGTGCGAGGAGAATGCAGAAGGCGAGTGGTCGTACACCTACCGCGAATTGAAGGAAGAGTTCAAGTTCCTCGAAGGTCTCATCACCGGGGCCTAGCATTCTCGTCAGCACCTAGCGTCGCCACCGGCCCTCGCCTCGACCACTGTTGAGGCGAGGGTCGGTACTTTTTGCGCACAATCGGACAAGCGACCACGCGCGCGGCGCGGTTACCGTGGAAGCAGTCACCGAACCGCGAGGAGAACTCCCGATGTCCGACGTCAGCACTACCTCCCAGAAGATCGTCCCCAACATCTGGTCCAACCAGCGAGCCGAGGAGCAGGCAGAGTTCTACGCCGATGTGTTTCGCGATTTCTCTTCCGAGGTGACGGGCCGATACCCGACCGACGGACTGCCTGATTTCCAGAAGGACATGGCCGGTAAACCGGTCACGATGGACCTGCAGCTCGCGGGCACGCGGATCACGATCATCAATGCCGGACCCGAGTTCGAGCCGAATCCGTCGGTCAACTTCATGCTCAACTTCGACCCGGTGCTGTACTCGGATGCGAGCGAGTACCTGGACGCGGCGTTCGACAGGCTCGCCGAGGGCGGATTCGTGATGATGCCGAAGGACGAGTACCCGTTCAGCAAGAAGTACGCGTGGGTGATGGACAAGTTCGGCGTGAGCTGGCAGCTCATCCTCACCGATCCCGAGGGCGAGTCGCGCCCGTTCGTGCTGCCTTCGCTGATGTTCTGTGGCGCGGCGCAGAACAAGGCGCGCGAGGCCGTGAGCACCTACATCGAACTGATCCCCGATTCGGGCTGGGGGAATATCGCCGAGTACCCGGAGCAGACGGGGCCGGCCGAGGCGGGCACCATCGTGTTCTCCGATTTCCAGCTCGCGGGGCAGTGGTTCACGGCGATGGATTCGGCGGTCGAGCAGCCGTTCACGTTCAACGAGGGCATGTCGTTGATGCTCAATGCGCACGGTCAGGACGAGATCGACCGCTACTGGGCCACGCTGTCCACGGTTCCCGAATCCGAGCAGTGCGGCTGGTGCAAGGACGCGTTCGGCCTCAGCTGGCAGGTTGTGCCCGACAATATGGACGAGCTCATGAGCAGGCCCGGGGCGTACGAGGCGATGATGCAGATGGGCAAGCTGGAGATCGCCAAGTTCTAGGGGTTCTACTCGTCGAGGTCGCGCGTGTCGGTGTCCGGGTCGAGATCGGCACCGGTCATGAACACCGCGCGCGCGATGGTCATCGACGCGATGGTGACGACGACGAAGGTCGCGAACATGGCGACCAGCGCTTCGACGAGTACGACGAGACTGAATCCCTCGCGGACGGTGACGTGCGCGAATGCGGCGACGATGAACAACACC
>NZ_DYXM01000022.1 GCF_020742175.1 Dietzia timorensis
TGATCTCCGTGTTCGCGGCGTTCATGCTCATGGATGAGCCGTTCATCAAGGTGATGGGCTTCGCGCTCGCCGCCGCCGTGTTCCTCGACGCGTTCCTCGTGCGCATGACGCTGATCCCCGCGGTCATGTTCCTACTCGGCGACTACGCGTGGAAGCTGCCGAAGTGGCTCGACAAGATCCTGCCGCGCGTCGATATCGAAGGTGAGACGCTCGTCGAGCTCGAGGACGAGCTGTGGCAGAAGAAGCAATTGGTCGACGCGCAGCGATGAAGAGTCTGCGCGAACGGAAGAAGAGCGAGACGCGCCGCCGCCTTGCGGTGGCGGCCGTCGAGCTCCTCGCCGAAGAGGGCGAAGAGGGCGTGACGATCGCGGCCATCGCGGATCGTGCCGGCGTCTCCACCCGCACCTTCCACAATTATTTCCAGAAGCGGGAAGACGCCTTCTACCACTTCATCGAGGTCGTCACCTCGCAGTGGAAGGAGAAGTTCGACGAACTTCCGGCGGAGAACGGTCCGATTCGCAACATCCGCGAGATCCTCCTCGACATGATCGACCCCTCTAGGGGCTACATCATGTCCCCGGCGAACTTCATCCAGCTCGGCGACAACATCACGGTGTTGCTCGGCAGCGTCGAGCGGGCGTGCGCTAAGGACCTGATCCGCGATCTCGAGGACGAGATGTATGCCCGTTCCGATGGGTCGATGTCCCGCCTCGAGGTCAAGGTCCTGTTCCCGGCGCTGCTCGCCGCGACGGGCGTCGCGCTGGAGATGAGTCAGGAGGAGGGCGGCGATCCGGTCGAGTACGTCAACCGGGCGTTCGACTTCTTCGAGTCCCGCTTCTCCGCGAACGACTAACCACCACAACACCTATGACGCCGGAGGTGCCCCGCACCCCCGGCGTGCGAAACCGCCCCGTCGCTTGGAAAAGCGGCGGGGCGGTCCGCATTTCTCGTGGGTCGGGCGCGGATTTAGGGCAGGATGGGTGCATCGGGCCGCGACGAAAGGGCGGGCATGAACCAGTTCTCCAACGACGGGTTGACCTTCGACGTCATCGATTCCGACGCGGCGGAGGGCGCCGCGCCGTCCGGCACTGTCGTGCTACTCCACGGCTTTCCGCAGACCTCGGCGATTTGGAACGACGTCTCGGCCATCCTCAATGCCGGCGGCCTGCGCACGGTCGCCTTCGATCAGCGCGGATACTCGCCCGGTGCGCGCCCGGACGGCCGACGTCACTACCGAATCGAGGTGCTCACGGGCGATGCGGTGGCGCTGATCGAGAAGCTGGACGTCGGTCCGGTGCATCTCGTGGGGCACGACTGGGGCGCAGTGGTCGCCTGGCAGCTCGCTGCGACCCGGCCGGACCTCGTCGCAACGCTCACCACGCTGTCCGTGCCGAGCACTGGCGCTTTTCTCAAATCCATGCTCTCCAGTGCGCAGCTTCTGCGCAGCTGGTACATGGGCTTTTTCCAGCTGCCGCTCGTGCCCGAGGTGCTCGCGGACCGCGTGCCCGCGGCCTTCGACAAGGCGCTCGAACTCAATGGCATGAACGCCGAGCAGATCGCCGCAGTGCACAGCGACGTGATCGCGACGGGAGCGTTCGGCTACGCCGTCAATTGGTATCGCGCTCTGCCATATGCGAACCCGAAGTTCTTCCGATCACGAGTCGCGGTGCCCACCGCGCACGTGTGGGGAGAGGGCGACCCGGCGCTCGACCGGCGCGGGGCGGAGCTGGCGGAAGAATATGTCGACGCGCCCTTCGAGCTGCACGTCATCGGCCGCGGCGGGCATTGGCTGCCGGAGCATTACCCGGAGAAGATCGCCGAGATCGTCCTCGGTCTCTCCGGCTAGGACAGACCGAACCTGCGCAGGATGGGCGTGGGGTCGACGCTTGCGAAGGCGCGGAACCTCGCGCTATCTGCGGAGTAGTCTGAGGCGCGTGAACTCCGGACCTGCGATCGAGGCCTATTCGCGCCGAGCCGAGGATTACGTCGACATGCTCGGAAGTATCGAGTCCGTGCATGCGGTGGATCGGGCGTTGATCGCTGAGTGGGCGCGGGTCGCGGACGGGCCGTTGATCGATGTGGGTTGCGGGCCGGGGCATCTCACCGAATTCTTGCGAGAGCAGGGGCACAATGTGCGCGGGATCGAACCGTCGAGCGCCTTTGTCTATAGCGCGAGGTCCCGCTTCCCGGGCTGCGAGTTCTGGCTCGGCGATGTTGCGGCGCTGCGGGATGAAGACGGCCGCTTCGCCGGTGTCCTCGCCTGGTATTCGTTGATCCATCTGCCGCCGGAGGAGCACGCCGAGGCGCTCCGCACGCTGTCGGACGCACTGAGGCCGGGCGGGACGATGCTGCTGGGATTCTTCGTTGGTCCCCGAACGGAAATCTTCGACCACGCCATAGCGCCCGCCTATTTCCGGAGCATCGACGACGTGCGTGACCAGGTGCGTGCGGCCGGGCTCGACATCGTCGAGACCCATACGCGCACCGGCGACTCGCATCGTCAGCACTCCGCCGTCATAGCTTCTAAAGAGCTTGGGACGAAAGGACGAACGACATGAAATCCGCGCATGTCAGCCAAGTGATCGGGGCGCCGGCGAACCGCGTCTACGACTTCGCCGCCCACCCCGACAACCTGCCGCGGTGGGCAGCAGGGCTCGCGAAGGCAGAGGTCCGGCGAGATGGTGACGACCTCGTCGTGGCGTCCCCGATGGGCGAGGTGAGAGTGCGCTTTGCGCCGCGCAACGAGTACGGCGTGCTCGACCACGACGTGGCGCTGCCCTCCGGGGAGGTGGTGAACAACCCGCTGCGGGTGTTCGAACATCCCGACGGTGTCGAGGTGGTGTTCACGGTCCGGCAGCTGGACGCGAGCGATGACGATTTCGCGCGCGACTGCGACGCGGTGGCCCGGGATCTCGAGACGCTGCGCGAGCTCGTCGAAGGCTAGGAAGAGGGCTTCCGGGGGGCCGGGGAATCCTGTGAAGTCGCGAAGCACCGCGCGCGGCCGGAAACTCGTTGGCCAGCCGCAGTGAATCCGGCCGGACGTGTCGACGTCGCCCGGCGGCGATAGCGCGGACACCGATCCCACGAGGCAGGAGGGCATGAAATGGCCGAGCTCGACCGCTCCACAGTTCGCGCCGGCGACGGCGCCGAGCTCGCCGTCCAGCGACTCGGCGAGGGGCCGGCGCTGCTGATGCTGCCGGGCCAGTCCAATTCGCATCGCTGGTGGAACGGGCTGCGCGAGCACTTCTCCGACCGCTTCACCACAGTGACCTTCGACTACCGCGGCACCGGCACCACGCACGCGGAAGTGAGCCGCGACTCGATCAAGGGCTGGTCGACCAGATCCTTCGCTGACGACGCACGCCACGTTCTCGCAGGCCTCGGGATTTCCCGCCCCCATATATACGGTGCGTCGATGGGCGGCCGGGTTGCACAATGGCTTGCGATCGACTCCCCGGACCTCGTCGATCGGCTCGTCCTCGCGTGCACCTCGCCGGGCGGGCCCGAGGCGACCGAACGCAGCGACGATGTGCGCAAGCGTCTCGGTCAGCGCGATCCCCAGGAGCGACTCGACACCCTCATCGACCTCTTCTACACACCCGAGTGGCGAGAAAAGGGGCTGCGAAGCTGTCTGCTCGGAGACGCGCAGATGTCCGGACGGGCGCGTAGCGGGCACTTGCGCGTGAGCGGCGAGCATGATGCCTCGGCGAGGATTGGTGAGATCTCGGCGCCCACGTTGATCATGCACGGCGACGACGATCTCATGGCGCCGGTCAGCAACGCTCACGTCCTTCACCGTGAGATCTCAGACGCCGATCTCTACATCCACCCTGGCGGCCGGCATGGTTTCTTCGACGAATTCTCGGACGAGGTGTCCGCCCGGATCGACGAGTTCCTCGGCTAGGCGCCCGACGGGGCGAGGGCGCTCGCATGCCGTGTGCCCTGGACAATTTTATCGATCGTCGACCGGAGTTAATCCTGGATTCATGGCGACGCTGCTTTCCCGGTACTCCGGCTCCATAGCGTGAGACCCCGTGTTCGCGGCCTTCTTGCGCCGCGTCGCCGACATCGAATCGCCCCGGGAAAGGTCGAAATGAATAAGCGTTCGCTCACCTCCGGAATGCTCACCGCAGCCCTCGCTGCCACCTCGATGGTCGCCGCCGCGCCCGCCTTCGCGCAGGCTGGCGACCCGAAGGGCGTCGTCATTAACGAGGTCGAGTCGAACGGCGATCCCGTCGGCGACTGGGTCGAGCTCGCCAACCGCGACTCCGAGGAGAGCGTCGACGTCTCCGGCTGGTACCTCCTGGATGATGACGACTCCCACGATCCGATCGTCTTCCCCGAGGGCACGACGATCGAGTCGGGCGGATACAAGTCCATCTACACCGACGACACCCCAGACGGCTTCGGCCTCGGCGGGAACGATTCTATCCGGCTTTTTGACGCCGACGGCGAGATCGTCGACGAGACGACCTGGGAAGGCCACGCCGCGACGACGTGGGGCCGCATCCCGGACATGACCGGCGACTTCGCCGTCACCGGTGCGCCCACCAAGGACGGCATCAACACCGCCGAGGGCGAAGAGGACGACACCGAGACAAAGCCGTTCCCGGGCGGCGAGTTCAAGATCAAGGACCAGGATCTCGGCGGGGACTTCGCCGACGAGGACATGTCCGGTGTCGACTTCGACGACGAGGGCAATGCCTATGTCGTGAACAACGGCACGGGCACCCTGTACGTCCTGACCTACGACGCGGAGGCCGACGCCTACTCGGTGAAGCAGACCTTCGAGCTGAACTACCCGGATGGCGCCGGAACCCTCGACGCCGAGGGCGTGACCGTCAACCCCGACGGCAGCATCTACGTGGCCACCGAGCGCAATAACGACGACAGCAGCGTGAGCCGCCCGTCGCTGCTGCACTTCGAGCTCACCGAGGACGAAGAAGGCACGCTGGACGCCACTGAAGAGGTCTCCCTCAAGGAGTTCGTCGGCGAGATCGGCGCGAATGCCGGGCTCGAGGCCGTGGAGTACGTGCCGGAGATTGAGGGATACGCGGTTGGCGTCGAGGCCACCGGCGACGTCCTCTTCGTCACTATCGCTGACGGCAAGGCCACGCTGGTCGACACCTACGAGTCCCCGTTCGAGGGACTCATGGCTCTCGACTACTCCGACGGCGTGCTCCGCGCGCTGTGCGACGAGGTCTGCCAGGGCCGCTCGGTCGAGCTGACCTTCGACGGGAAGAAGTTCGTCTCCGACGGCACGATCTTCGACCGCCCCGCCGGGCTCGACAACTTCGCCAACGAGGGCTTCGCATCCTTCACCGACGAGACCGGCACCCGCTACTTGTGGGCCGACGATGGTGTTGCGGACGGTGTCTCGCTTCGCTCGGCGTTTGTCCCTGCGAAACCGGCCGGCGGCATCCCCGACCCGCTCGGCAGCCTCGGCGGTGACGGTTCGGCCGAGAACGCGCTCCCGGTGCTCGGTTCGCTCGCGATCGGCGGCGTCGCCGCGGGCATCGCGCTCGCAGTCTCCAACGGCGCGATCCAGCTTCCGCAGATCTAGGCCCCACCGCTCGGCGAGGCTCAGGTAGCCCCAAATCGTGAGCATTCCGAGAACGCTTCCGCCGATCGCGCTCGCGAGGTTCCACATGTTGTCCGCTGAGGTGTTGGGGATCAAGCTCGTGCCGAAGAGCACCCCGGAGCAGATCGCCGAGGCCATTATCGGAGCCATCGAGCGCCCTCGCCCGTACGTGCACATTTCGCGCGGCACGGCGATTCTCAATGCCGCCTCGCTCGCGGCCCGCCGCGGGTCCGTGACGCCGTATTCGCGCTCCTGGGCGCGGACCGCGCGATGACCGACATCGACGACAACGAGCGCAAGGACTATGAAGCAAAGCTTGAGAATCTCGAGAAGGCCTGAGAGCGCTACCGGGTGACGATCGGTTCACACGAAAGAGGCTCGGATCTATCCCTATCGAGGGAATAACCAGGGGCGCTTTTCGGATTTGAGTCTCCGGCGGGAATCGAACGTTCCTGTAGCCTGTTTTGCCCTGGGTGATCTAGCTGCTCGGACACGGCGGCGCAGTGATCCCGGAAGAGCGGGCTTTATTCGTCCTTCGCACAGTGCTGCCAATCAAGCTCACGGCTGCTTCATAATCAGGTGATAGTTGCGATCTCAGACCGAGAGGCTCGTGGCCTGGTTCGTGAAAAGCGCGGCAAGAAAGGTACGAGTTCTGCACCTCTCGCATTGTGAGATTGAACCAATGCGGTCGAGTCGGGTTTGGGCTAGGGTCCGGGCATGAGTACACCCTCGATGTCCAGGACATGTGCAGCGCTCGCGGTCTCTCTCGCGCTCGCCTCGGTCGCCGTGGTCGCGCCCGCCACTGCATCCGCCCAATCCGGAGACCCCACCGACGGCGGACGCATCGCTAGTGGCTCGTCGGGATTGAGGTATCCGCCCGCCGTGCAGCTCGGCTCGATCGGCGGGCCCGAGCTCACGTCCGTCGGGGAGATCGACCTCGACCGGTACGCGGGCGAGTGGTTCCAGGTCGCCGCCATCCCTCAGCCCTTCACGCTCCAGTGCGCGAGCGATACGAAGGCCAGGTACGGGGTGCTCTCCCCGACATCGGTCTCGGTGGAAAACTCGTGCCGCACCGCGTGGGGCGCCGAGTCCGGGATCAGCGGGAAGGCCGAGGTCGTCGACCCCTCGGACCCCGCGTCCCTGCACGTCGCCTTCGACGGCGTGCCGTTCCAGGGAGACGACAGCACGGCGAACTACCGGGTCACCTACCTCGCCGACGACTACTCGCTGGCCATCGTCGGCGACCCGGCGCGCACGTCGGGCTTCGTGCTCAGCCGGACTCCGGATCTCTCCGCGGACGCCTGGGACCTTGTCGAACGCACCGTGTCCGACCGCGGCTGGTGGCCGTGCGCGTTTATCACGACCCCGCAGGCGGGCGGCCGCGGCGACGCCGTCCCCCTCTGCCCCTCGGCCTCCTGACCGGGCGGCGCCCGACGCCTAGGACCCGCGGATGACGTCGTCGTAGAGTGCGAGCGCCTCGCGGCGGGCCTCGGCGTGGTCGATGATCGGGGCCGGGTACTCGCCGTGGCCGTCTTCGCGGAGCCGGTGGACTGCGGCGCCCTCGATATCGCGGAGCTCGGGCACCCACCGCCGCACGTAGTCGCCCTCGGGGTCGAAGCGCTTGCCCTGGGTCACGGGGTTGAACACGCGGAAGTACGGCGCCGCATCGGTGCCGGTCCCCGCCGTCCACTGCCAGCCGTGCTGGTTGGACGCGAGGTCGCCGTCGACGAGGTGGTCCATGAAGTGCCGGGCTCCGCGCCGCCAGTGTACCCGGAGGTCCTTGGTGAGGAACGAGGCGACCACCATACGCAGGCGGTTGTGCATCCAGCCCTCCGCGAGGAGCTGGCGCATCCCCGCGTCCACGATGGGGTACCCCGTCTGCCCGTCCCGCCACGCCGCGAACGCCTCGTCTGCCGAGCCGCCGTCTGCCCACGGGAAACGCTCCCACCGGGCGTCGATGTTCTCGCGCGCACTGGCCGGCTGGTGGTGCAGGACGTCGGCGTAGAACTCGCGCCACGCGAGCTCGGAAGCGAAGGTGTCGCGGCTGTCGGCGAGGGCGGTGTCGAGCCCGCTCGTGGGGCCGAGGGCGGCTAGGTCGGCGAGCATCGTGCGGGGGTGGATCGTGCCGAACTTGAGCTGCGCGCCGAGCCTGCTCGTCGCGTCGAGGTCGGGCCGGTCGCGCCGTTCCGCGTAGCCCTCGAGCCCTTCGTCGAGGAACTCCTGCCACCGGGCGCGCGCCGCGGCCTCGCCGACCTCGAGCGGCGCCTTGCCCTCCCCGAGGAGGGAGCACAGTGTTTCCCGCAGCGCCGCCCCGGGGTCGGTTCGCTTGCTCGACCCGGCCGGCTCGGTCGTCTCTGTCGACCCGGTCGACCCGGACGCCCCGCCGACAGCGGCGGGATCGAGCCAGTCCGCGCTCTCGCGCCCCGATACGGACGGCGCGGGCCAGCCGCGCCCGTACCAGGCCCGACGGAAGGGGGTAAAGACCTGATAAGGGGTGCCGTTCGACGTCAGGACCCGACCGGGCGTGACGGCGTAGGGCGAACCGACTGGGGCGAATCCGCGCCCGGAGCCCGCGAGCGCCCGCGCGACGGCCGCGTCGCGGCGCGCGCCGTAGGGCCCGTGGTCCGCGGAGGAGAAGACGGTGTCCGCGCCCGCCGCCTCGGCGAGGCGCGGGATCTCGTCGACCGGGCTGCCCTGGACCACGCACAGCCGATGGCCGAGATCCTCGTCGAGCGAGAGGAGAGCGTCGCGGAGGGCGAGCGCGCGCGCCCTGCCCGACGCCGAGACGAGCGCGGGGTCGAGGACGAACACGGCGAGGACGGGTCCGGACTCCGCGGCTGCGGCGAGGGCGGGATGATCGCCGAGGCGGAGGTCGCGCCGGAACCACACGAGTGAGCGGCTCACGCGCCGGGCTCGCCCGGGCTCGACTCGGCCGCGCCCCCGGGCGTCTCGACGGGCGCGTCGGGCAGCACGTCGGGGAGTTTCTCGCGGCCGAGCTCGTGGGCGAGCGCGCCGCTCAGCGAGCGGAACCGGAACGGATGGTCGAGCTCAGCGAGCCTGGCGGGGACGACCCGCTGATCGGCGAGCGCGAGCTCGCGCGCGCCGTCGCGGCCCAACACGAGCGCGGGCGCGGCGGCGGGGACCGGGATCACCGTGGGGCGGCGCAGGACGTGGCCGAGGATCTCGGTGAACTCGGAGTTGCGCACCGGGTTTGGGGCTGCGGCGTTGATGGCGCCCTCGAATCGCGGGTCGACCACCGCGTGTGCGTAGATATCCACGAGGTCGTCGAGCGCGATCCACGAGAGCCACTGCTCGCCGTCGCCGATCTTCCCGCCGAGCCCAGTGGAGAACAGCGG
Source organism: Dietzia timorensis (assembly GCF_020742175.1). Taxonomy (GTDB): domain Bacteria; phylum Actinomycetota; class Actinomycetes; order Mycobacteriales; family Mycobacteriaceae; genus Dietzia; species Dietzia timorensis_A. The sequence goes on from NZ_DYXM01000022.1 coordinate 8,938, forward strand.
GGCGAGTGCCCCGAGCATCCCACCGGCGCCCGAGAGGGCGATGCCGGTGCGGACGTTGACGACGCGCGCGCCGGCGTCGCGCGCGGGGGCGCAGGCGTCCTCCCACTCGCGCACGATGTCGGCGACGGGGCCCTCGCCGGGCGCCGCGTCTTCGTCGAGGATCTCGTCGCCGCGCTCCGCGCCGAAAAGGCCGATCGCGGAGGCGCAGACGAGCGCCGTCGCCCCGCCACGCGCCGCGACGAGCTCCGCGAGCGCTCTCGTCGGCCCGATACGGCTCGAGCGGACCTTCTCGACGTGGGCGTCGGTGAACCTCCCGGCGATGGGTGCCCCCGCGAGGTGGACGAGCACGTCGATGTCGTCGAGGAGGTCGGGCGCCGGGGACTCGGGGTCCCACTGCCGCTCGCCGGGGCGGTCGCTTTCGTGGCGGACGAGGCGGACGACGCTGTGGCCCGCGATGGTGAGGAACGCGGTGAGCTGGGCGCCGACAAGGCCCGAGGCGCCGCTCACGGCGACGGTCAGGGAGCCTGCGCCGCGCTCGCGGGCGGCGACCCGGAGCCGCTCGAGCACGTCGAGGTCGGCGGCGAGCTGGCGATAGCGATAGGCGAAGGTCCGGGCGAGAAAGCCGGCGGGAACGCGGGCGTCGACGTGGTCGCCCACGGCGGTCGACTGTGTGCTCGACGCTGAGCCATCGGAGTTCGCAGAGTCCTCGGCGCCCTCGGGCTCGTTGTCCACCGCCTCGACGGTGTGCGTGTGGACCCAGCCCGTGAGCTGCAGGTAGGGCGCCGAAGCGCAGCGATCGACGAAGCGCGCGCCCTCGATGTATCCGCGGGGATCATGCCGGGCGATCCACCGCGGGTGGGAGGGTCCGCGCAGGGGACCGGGGAGCGAGGTCGCGGGGGCGAGCACGGCGGTGCCTTCCGCGAGAGAGCTCGCCTCGGAGACGGGCTGCAGCGCGAGGAACGGCGGCGCGAGGCGGCGGAGCGCTCCCGGAGACGAGAAGTACTGCCAGACTCTCTCGGGCTCGGCGTCGATGATGCAGGTGTGGGAGAAGCTCATTTGCTGGCCCTTCTCCTGCCCGGGGGCAGGCGTCTAACGCTCTTCGTGGATGAGTATCTCCGGCCACGGCGGCCGGCGGACCATGGCGACGCACGCGAGGGTCGCGGCGACGAAGCCGACGGCGATGCCCGCGAGGGCGAGGCGGTCGGGCTTTGGGGTCGCGGTCCATTCGGTGGCGCCGGCGTGCGTCGTCAGCGCCCCGAGGGGGACGGTCCCGCCCGAGCGGGTCTGGCGCGAGACGAGAACCACCGTGGTGGAGTCGTCGATGCGGAGCGGTTCGCTGTACACGGTTGTGGTGCCCACCCCTCGATGGTGCCTCAACGGTACGCATATCGTCGATTAAGAAAAGAGAGTCAGTTGTCAGGCGGTCCACGTGTCGGGCAAGGAGGGGCGCCGTGAATGACTATTGACGTCCATGTTTCACCCCTAAGGGTGAGTTTTTCTCTTTTTCCGGCTCGTAGCGTCGGCCATGTAACGTCGACATGGAGGGCTGAATGGCCTGCACTCCCAATAATCGAGACGTCGACGCCCAGCATGTTAACCAGGTGCAGAAGGCGACTTACGACGGCCATCCGACGCGCTCACGAGCCCCTAGGCCACCGGGGTCGGATGCCTTGGATCGATCGCGCCGACCCACCCTGTGGACCTCCACGCCTCACCTGGGTTCGAATTTCGACTCGTTCGACGTCGAAGGGTACGCGATCGAACGCGGCCTGCTTTCTGTAGCAGAGGTGCAAGCTTTCTGGGTCGAGATCGAACGACTCCAGACCCCACGAACGTCATCGTGGATCCGGGCACACGTAGGTCCCGACCCGACAGCATCGATCGCTAACAACTCCACCGAAGGACTCCCATGACTCCACGCCAGCGCCCCGCCCCTTTTGCGGACCAATTATTCGCCGCCTACCTGCGTGGACACCTTTTGGGAGCGAGTGTCGGTGTTCGCCTTGCCCAACGTCTCGCCCAAGACCCGTGGACCAACGGACAGCTGGACCATATGCCCGAGGAGCTCAGCGAAGAAATTCGTTTCGTGCGCCGTTGGGCCCGCGAATACAGTGCACTCGGAGAGACCGCGATTAACCTGAGCTTGATCGCTACAGGAACCGCGAGCACAACTCTTGCCTTGTTCGCCCCCACGCGCCGACCTGTCGTTCGGACCGTTGCGCTGGAAGCGATGCGCACGATGGTGCTGGCGAAAAAAGCGATGTGGGAGATGGGCTCGTCGATAGTGATCGATGACGATGAACGTACTCGCAGCCTCGAACGGTTCGATCGGCGGGCACTACACCAGGCAACCGAGCTCCACATGCTTCACGTTCGTTCTTCGGCAGAGCTTTTCGGAAGAGCCTAATTTTGGTCTGGTGAGATTGCTGCGTGGGCAAGCGCCGACACGATCGAACACTCCAGCTAGGTGTGATGTCCAGGGAGGTTGGTCAGTCGGCTGGTCTTCGGACCATGTAGCCTGGGCGCAGCGTTTGGCGGTAAGCGCAAAACGTATGCACACGGTAGGAGTCTCTCTGCGTGAGCGAGACCGACGATAAGACCCAGTTGCCCGACTTAAGTCGCATCGCCAACTACGCCGCGCTCCGGCGTCCGCGCCGAATCGCGGTGATTGGTTCCGGGGTGTCGGGTCTCGTCGCCGCGCATGTTCTCTCGCGCCACGACGAGGTCACGTTGTTCGAGGCGGACTCCCGCCTCGGCGGTCACGCACACACCCACGACGTGGAGATCGGTGGCCGGACGATCGCGGTGGACTCCGGCTTTATCGTGCACAATAGGCGCACCTATCCGACCCTCCTCAGGCTCTTCGATGAGCTCGGCATCGAGACCGTGGAAAGCGAGATGTCGTTATCGATCCGCGACGACGAACTCGGGGTCGAATACTGCGGGGGCACCGGCGTCGCGGGGATGCTCCCGAACCGCGCTGCGCTGCGCCCAAGGCACGTGAAAATGCTTGCGGACGTGCCTCGTTTCCACCGAGCCGCGCGTAGACAGCTCGCCCGGGCGGATGCCGCGTCCGACCTCATGGACAATCCCGAGACGCTGGGCGAATTCCTCGACCGCCACAGATTCGGGCAGCACTTCCGGCGCGCGTTCGTTATCCCGCTCGTGGCCGCCGTGTGGTCGACCGAGCCCGGGCGGGCGCTGGAGTATCCGGCCGAGTTTCTGTTTCGGTTCCTCGACAACCACGGCATGCTCACGGTGCTGGGCTCGCCGCAGTGGCGGACGGTCGCCGGAGGCTCTCGCGTCTATGTGGGCAAGGTCGCCGAGAAAATCGCGCATGTACGCACCGGAGAGCCTGTGCACGAGGTAGTTTCGGTGGCAGGCGGAGTCCGGATAGATACCTCCGCGGGCGCAGACACTTTCGATGCCGTCGTCGTGGCGACCCACTCGGACCAGGCCCTTCGCATGCTCGGGGCTCCCACGCCGACGCAGACGGAGATACTTTCGGCGCTGCCGTACCAGCGCAACGAGATGATCATGCACACCGATACCTCGATTCTTCCGCGCGCGAAGCGAGCCAGGGCGGCGTGGAACCATCTGAGTTCGGCGACGCTCCGAATTACCTCCGAAGGCGAAGGCCCCCAGCAGGAAGTGATCACCTACGACATGAACCGCTTACAGCACCTCCCCGTGCCGGGGGAGACCCGGATTCTCGTCACCCTCAACGGGCGAGAGCTGGTCGACCCGAAAAAGATCCTCCGCAGCGCCGAATACGCGCACCCGCTTTACACGCCCGAATCCGTCGCAGCGCGCGCCCGGCTCGGCGAGATCGATTCCGACCGTGTGGTGTTCGCCGGCGCCTACCACGGCTGGGGCTTTCATGAGGATGGCGCCGCGTCGGGATTGCGGGCGGCCGAGAAGCTCGGCGGGCGGTGGAACTGATGCCAGGCCGTTCGTTACGTCTTGACTCCGTGACGGTAGACGGGGCCAGGTCCGCCGGCAGCGGTAGCGCACGTCCCGGCGCCACATCCGGTCCGGCTCCGCACGCGCTGTATGAGACCTCGGTGCGCCATTCGCGCAGCGGCCCGATTCGGCACGACGTGTATGCCCGCTCGTACTGGTGGCTCGTCGACGTGGACCAGCTGCAGGTCGACGGGCGCGGAGTTGCGGCGTTGCCCGGATTTCCCGCCTGGACGACGCGGCTGGCGAGCATCCGCCCGGCCGATCTCGACATCGGTAGTGTGCCGTCCTTCGGGGCCGCCCTGCGCCGGAAGGTCGCCGAGCTCGCCGCGCGCGAAGATTCTCAGTGGGGCCGCACCCTCGACGTCGAAGGCCCGGCGCTGCTCGCCTGCACCGGCCGTGTCGCCGGAGCCGGTTTCGATCCGCTGTCGGTGGTGTGGCTGCATTCCGCGTCGGGGGAGCCGGCCGCGGTGCTCGCCGTCGTCCGCAATACCTACGGCGGGCTCCACCACTACCTGCTGCGGCCGGACGCCCGCGGGCGGGCCGAGGTGCCGAAGAGCTTTATGGTGTCTCCGTTCCATGACGGCGAAGGCCGATATGTTCTCGACGTTCCGCCCCCGGGCGACGAGCTGTACGTGGGCATTCGCCTGGAGCGCGAGGGCGAGCCCGATTTTCTCGCGTCGGTGTCCGGAACGAAGCAAGCGGCCACGCCCAAGACATTGCTCGGGTTGGCGCTCCGTCGCCCGATCGAACCGGTCGCGGTGTCGGCGAAAATCCGCGCTCACGGTGTCTACCTGTGGGCGCGAGGCCTCCGGGTCCATCCCGTTCCCGAGTCCGATACCTCCGCGGGGCGAGAAGCCCCGGGTGTGCCTCCCGCGCCCCGTGGGCCGGTGACCGCGATGTTCGCGCTCGGCACGAAGTGGATCCTCGCCGCCGTTGCCGGAGGGATGTCGGTGCGGATCGAATACCCTGACGGCAGGGTTCTGGGAGCGGGCCGGCACTCCCCGAACGCTCCTCGCATGATCATCCATCGCCCGAGCGAATTCCAT
>NZ_DYXM01000023.1 GCF_020742175.1 Dietzia timorensis
GCGAATAGTGCGCGAGCGGACGCAAACGCCGGGCGTAGTGGTGTGAGAGAAACGCGGACTTGAACGTCGCCATGTCCACTCCGGTCGGACAGTCCGAGGAACACGCCTTGCACGACAGGCACAGCTCGAGCGACTCGGCGACCTCGGTGGAGGACCAGTCGGCCTCGATCCGCTCGCCGCGCACGAATTCCTGCAGTACGCGGGCGCGCCCGCGGGTGGAATCCTTCTCGTCTCCCGTGGCGCGGAAGGACGGGCACATCACCCCGCCCGAGCTCGTCCGGCAGCGGCCGACACCGATGCACGCCTGTACCGGGTGCTGCCCATCGCCCGACGTGAGCAGGCCGAGGTCGCGGTGCGGAATGCCGGCCAGCGCGAGGTCCGCGTCCATGGGCCGCGTCTCGCGTAGCCCTCCGGGCGCGAGAAGACCGGCCGGATCCCACACCCGGACGAACCGCTCGAACGCGCCCAGCATCTCCGTCGAATACATGATCGGCAGCAACTCCGAGCGCGCCCGCCCGTCGCCATGCTCGCCGGAAAGCGAGCCCTCGTACTTGACCGCCAGATGCGCGGCGTCCGTGCAGAAGGCGCGGAACACGCCGCGCCCGGCATCGGAGCGCAGGTCGAAGTTGATGCGGATGTGCATACATCCCGCACCGAAATGCCCGTACATGACGCCGGTCAGACCATGCCTGTCCAGGAGTTCGCGGAATTCGGCGAGGTACCCGGCGAGGAGCTCCGGCCGCACCGCCGAGTCCTCCCATCCCGGCCACGTGGAAAACGTGGAGCCGGTGTCCGGATCGGTGAGGTTGGAGCTGAGTCCGGCGCCGTCCTCCCGGACGCGCCACAGGTCCGCGCGCTCGCCGGGATCGTCGACGCGGCGCAGGTCGCGCACGTGGCCGGTGGACCTGAGCTCCGCGGAAAGTAGATCGGCGTTGGGGAAGTGATCTCCGACGTCATCGGCGCCGGTTTCGGGCGCGGGTGGTTCTTCTACCTCGATGAACAGCCAGGCGTGGCCGTCGGGGAGGTCGGCGACGGAGTCGGCGCCGCGGCGCGCGCGCATCGTCTGGACGATGATTTCGTCGATCCCCTCGATCGCGGTGGGGCGGTGCCGCAGCAGCAGCGGCACGTCGCTCGCGGCGTCGACGATGTCGGCGTATCCGGCGACGATGAGCGAGGTGCGCTGGGACCTGGGGACTATCGTCACGGTCGCCGAGGTGATGACGGCGCAGGTCCCCTCGCTACCGACGAGGGCACGCGCGACGTCGAAGCCTTCCTCGGGCAGAAGGTGGCGTAGGTGGTAGCCGGACACCTGGCGCGGGATGCGGCCGAGCTCGACGCGGATCGCGGCGAGGTGGTCGGAAGCGAGCTCGCGCAGTTCCCGCTCGAGATGTTCGGCGCGGGCGCGGGCCGGCCCGTCGTCGGGGTCGGTGGCGCAGACGCCCGAGCGCGTTGCGGTGAGACGCAGCCCGTCGGAGGTGACCAGGCGCAGCTCGACGACGTGATCGGCGGTACGGCCGTGGCGCACCGAGTGGTTGCCGCAGGCGTCGTTGCCGATGGCGCCGCCGAGGCAGGCCCGGGACTGGCTCGACGGGTCGGGCGCGAACGTGAGGCGCGAGGCGGTCGCCTCGTGGACTGCGGCGCGGATGTGGGTGAGCACGGCGCCGGTCTCCGCGGTGGCGGTGCCGGCGGCCTCGTCCACGGACAGGACGCGATTCATGTGGCGCGAGAAGTCGAGGATGAGGCCGGTGCCGATCGCGTTGCCGGCCATCGAGGTGCCGCCGCCGCGGGCTATCGCCGGGACGCCGAGCCGGTGGCACACCGTGAGAGCAGCGGCGACCTCGTCCTCGGTGCGCGGGAAGAGCACGGCCATCGGCACGACGCGGTAGTTCGAGGCGTCGAAGGTGTACTCGGCGACGCGCCGCGCCGAGGACTCCGGGGCGAGCCCCGACTCGCGCAGCGCCGTTATGAGCTCCTCCACCGAGGCCGCGGGCCGCGCCGGCTCCGCGGAGGGCGGTGCGGGCTCGGCGGGCGACGAGTTGGTCATATGACTAGGCTCCCACCACCGTGCGAACGGCGCGGGCGAACCGCTCGGTCCCGGTCTTGACCTCCTCCGACGTCACGACCAATGGGGGGATGATGCGCACGACGTTGCCCGTGGGACCGCACGTGAGGGTGAGGAGGTCCTCGTCGATGCACGCCTGCTGGACGGCGCCGGCGAGGCGCGCTGCCTCGGCAGCTTCCTCGGTTCCGGCGTTCGCGGTCGGGTTGCCGAACTCGATGCCGAGCATGAGCCCGGTCCCGCGGATGTCGCAGATCTCGCTGACGCCGGACAGCTCCGAGCGCAGGCCTGCGAGGAGCTCTTCGCCGCGCACGCGGGAGTTCTCCACGAGGCCTTCGCGCTCGATGACCCCGAGGGTCGCGACGCCGGCAGCAGCGGCGACCGCGTTGCCGCCGTACGTGCCGCCCTGCGAGCCCGGCCAGGCCTTGCTCATGAGATCGCGGGAGGCGGCCATCGCGGAGATCGGGAAGCCCGAGGCGATGCCCTTCGCGGTGATGAGCACGTCCGGGGCGAGGCCCTCGGTGTGCTGGTGGCCCCAGAACTTGCCGGTGCGTCCGCAGCCGGCCTGCACCTCGTCGAGCACGAGAAGCGCGCCGTGTCGCTCGGTGCGCTCGCGCAGACCGGCGAGGTAGCGCTGCGGCACGGCCATGTAACCGCCGTCGCCGAGGAACGGCTCGACGAGGACCGCGGCAAGCTCGTTCGGCGCGACGCGCGTGGCGAGGAGGAAGTCGAATTCCTTGAGGGCGTAGTCCACCGCCTCGTCCTCCGTCATACCGAGGCGAAGGGCGTGGGGGAATGACGTCGTGGCCACGCCGGACATCAGCGGGCCGAAGCCTGCGGAGAACTTCGTTCCGGCGGTCGTCAACGACGCGGCGGCGACGGTGCGGCCGTGGAACCCTCCCTGGACGGTGACGATGTACGGCCGGCCCGTGGCCATCCGGGCGAGGCGCACTGCGGACTCGACAGCCTCGGAACCGGAGTTCGCGTAGAACACCGAGTCGAGCCCTTCGGGAAGGAACTCGCCGAGCTTCTCGGTGAGCTGCAGTAGCGGCTGGTGCATGACCGTCGTGTACTGGGCGTGGATGATTTTCCCGCACTGCTCGCGGGCGGCGGCGACGACGTCGGGGTGGCAGTGACCGGTGCTGGTGACACCGATGCCCGTGGTGAAGTCGAGGTAGTCGCGTCCGTCGGTGCCGTGGATCCACGATCCGGAGGCGTGGTCGACGACGACGGGGGTGGCCTGCTTGAGGAGTGGCGAAAGCGATGCGTTGCTCATAACGGAAAGTGTGCGGGCCGTAATGCGAATTGTCAACGGTAGGATTGTAGACAATCTTACGAATTCTCTTTCGTCTTCCGTGGGCGGCCTATACGGTGGGGTCATGAGCGAGAATGCGAGCAGTTCCCAGGGCAGGCCCGTCGTCGTCATGTTGTCCGCGGACGGGGTGGCGCCGCCGAATAATATCGGGCAGATCGCCGAGATCGCCGAGGTGCGCGAGGCCACCGCCGAAACGCTCGCGGGCGCGCTGCCCGGCGCCGACGTGCTGTTCGTGTGGGATATCTTCTCCGGCGCGCTCGCCGCCGCGTGGGATGCGGCGGATGCGCTGCGCTGGGTGCACGTCGCCGCCGCGGGCGTGGACAAGATCCTGTTCGACGGGCTGCGCGAGTCCGATGTGCTGCTCACCAACGCGCGCGGAACCTTCGACGAGCCCATCGCCGAGTACGTCCTCGCGTGCGTGCTCGCCAACGACAAGCAGCTCCACGAGACAGAGGCCTTTCAGCGCGCGGGCCAGTGGCGCCACCGCGAGACGCGGAGGGTGGCCGGGCGCCGCGCGCTCGTGGTCGGAACGGGCGCCATCGGCCGCGCGATCGCGCGCAAGCTCCGCGCCGTCGGGATCGAGGTACGCGGCGCCGGGCGCACCGTGCGCAGCTCCGATTCCGATTTCGGCGAGGTTGTCGACTCCGGACAGCTCGCCGATCACCTCGGCGACGTCGACCACCTCGTCATGGTCGCTCCGCTCACCGAGGCCACGCACGGAATGCTCGGCGCCGCCGAGCTCGCCGCGTTGCCGGACGGCGCGCATGTCGTCAATGTGGGCCGCGGTCCGCTCATCGACCAACCGGCTCTGACGTCGGAGATCGCATCCGGCAGGATCACCGCGCATCTCGACGTACTCGTCGAGGAGCCCCTACCGGCCGGCGATCCGCTATGGGAGCTTCCCGGCGCGCACATCAGCGCGCACCTGTCCGGCGATGTCATCGGCTGGCGCGACACGTTGGCAACTCAGTTCCTCGACAAGCTACGGGACTATGTCTCCGGCGCCGAGCCGGGCCCGGCCGTCGACAAGGAGCGCGGGTACGTTCCGGGCCCGTAATTTCCGGATCTCCGCCGTCATTGGCGATGGTCCTTGAGCCGCGGCGGCAGATGCATGCTGTAGACACGCGAAAACCGCCTGGCCGGGTGCGGCGCCGGAACGAGTTCCGGTGCGGGTGCACTGGCCAGGCGGTTTTCTTCGCGAAATGAACCGCCCGCGATCTCGCGGGGTGGAGGGAATTACTCCTCCGCGCCACCGCTGAGCGAGGAGGTGTCGAGCGAACCGGAGTCGTCGCCCGAGCCCTCGTCTGCGGAGCCCTGATCGGCCGAGCCCTCGCCCGAGCCGGACAGCGGGCTGTTCTCGGAGCCTGCCTGGAGCCCGGCTTCCGAACCGGCCTGCGACGCGGTGGCCGAGGCGGTGTCCGGGCCTTCGCTCGATGCGGCCGTCAGACCGGCCTCGAGTCCGGCAGCGGACCCGGCAGCGAGTGCGCTCTCGGCAGAGCCGGAGCCCTCTTCGCCCTCTTCGCCCTGGTACTGCGCGACGTCCTGGGCCTCGGCCTCGGCATCGTCCTCAGCCGGCGCCTCTTCGCTGATGCCCTCGAGGGAGCCCTCAGGGATGAGGCCCTCAACGGAGCCCTCGGGGACGAGGCCCTCTACGGAGCCCTCCGGAACGAAGCCGGAC
>NZ_DYXM01000024.1 GCF_020742175.1 Dietzia timorensis
GCGGCGCTCGCGGCCGGGTGCACGGTGGTACTCAAGCCCGCGCCGGATACGCCGTGGACGGGCGCGCTGCTCGGCGTTGCCGCGGCGGACACGGACCTTCCCGCGGGCGTGTTCAACGTCGTCACGAGCGAAAGCAACGATCCCGGCCAGCGCCTGGTCGACTCCCCCGACGTCGACGTCGTCTCCTTCACCGGCTCGAGCGCCACCGGACGGCACATCATGGCCTCGGCCGCGCCGACACTCAAGAAGGTATTCCTCGAGCTCGGCGGCAAGTCCGCGGCGATCGTGCTCGACGACGCCGACCTGGCCACCGCCTGCATGATGACCGCGATCACCTGCACCCTCCACGCCGGCCAGGGCTGCGTGTTCACCACCCGCCTCATCGTCCCGCGCGAGCAGCTGGGCGAAGCCATCGAAACCACCAAGGGCGTGATGGCCGGCATCGTCCCCGGCGACCCGAACGACCCGGCCACGATGTGCGGTCCGATCATCTCCCCGCGCCAGCTCGAGCGCGTCTCGGGCTACGTCGAGCTCGCCAAAAAGGAGGGCGGCACGATCGAGATCGGCGGCGAGGTCTTCGACTCCCCGACCGGCGGCGGCAACTGGTACACCCCGACTCTCATCTCCGGGCTCGACCCGCAGTCGCGCGTCGCGCAGGAGGAGATCTTCGGCCCTGTGCTCGTCATCCTTCCCCACGATGGAGACGATGACGCCGTACGGCTGGCAAACGACAATCCGTACGGGCTCTCCGGTGCCGTCTGGAGTACCGACCCGGACCGCATCGAACGCGCCGTCCGCGGCATGCGCACCGGCACCCTGTCCGTCAATGGCGGACAGTATTTCGGCCAGGACATGCCGTTCGGCGGCGTCAAGCAGTCGGGCATCGGCCGCGAAATGGGCAAGGCCGGCTTCGAGGAGTTCCTCGAGTACAAGTCCATCGGGTACGGGGTGTAGTTGCGCGCGACCGCTAATTCGATCATGCTACAGCACTGATGGAACGTCCGTATGCCCGAAATCGTCTCCCTTGAACAACAAGGGTTTCCCTGTCGACATAGCCGCTCCATACACGAGACAGTCGCCGAAGTTGAGCTTTGCCGGTGAGCCGGAGTGGCGGCCGTAGGCACGGTTCGCATGGCGCGCCCAACGAAGATGTGACGAATCGACGTCGAGTATCTCGATGTTCATGGTTTCGATGAAGTTATCGATTTCGGGATCGGCAGCTCCTCTGAGCACGATCGACAGCTCAAGCACCGAGGATGCGGACATGAATCGCTCAAATGACTCGTCGATCGCGCGCTCAAAGTGAACCCAATCAGTTTCTCGACGCATGATCGCGACGACAGCCGACGTATCGATGATCATTTGGGCAGACCGTCTTCGTCATAAATGTCGTCATCGGAAAGCCATACGAGATCCATTTTCAGCACCTTGTCCTGAAGTGCCCTGAGACGGTCGCGATCAATCGGCTTAGGCTGCTGCGCAGCCTCTTTTTCAAGCGCGTCCCGAACGACTGCCGTTGCCGTGGTTCCGCGACGACGCGCGAGCTCTGTAGCGAGCTCGTGGACGCGCGGATCCTTGATATTGAGAGTAGCCATGCTCCAAATTCTACCCCGAAAGGTAGAAAGCGGAAGCCCCTACTTTCCGACTGATGCCTCGGTCGCGTCCCACGCCTGGGCGAAATCGCGGGCCGCGCGTCGTGGATCATCGGCTGCGCATATCGCCGACACGCTCGCCAAGCCTGCGGCGCCCGCTTCGCGCAGCGCGAGGGTGTCGCGGGCCTGCACTCCGCCGATTGCCACACACGGAAGTGTTGTTGCCGCGGCGACCTGGGCGAATCCCGAGTACCCCAGCGGAGCGGGATGATCTGCCTTGGTACTGGTTTCCCGGATCGCTCCGACGCCGAGGTAGTCGACGGTCCCCGGTGGAAGTTCGTGGACCTCGTCGAGGTGGGCTTGCGTGTCCGCCGACAGCCCGATGACGGCGTCCGGTCCGATGACCTTGCGGACCGCCGCGACAGGCAGGTCCTCCTGTCCCAGGTGAACCCCGTCGACGGCGGCGCCCACGGCCTTCGCGGCGCTGTACACGTCCACTCGGTCGTTGACGAGCAACGTCGCCTCCCCGCCGGTGAGTTCCGCCGCCCTGCAGACGAGCTCGAACAGTTCGCGCCCGCCCGCGGCCTTATCCCGAATCTGCACCGTGGTCACCCCGCCGGAGACGGCGGACTCGATGACGGCGAGCACGCCTCGCGCCCCGCACAGGACCGGGTCGGTCACCAGATAGGTGCGCAGGTAACCGGAGTCACTGAAGGAGGTCATGCCACGTCCATTCGTGCACGAATGGTGTCCGGATCGATATTCGCCAGCTCGTCCAAGAACGCCGCGGCGAAACTTCCCGGGCCGGACGACTTCTCGGCCGCCAGGTCCGCGGCGATGGTGTAGACGGCGGATGCCGAGACTGCCGCGACCAGAGGCTCTTCATCCAGCGAGGCGAATGCCGCCATCACCGCGCCCAGGGCGCACCCGGCTCCGGTGACCTTCGTGAGCAGCGGGTGCCCGTTCTGCAGCCGCACCACACGCTGACCGTCGGTGATCACGTCGGTCGGCCCCGACACGGCGACGACGGCGCCGTGCTCGCGTGCCAGCGAGCGCGCCCCGTCCAGCGCACCTTCGGATGAATCCGTGGACTCGACGCCTCGCCCACCTTCCCCGAGACCGGCGAGCGAAAGAATTTCGGAGGCGTTGCCGCGCACGATCGTCGGCCGCAGCGCGACAAGCTCGCGGGCGAGGGTCGTGCGCACCGGAAGCGATCCGACCGCGACCGGGTCCAGCACCCAGGGAGTGTCGGCCGCCCGCGCGGCCTGCGCGGTCGCCGGCATGGCCGTCCTCGCCTCCTCGTGCGGAGTCCCGAGGTTGATGAGCACGCCGGACGCGATGCGCGCGAACTCCTCTGCCTCGGTGGGGATGTCGACCATCGCCGGGGAGGCGCCGATCGCCAACAGCACGTTCGCGGTGAAGTTTGTTGCCACCGCGTTGGTGATGTTCTGCACGAGCGGCGAGCGTTCACGTAAGACGTCGAGCAGTTTGGCGCTCCGGTCAGTCACGTTCGCTGGATCGTCGGCCCTCATGGGCGAAGTCCTCCCGTTCGATTTTCCCAGAACTGGCGCTGGGCAATTCCCACCGTCGTTCTGTTCTATCGTCGCCGTGCGGTGTTGCGGCGAGCCCGCCTCGGGATTCCGCCGGCCCACAGCGCGGCCGCTATCAGCGGCGGCTGGAAAAACAGGCGCACCAATCGCTTGCCGTCGGTATCGAGCCCGAAGCCGTCGGTTCCTTCGGCGTATTGCGCAATGTTCCCGGGGAAGATCAATACATAGAACACGGCCAGAGCGATACCGGCCTGACGGCGACGTTGCGGAAATCCCAGGAGCGCAGCGCCGAGCCCTACCTCGGCAACTCCGGAGGCAAGGACGGTGAAGTCCTCGCCGAGCGGGAACCAGTCCGGCACCTGAGCCTGGAACTCCTGCCGTGCAAACGTCAGGTGCGCGATGCCGGCAAACGACATGAATCCGCCGAGCGCGTAGCGGGCGATGTTCTGTGAGCGTGGTATTGCGCGACTTTCCGTGTGCGTCTTCATGTCCCGAGCCTACGCC
>NZ_DYXM01000025.1 GCF_020742175.1 Dietzia timorensis
GGGCGCAAGGTGTCGATGAGCAAACGATCGGCATCGTTTTCAATCGTTTCGAGTTGTGCGAACTCCTCGTCTCTGATTGGGCGGATCTTCGGTAGTGGGAGTCGGCTCATGACATTGTTCTTCTGGCTCGAATTGGTGAGGGCTTGGAGTCTAGCGTTCGGATCTGAATCAAAGAGCGGTCTTTGCCACAGGGAAATACAGAACGTGGCCCCGATCGAAGTCGATCGGGGCCACGTCTGGGTGGATCGAGGATTCCCTAGTGGGAATCGTCTTTTCCGCGCTTGGTGCGCTCCACGAGTGCCTTGAGGGTTTCCTTCTCGTCTTCTTCGGCGTGCTCTTCGCGCTCGGCGAGGAGCGTTGCTTCCTCAACCGGGTCCGCGGTAAGCGTGCCGTGCGGTGGCTTGCCTGTGAGCCCGAGGTGGTTGACCTGGTACGGCACCTTCGCTCCGGCGTATTCAAGCGGCACGGGATGGCCGTGCTCGTCGACGGGGCCGAGGGGCTGATGCACCTCGACGAATTCACCGTGCGGCAGGCGCATGATGATGCCGGATTCGATGCCGTGCTCGAGAACCTCTCGGTCTGCGCGCTGTAGGCCCAAGCAGAGGCGGTAAGTCACGAAGTACACGATCGGCGGGACGATGATGAGCCCGATACGTCCGGCCCATGTCGTCGCGTTAAGCGAGATATTGAAATGGTAGGCGATGAGGTCGTTCGAGCCCATCAGAACAAGGATCACGTAGAACGAGATCGCCATCATGCCCGACGCCGTACGAACCGGCGTATCGCGGGGACGCTGCAGCAGGTTGTGATGCTTGTTGTCCCCGGAGAACTTCGCCTCGAGGAACGGGTAGGCGAACATGAGCCCGACAACGGCTCCGAGCATGATCGCCACCCAGAACACCGCAGGAATCGTGTACGGGCCGATGTATAGCTCCCAGGCCGGCATGACACGCGCGCCGCCCTCGGTGAAGAGCATGTACCAGTCAGGCTGGGACCCGGCAGAAATCTGGGATGGGTTATATGGGCCCAGGTTCCAGATTGCGTTAATGGTGAACAAGCCCGAGAAGAGGCAGAGAACGCCGATCGTGATGGCGCCGAAACCGATCGACTTCACGGCGAACACCGGCATGATCCGGATTCCGACCACATTGTTCTCGGTCCGCCCCGGCCCGGGGAACTGCGTGTGCTTCTGGTACCAGACAAGTGCGAGGTGAGCCGCGATAAGCGCGAGCAGAATCGCGGGGATGATGAGCACATGCAGCACGTAGAACCGGGGGATCATGATCTCGCCGGGGAAGTCGCCGCCGAAGATCATCCAGTGCAACCACGTGCCGACGATGGGCATCGAAACGATGATGCCCGACGTAATGCGAAGGCCGGTGCCCGAGAGCAGGTCATCGGGAAGACCATAGCCAAGGAAGCCCTCGACGATGCCCAGCAGGAGCATGACACAGCCGATGATCCAGTTCGCCTCGCGCGGCCGTCGGAACGCACCGGTGAAGAAGATGCGCAGCATGTGGACGACCATCGAGGCAACGAAGAGCAGTGCTGCCCAGTGGTGGATCTGTCGAACGAACAAGCCGCCGCGAACCTCAAAGGAGATGTTCAGTGCGGTTGCATACGCCTGCGACATCTCGATTCCGTTGAGCGGAGCGTAGTCGCCCTGGTAGATCACCTTCGACATGGACGGGTCGAAGAACAGAGTGAGGTAGACGCCAGAGATCAACAGGATGATGAAGCTGTACAGCGCGATCTCGCCGAGAAGGAAGGACCAGTGCGTCGGGAAGACCTTGTTGATCTGTCGACGCATGCCGCTGGCCATGGTGTAGCGGCTGTCCATGTTGTCGCCAGCTTCGGCGAGCTTGGAACCGAGTACGGAGTTGGTCATGACTTACGCTCCCAAAAGGCCGGGCCGACTGGCTCGATGAAGTCGCCATTTGCAACGAGGTAACCCTCGGAATCCACCGCGATTGGCAGCTGCGGAAGTGCTCGCGCCGCCGGTCCGAACACGGGCTTCGCGTACTCCAGCAGATTGAACTGCGACTGGTGGCAGGGGCACAGGATGCGGTGCGTCTGCTGCTCATAGAGAGACGTGGGGCAGGCGACGTGCGTGCAGATCTTGGAGAAGGCGAAGAAGTCACCGTAGTTGAACTCCTCCTGCCCACGCCGCTTGATCACGCGAGCGGTGTCTTCCGGACGAAGACGAATGAGCATCACCGAGTTACGCGCACCGTGGATCGACTCCATGTGTGAATGGAAATCCCCCAGGGCAGAAGCGGGGAGCGGGAATACCGATTCGAGTCCGCCGGCCGCGAGATCCTCGATGCGGAGACGCTCGAGACGACCGACGCCCTCCGGTACGTGTCCGTCCGGGAAAGTGCGTGCAGTGTCGCGACCGAGGTAAACCTTCTCGGCGGGAAGACCATCCGGGCGCTCGCTCGAGGCCAGCGTCCAACCGGTCGTGTGGAGAGTGCCGTCACCGTGGAGCGACATCTCGTGGCGCTTCCAGGGGTTCTTGATCATTCCGCCGAGCGGCATGATGGCGGCAATACCAATGAGCGCGCCGCCGGCTCCCAGTGCCCCGATCATCGCCTTACGGCGACCGAGGGTCGAGGTCTTCCACGAGTTGTTCAACTCCGCGACGATCGTCTTACGGTCTACGTCTTCGGACGGGCCGTCGTGACGGGTCTGTACCGAGACCTCGGCGGGAATGAACTTCTTGGTGAACTGGACAGCGCCGATACCGACGGCGAGGATTGCTCCACCGAGGGTGACACCCAGAAGCGGGGTGTACAGGCTGTAGTACCAGTAACCGTCGTCTTGCCAGCCCTTGTAGTGCCAGGGCCAGGCGATGTAAATGACGATGAACGCGAGCGCGAGCAACGCCGCGAGCGCAAACCAGAAGGTCACGCCTCGCTCGGCGCGCTTTTCCGCGCGCGTTTTGATCTCTTCGGGCCAACGGGGCTCGCGGTGGGCGATTTCCACTCCGTCGAGCTTCGTCCCGAGCTCGAGCAGCTCATCTTCGCTCATCCGGTCCAGTTCCGCGGCAGAAGGCTTCTTAATCTCGCTCATGAACGCGTTCCGATCCACAGGGTCGCTCCGACGAGAGCGACGATACCGATAAACCACATGGCCGCACCCTCGGTGACAGGGCCGAGACCGCCCAGGGCGTAACCGCCGGGGCTCTGCGTCTCGGCATTGGAGCGGATGAAGGCGATGATGTCCTTCTTCTCCTCCGGGGTGAGCTGACGGTCCGAGAACTTCGGCATGTTCTGCGGGCCGTTAAGCATGGCCTGATAAAGCTCCTGCTCGTTCGCCGGGTCGAGAATCGGAGCATACTTACCGCCGGACAGAGCGCCGCCGCGGCCGGTGAAGTTATGGCACGACGCGCAGTTGAGGCGGAAGAGTTCTCCACCGCGGGCGACCTCGTCCCCGGTTGCCTCACCACTGGCTCCGCGCAGGGAGTCCTGTGCGACCTCACCATTTTCGTCGAAGATGATCTCGGGCCCGCCACCGTGCGTCTGGACGTACGAGGCAAGTGCGAGGGTCTGCTGCTCGTTGAATTGTGGACGCTTGCGCTCTGCCTGGGCTTCTTGCGCCTTCATCGGCATACGTCCCGAGTGGACCTGGAAGTAGGTCGAACCAGAGCCGACGCCGACGAGCGAAGGTCCGCGATCTTCGACGCCCTGGAGGTTCGCGCCGTGGCAGGTGATACAGGAAACGTCGTACAGCGCCTTGCCCTCTGCGATGAGCGCTGCGTCATCCATCTGGGCGGTGGCGACCTGCGGCTCCGGGGTGACCGCTGCCGCAAACGCTCCGGCGCCGAGGAGACCGGCGGCGATGACGAGCGCGCCGGTTGCCTTGCGGCGACGGAAAGGGGTGCGGCGGCGTGCCTTGGACGGCGAGTCCTTACCGGACTGGTCCTCCTGGGGCAGCTGAGGTGATTTCATCGGTGATCCCTTACGAGAAAAAGGCCTGGGGTCAGTCGCAGCGGGGCGCTGCAGGGAGGCCGGTTACTGGATGAAGTAAATGGTGGAGAACAGTGCGATCCACACGACGTCGACGAAGTGCCAGTAGTACGACACAACGATTGCCGCCGTGGCCTGGGCCGGGGTGAACTTGCCCATGTGGGTGCGTGCGATCAGCACGAAGAATGCGATCACACCACCGATCACGTGTAAGCCGTGGAACCCGGTCGTGATGAAGAAGGCCGAGCCGTAAACGCTCGCCGAGATCGTCACGCCTTCGTGCGCCAGGTGGTAGTACTCGTAGCCCTGGCCGGCCACGAAAATCATGCCCATGATTGCCGACACCCAGTACCAGCGGCGGAGGCCGAACACGTCGCCCTTCTCCGCTGCGAATACGCCCATCTGGCACGTAAACGAAGATGCCACGAGGATCACGGTGATCGTCACGGCGTAGGGCACATTGAGCTGTGCCGCCTGGTTCGCCCAGTCTCCGTGTGAATTTGCCTTCGACACGAAGTACATGGCGAACAGGCCCGCGAAGAACATGAGTTCCTGGGACAACCACACGATGGTGCCCATGCTGACCAAGTTCGGCCGGTTCAGCGAGTGCACTCGCTGAGCGATTGCCGCTTCTGAATTTCCAACTGCGCTCGTCACACATAAAAGTATGACGTGTCAGATCGGAAAGGGTTGCATCGACCCCCAGATTCCTTAGAATTCGCTCGGCTTTCCCCAGCTCGCCCATCCAAAAAGGGGGTATTAACGCTAAGGTTTGTGGCGCAGACTACTCCTCAGTTCCGTCTTAGGAACCGTTTTCGATTCTTAGGAAAGCTCGAGCCGGACTCGTCGCTCGAGTTGGGCATGAAACACTGTAGGGGAGACTTTTATTCATCGGCCCAGAATCCCGCATGCTTGATTGATGTGATCTCGGGTTTTGCAGGACGGGCCGCACTCACGACTTCGATGGAGGCAAGTATGGGAACCGCGGCGCAGCGCTCGTCGAATGAGTCTTACGCGTGGCGAGACATTCTCGGCCTCCTGGTGTCGGGTAGCGACATCGGCCGTGAGCGTTCGGCGTGGGCGATGCGCGAAATCATGAGCGGGGCCGCGACGAACGCCCAGATCGCGGCGTTCGGTGTGGCGGTGCAGACCAAAGGTGTGTCGCCAGAGGAGCTCACCGGCCTCGCCGACGTCATGGTCGAGTTCGCTGTTGACGTTCCGTCCCGCACGGGCTCTGATTGCGTGGACATCGTGGGAACCGGAGGTGATCGCCAGGGCACGGTCAATATTTCGACGATGTCGTCGCTCGTCGTCGCCGGCGCGGGCGTAAAGGTCGCGAAGCACGGCAACCGTGCGGCTAGTTCGAAGTCCGGCGGAGCCGATGTGCTCGAGGCTCTCGGGGTGTCGATCGACATCAGCCCGAGTGACGTCGGGCGTGCGCTCGATGATTTGGGCATCACCTTCTGCTTTGCCCCTGTATTCCATCCGGCGCTCAGCTATGCGGGACAAGCTCGCCGCGAGATTGGCGTTCCGACGGTGTTCAACGTGCTCGGCCCGCTGACCAACCCCGTGCGCCCGGGGCGCAATCTAATCGGCTGCGCGTTCGAGAATCTCACCGAGACGATGGCGAACGTCTTCCGACTACGCGGTACCGATGCTCTCGTCGTGCGCGGCTCCGACGGGCTCGATGAGGTCACAACGACCGGCACAACCAAAGTCGTGCGGGTACACGGCGGCGAGCTCGGCGTCACGGAGATTCACCCGAACGACTTCGGGATGGAGCTGTCCACGCTCGACGAGCTGCGAGGCGGGGACGCAAACGTCAACGCCGGCGTCGCACGCCGCCTACTCGATGGAGAGCCGGGCGCGGTACGCAACGCGGTGCTACTCAATTCCGCGGCCGCGATCGTCGCTTATCGCAATCCTGCGCTGGACGTGGACTTCGGGCAGGCCCTCACCGAAGGCATCGCGGCCGCGACGGAGTCCATCGACTCAGGTGCCGCCAAGTCCGTCCTGGACAAGTGGGCAGCGTTCGGCGAGAGCCATCGCAGCTAGCTTCTCCAGCGGCCCCGTTATATACAGTCAAAAACCGTGCTGGTGCCCGCGGCTTCACAAAGTGCGCCGGGCTTCCCGGGCGGCATCTTTGGCTGTTTCCGCCCACTCGAGTAATCGCTGCGCCCCGAGGACGGGTTCGTCCCATCGCCCGGTGACCGAGACGATGCGCGTGGGGCGCATGTCCATCCACCGTGCGATGAGCCTTAAGCCGGGCACTGTCGCCCCGGCGAAAGGACCGTCTCCCGGAGGGATGTGTGTCGCCGACCCTTGGAGATTCGAAACGAACGTGGACCAATCCGCGCCCCGGGGGAGCGTTCCCGCCGCGGCTAGCCGCCCATAACGTATGACGGCGAACGTCCATGTATTCCCGAGGCGCTGAGCCAGCACGATCTCCTCACAGCGCGCGAGTGGGCCGAGCGAATGCACTCCTGCGAGCGCGGCAACGGCCGGCGCCAACTCATCGCGCCGTCGCGCCGCTCGTTCGAACTTGCCCTCCGACGCGAGGTTCGTCACGGATTCGATGGCGTTCTCGAGCTCGCCGAGTCGCGTGCCATCGCAAAGTCCGTCCCAATTCTCAAGCCCGTAAATCGTGGCGCACTCGCGTGCCTCGTTCTTCGTGCGAAATGGGCCGACCGCGCTTGGGAACGGAAGTCTCTCGACCTTGAGCGAGCCGCCCTTGGCGCCCGGGGCAACCCACCATCCTCGACGAGGGGCCCGCGACCTCCTATTGAATGGTGGCTGCAATGAGTCGATGAGCTGCTCTTCGCGCACCCACGCTTCAAGGTCGTGGGCGCATTCGACCGCCTCCACCGATGCTGCCAACCCGACCATCGTGCGCATCCGTGATCGCGAGTCGCCGCCTGAGAAATAGCTGCGCGCCCTATTCCGAACATTGATCGACGACCCGACATACAGGGGAACGCCGGTGTCGTCGCGGAAGATATATACGCCGGGTGACTGGGGAAGGCCATCGGCCAACGACGCCTTTCGCCGCGTGGTCGGAGACAGTCGATTGTCGAACCGGCGAAGGTCGGGGAGTGTCTCGACGCCGCAGTCGCCCACTCGCTCAATAAGCCCGTGCAGTACGTCCACCGTGGCCCTCGCGTCGTATAACGCACGGTGGTTCGGCTCGGTTTCGGCGTTGAACAGCCGTGCCAGATCGTGCAGTCGATATGAACGGGTATCGGACTTGGGTACGATCCGGCGCGACAGGACCAGGGTGCAAAGTGGGGCGGGGAAGTCCCACTCGTACCCGAGGCTGTTGCACGCGGCCTTGAGGAAACCCATATCGAAGCGTGCGTTATGGGCCACGAGAACGGCGCCCCTGGCGAATTCGTGGAACGCCGGGAACACCTCTGAAATCGGCGGGGCACTGCGCAGGTCCGCATCGGTAATGCCGGTAAGTCGGACGATGTCGGCGGGCAGGGGGCTGTCGATGTGGACGAAGCTGGCGAACTCGCCGAGCACCTCGCCCCCACGAACCTTGACCGCGCCGATCTCGGTGATCGCGGCGTTTCCCGGCGACGTGCCGGAAGTCTCGAGGTCCACGATCACGAACGTGGTCTCGGACAGCGGTGGATCCTCAGACCACAGAAGCTGCTGGTGGCTGCCTTCCGCTTTCGCCTCGACATCGAAACCGCCGGTGCCGGCGGGCGGCATGTGTGCGCCGAACGGTCTCGCGGAACTCATAGCCACCAACGATAAGACCCGACTCCGACATTGGAGTCGCGAGGGGATCGCCACGTCCGCCGTCATCGGTAACGAAAACAGGCGGACGGTAACGAGAAAGACACGCCCGATACCTGCTTGTGACACACTTCACAAACGAAAAAATCGAGCGCCGATTGTCCCAAAGCGATTTGGCGGGACCCTGGGAAGTTAGCGACCGAAAATGCAGGTACGACTCGTGGTGCCGGAGTTCGCGGAATTGTGATCGTTTCGTTATAGGCGACACGCAACAGGCCGGAAATGGACCGGAATCGCCGGTTTCGGGCCGTTGGCGCTCCAGGGTGTTGGACACGTTTGTCACGATTTCGTAATCTTTTTGAGACCTCGGGATCAACACCCGTCAACAGCGGGGGTCGAGGAAGCCACCGGATTCGATCCGTGTCGAGTGTTTGATCGGGAATCAGACGAACGACCAACTCGAATAGAACCTCCGAGTGGAGCAAGACCTAAAGGAGAACGTTTCGTGGGAGCTCATTCCGCACCGTCAAAGTCGAACACTCGTCGCATTGCCATCTCCGGCCTGCTTGCCGGTGGAGCCGCAATCGCCGGCGCCGGTGTGGCAGCAGCCGCCCCGTACCAGGCAGAGCTCGTCAACCCGGTTGAGGGTCTGCCGAACGCTGTGACGTTCGACGCTCCCGCTGACCTGCAGGTCCCTGCCGGCTTCGAGGACATCGTCAAGATCTCCGAGGCCACCGACGCCCCGGCCGAGCAGCAGTACGTCGAGGCCGCTCCGACCTCGAAGGGCCAGCAGATCCTCGAAGCAGCGCAGACGAAGGTCGGCGCACCCTACGTGTGGGGCGCAACCGGCCCCGACTCCTTCGACTGCTCCGGACTCACGTCGTGGGCCTACGGCCAGGCCGGCATCGATATCCCGCGCACGAGCCAGGCCCAGTCCTCCGGCGGCACCCAGGTCGCCAAGGGCGACCTGCAGCCCGGCGACATCGTCTCCTTCTACGGCGGAGCGACCCACGTCGGCATCTACGCCGGCGACGGCCAGATCCTCCACGCCTCGACCGAGGGCGTTCCGGTCGGCTACGCGCCGCTCGACTCGATGCCGTTCAACAACGCCGTCCGTTACTACTAAGAGGTAGTTCGACAGAGCGAGTAATTCCCGCACCCACTCCGCAGAGCGGCGCCCATAAGGCGACCCTGCGGAGTTTGTGCATTTCGGCACGATGTCGCGTGCCGGCGCGACTTCGATGTGTGAAAGGCTGGAGTCCGTGGCTCGCACCCTACTGATCACCAACGACTATCCGCCGCGGCCCGGCGGCATCCAGTCGTATATCGAAAGCTATCTCCGCTATCTCGACGCCGAGGACGTTTGTGTCCTCACCTCCACTTTCGGCGAAGAGGAGTCGGCGGCCTATGATGCCGCCCGCCCGTACACGGTCCGTCGCATGCCCACAGGGATGCTGCTACCTACGCCGAACGTCATCGCGGAGGCGCAACGCCTCGTCGATGAATGGCAGGCCGAAACCGTGTGGTTCGGTGCGGCCGCCCCGTTGGCCGTGATGTCCGGCGCTCTTCGCCGCGGCAGCGTGCGGCACATCGTCGCGAGCACGCATGGTCACGAGGTCGGGTGGTCGATGCTGCCTCCGTCTCGCGCCGCGCTTCGCTATATCGGAGACCACACCGACGCGGTCACGTTCGTGTCCGAATACACGAGGCAGAGGTTCTCGGCGGCTTTCGGCCCGCGGGCACGGCTGATCCACCAGCCCGGTGGCGTGGACGTCGAACGATTCGCGCCCGAAACCGATCGTTCTGCAATCGAGGCCACCCGCTCCAGGTACTCGATCGGTTCCGAGGCGAAGATGATCCTGTGCTTGTCGCGGCTCG
Organism: Dietzia timorensis; assembly: GCF_020742175.1. Taxonomy (GTDB): domain Bacteria; phylum Actinomycetota; class Actinomycetes; order Mycobacteriales; family Mycobacteriaceae; genus Dietzia; species Dietzia timorensis_A. The sequence goes on from NZ_DYXM01000025.1 coordinate 9,588, forward strand.
TCCCGCGGAAGGGGCAGGACAAGCTCATCGCGGCCCTCCCGAAGATCCGTGCCCGAATTCCCGGCGCCGTACTCGTACTAGCCGGTGGCGGGCCGTACCGTGCGACGTTGGAGAAGCTCGCCGAGCGTCACGGCGTCACCGATCACGTCATCTTCACCGGACGTGTCCCGGAAGACGACGTTGTGAAGCTGCATCAGGCCGCGGACGTGTTCGCCATGCCCGCGAGGACAAGGGGAGCGGGACTGGACGTCGAAGGCCTCGGCATCGTGTATCTCGAGGCTTCGGCCTGCGGGGTGCCCGTGGTCGCGGGACGCTCCGGTGGCGCTCCGGAAACTGTTCTGGACGGGCAGACCGGGCTCGTGGTCGACGGCTCGCAGTCGCGGCCTGTCGCGGAGGCGCTCATCGAGATTCTGGATGACGACGCGCGCGCTCGTTCGATGGGCCGTGCCGGGCGCGAGTGGGTGCTCGGCAAGTGGTCGTGGGACGAACTGGGCAACCGAATGCGCGAGGTTCTTCTGCCGTGGGACGACTGAATCGCCGCTAGCCGCGCCGGTACTTGCGGCGTTGAAGAGAAAAGAAGGGTGGTTCTCGGCCGAGAACCACCCTTCTTTACGTCGCTACGGACGAATAAACCGCGCGCCTAGCGCTTGGCGTAGATCGCCTCGATCTCGTCGGCGAACTTCTCGTGGACGACGTTGCGCTTGACCTTGAGCGAGGGGGTGAGCTCCCCGCTCTCCTCGGTGAACTGGGTGGGCAGCACCTTGTATTTCTTGATGGCCTCGGTGTGGGAGACCGTCGCATTGGCGTGGTCGAGCGCCTTGTCGAGGTGAGCTTGTAGATCAGCATCGTCGGCTAGATCCTCGATCGAGCCTTCCTTGCCGTTGTCCTTCTTCCACCGATCGAAGGACTCCTCATCCAGAGTGAGGAGTACGGCGATGAACGGACGACCGTCGCCGACACACACGGCCTCCGCGACCATGGCGTCCTGCTTGAGGCCCTCTTCGAGACCAGCCGGGGACACGTTCTTACCGCCGGCGGTAACGATGATCTCCTTCTTTCGTCCGGTGATGGTGAGGAAGCCGTCATCATCGATGGAACCGAGATCGCCGGTGTAGAACCAGCCGTCCTTGAAGGACTTGTTCGTCGCGTCCTCGTTGTTCCAGTAGACGTTGGTGACCACAGGGCCGGATACGACGACCTCGCCGTCCTGCTCGATGCGAACGGCGTGGCCGGGGAGCGGGCGACCGACGGTGCCGATCTTCAGAGCCTCCGGCGTATTCACACAGTGTGCGGCGCAGGTCTCGGTGAGCCCATATCCCTCGTAGATCGTCACTCCGAGGCCGTCGAAGAAGTGGGCCAGTCGGGAGCTCAGGGGAGCTCCACCGGACACGGCGACCTGGCAACGCCCGCCGAGAGCGTCCTTCAACTTGCTGTACACCAGCTTGTCGAAAATCGTGTGCTTGACCTTGAGCAGCGTCCCGGGCTTGCCGTTCGAGCGCATGGCTTCCGAGTACGCGACCGCCGTGTCGACAGCAGCCTCGAAGATCTTGCCCGATACGGGGCTGGAGTCGTGCGCCTTCTGGCGTGCCGAGTTGAAAACCTTCTCGAAGACGCGCGGGACGGAAAGAATGTATTGGGGGCGCACCTGCCCGAAACGCTCGACGATGTTGGCGAGGTCTGCGGTGTGGGCAAGAGTGACCTTTTTGTAGATCCCGGCGTAGTTGATCGCGCGCGCGAGCACGTGTGCCAGCGGAAGGAACATCAGCGAGACATTGCCGGGCGTGAGGTACTCGCTCAGCGAGGTCTCGGACACGGCCAACGCCTCGGCCTGGATGTTTCCGTGGGTGAGCACGACGCCCTTCGGACGGCCCGTGGTGCCCGAGGTGTAAATGAGGGTGGCCATGTCGGAAGACGTGACCTCCCCACGGCGCTTGTCCAGCTCCGCGTCCTCGACGGATTTGCCCGCCGCCTTGAGCTTGTCGAGGGCCTTTTCCTCGCCGTCGATGACGAGCACGGCGACATCCTGCTCGACGTCCTTCGCCGCCTCATCAACCTCGGCCGCGTGAGAAGCGGACTCGGCGATGACCATCTTGGCGCCCGAGTCGGACAGGATCCATTCGATCTGACTGGCCGAGGAGGAATCGTAAATCGGTACGCTGCTGGCGCCGACCGCCCAAATGGCGAAGTCGATGACGCACCACTCGTAGCGGGTGGACGAAAGGATCGCGACGCGATCTCCGACCTCGATTCCGCTGGCGGCAAGGCCGCGCGCAACCTCTCGAACCTCGGAAACGAAGTCGCTGGCCTTCACCTCGGCCCACGACGACCCTTGCTCGCGCAGGAACATCGTGTGGTTGGGGTCCTCGGCGGCGATGTCATAGACAACCTGTACGCAGGACCAGTCGTCGGGGACATTGATATCACCGGGGACGCTGTATTCACGCATTCGTAATTCCTTTCGGCGGCGAACAGTTGAAGGACAGTAAACATTTTCCGGCCTCATGCTGGAACGGCGCCGTGACGACGTCCGTGCAGCTGCCGATCCATATCCGCGACCGGAGGCCGTGAACTGTGACCCTCATAACTTTTTACAGTCTACCCGTTGCCCTGAGGTCGAACGTGACTTCCCTGGCAATTCGAAGGAGCGGGACTTCGGCTGTTACCCACGGCAATTGAATGCGCAGGATTAACTCGAGGCGTTATATCATTATGCGACCGTCGACGTGCACGCCGAAAGGCTTATTTGGTGTGAGTGTGGACCGTGAGGTGTGTCGCGAGGTGTAAAGACAGTAGCGTGGATGAGAGATCATTGCGGCGACGACCAGGAAGGTGAACCGACCATGACGGCAGAAGGCCAGGGCGGCGAAGACACGTCTTCGGCACCGCTGCCGGAGGGCCGCTCGGCGTCGTCGAGATCCGGTTCGAGCTCGAGAGGAAGCGCCCAGAAGACGGCGACTGTCAACGCCGACCTCGACACGATCATGTCGACCATCGCCGATTTCGACAATTACCCCGACTGGGTGCCGGCAATTCGGAAGACGTCGATCGTCTCTACCGATGACGCCGGACGTCCCGCTCGCGTGGATTTTGTACTCATCGCCGGCATCGTCGAGGACGAATATCAACTCGACTACTCGTGGTCGGAGGACGGAACCGAGGTGCGTTGGAGCCTCTCGGAGCCCTCGATCCTTCAAACCCGGCAGGACGGGAGCTATTCCCTCGAGCCGGGCGAACGCCCAGGCACGACAGATGTCACCTACTCGATCGATGTCGAACTGACCGTCGAGATGCTGGGGCGCTTCAGGGAGCGCGCGGAGAAACGCATCATCAACGCGGCCCTCGAGGATCTGGCCGCCAGAGTGGAGAAGCGTTGACCGACAGCAATTCTGCGGATGAAACCCAGTGTGTGGTCATTATCGGCGGGGGACGAGAAGAGCGGGCAAAGACGATCGAGGAGCTGATCGGCGATGCGGGCCCGGAGGCTACCGCCATGCTCTATACGTCCTCGCCGAACTATTTCACCAGAAAATTGAGCAGCTACAGGCAAGACGTACTCGACGTCCGTGACGACAACGCCGAGACGCTCGCAGCGTCGTATGGAGAACGACTCCGCTCGGCAGACGCAACCGGGCCTCGGCTTCTCCTCCTTGACCGGAACTCCTCACTTGCCGAGGCATTGAGCTGGGAATATCTCAGGCGCGCCGTCGAATCGCGAGCTTGGGGACTCGTCATCCGCGAAATGGACGGCACGACTGCCGCGCTGCACCGCATTGAGGCACCGCAGCAAAGCGCCGACCTGATCGAGTCGTTATGGCCGAGAAATACCCGATTTGCGGCGCTCGCCGCCGGCGAGCACATCGACCCGGCCGTTCTCGACGCACACGAGATCGCTTCGACCTTGGACATCCTCACCGCTTGGCTTTCCGGTTCCAAGGGCTCGGTTACCGCCGACCTTCCTGCGATAAGCATCGTCGTCGCCGGCACGGGCGAGGACGTCCGGACCACTACTGCTATGGCAGCGCTATTGGGGGCCCGAGCAGCGGAGACGAATCCCGTCGAGCCGGTGCGAAGAGTGGAGCCCGTTGACGGTTTGCCGACTTACGAGCTCGTCGTTTCCGTCCCCGCCGAACCAGATCGCGAACCTGTGGTGATCGACGGCCGGCTTCGGATGTTCTTCTCCGGTGTGCGCGCCGACGTGGAAATAGGGAGTGTGCTCGCGCGCTGCCTGGTTCACCAGGTCGAATTCGAGCAGAGGGGCGACGAGGGGCGCTTACGGATAGTGTTCGTCGCCAACCCGAGCATGTGGCCGGAGTCGATGATCGCCCGGGCCTGACCCCGGAGGGTCGCCAGATACACCCCATTCCCCGAAGAGCCGCCGTATTCGAGCAGATTTCACCCGATCCGGAGGCCGGCGGAATAGTGTGAGAAGCATCCGCGTGGACTTATTCGCTGGGAGGCGGACGGATGTTTTATTGGGTGCTGAAGTACATCGTGTTGGGGCCATGGCTATTCCTTGCCGGCCGTCCTACGTTCGAAGGTGGGTCGAACTTCCCGAAGGATGGCGCGGCGCTGCTAGCGATCAACCACCTCTCGGCTGCCGACTGGCTCTTCCTCCCACTCCGTGCGCCGCGCAGGATCACGTTTCTCGCGAAAAGCGAATACTTCACCGGCTCGGGGCTGAAGGGAAGGTTCCAACGCTTCTTTTTCGCACAGACCGGACAAGTGCCCATCGACCGCACAAATGCCGACGCCGCTACCAATGCCATGGAGACAGGCGCCAGAGTCCTCCGCGAAGGTCAGATTCTCGGAATGTTTCCCGAAGGCACCAGATCGCCGGACGGAAAGCTCTACCGCGGGAAGACCGGAATCGCCCGTGTTGCGCTCAAATCCGGTATGCCCATCGTTCCCGTCGGCGTCATCGGGACCGATAAGTTTCTCCGTGCAGATTCGCATGTCCCACACCGGGCAAAGATTCGCGTTCTCATCGGCGAACCGCTCGACGTGAGTCCGTGGCTCGATCGAATTGGGGACCGCGACGCTGAGCGGGAGATTACCGACGAGGTCATGCGTCGGATCCAGGCACTCACCGGGCAGGAATACGTGCCCGACGTGTACGGTGCCGAGGTCAAGGAAAAACTCTCCGCCAAGCGTGAGAACCGATCCGACAGCACATAGGACGAGAAAAGAGGGCCAGCACCGAGTGCGGTATTTCTACGACTGCGAGTTCATCGAAGACGGTCACACCATCGAGCTCGTTTCCATCGGAGTGGTGGCCGAATCCCGCAACGGCGTCCCCGGACCCGAGTTCTATGCCGTGTCCACCGATCACGACCCCACGAAGGCAGGCGAGTGGGTCAAACGGAACGTGTTGAATAAGCTGCCGAACCCCTCGGACCGCGCATGGATGGGCAGAGATCGCCTGCGCGACGAGCTCTACGACTTTCTCATGACCAATGCGCGCGGGACCGCCATCGAACTATGGGCGTGGGTCGGTGCCTACGATCACGTGGCGGTGTGCCAGCTGTGGGGCGACATGACGGCGCTGCCGCAGGCCATGCCCAGGTTCACTCGAGAACTCAAGCAGCTCTGGGAATTCGCCGGTCGTCCGCCGCTGCCGGCGCTCGACAGCGCGAAGGCACACTCGGCGCTGGAGGATGCGCGGCATAACGTCGCCAAGTTCGAGGTCATCGAGAAGGCGCTCCAAGCGCGCGGATCGGACATCGGTTAACTGCAGTTCGCGAAACCGCCTAGAGTGGGTGGGGTGAACTGGTCTGTCGATGTAGATATCAATCAACTTCCAGAACTTCCGGCGCTCCCGCAGGATCTCCGCGCCCGCCTGGATGACGCCTTGTCCCGGCCTGCACTTCAGCAGCCGTCCTGGGACCAGGATCAGGCTGCGGCGATGAGGAAGGTTCTCGAGTCCGTCCCGCCGGTGTGCGTGGCGAGCGAAGTGGACACCCTCCGCGGCAAGCTCGCCGAGGTCGCCGAGGGGCGCGCGTTCCTATTGCAGGGCGGGGATTGCGCAGAGACCTTCGAGTCCAACACCGAGCCGCACATCAAGGGAGTCGTGCGTACCTTGCTCCAAATGGCGGTCGTGCTCACCTACGGCTCCTCGATGCCGGTGGTCAAGGTTGCCCGAATCGCCGGTCAGTACGCCAAGCCACGCTCCTCGGACACCGACGCCCAGGGGTTGCTGTCCTACCGAGGCGACATGGTCAACGCCCTCGCAGCGGACGAGGGTGCCCGCCGTCATGACCCCTCTCGTTTGGTCCGCGCCTACGCCAATGCCTCGGCGGCCATGAACCTGGTGCGCGCATTGACGAGCTCGGGCACGGCCGACCTGCATCGCGTGCACGAATGGAATATGGAGTTCGTCGCCCAGTCGACCGCCGGTGCCCGTTACGAGGCTCTGGCCTCGGAGGTCGACCGGGGCCTTCGGTTTATGGATGCGTGCGGTGTGTCCGATTCGAACCTGCACACAGCGGAGATTTTCTCCAGCCACGAGGCGCTCGTCCTCGACTATGAACGGTCCATGTTGCGTCTCGCGGACGACGGGCAGGGGCTGACCGCCAAGGGACAGAGCTCGGGCTTCTATGACCTATCCGCGCATTTCCTCTGGATCGGCGAGCGGACCCGCGGCATCGACGATGCGCACGTGAACTTCGCCGCGCTCATCGACAATCCGATCGGTCTGAAGATCGGCCCGAGCACGAGCCCCGAACTCGCCGTCGAGTACGTCAATAAGCTGAACCCCGAGGGGGTCCCCGGTCGGCTGACGCTGGTGTCGCGCATGGGCAACGACAAGGTTCGCGAGGCGCTTCCGCCGATCGTGCGGGCGGTCGAAGCCACCGGCCAGAAGGTGATCTGGCAGTGCGACCCGATGCACGGGAACACTCACACGGCATCCACCGGATACAAGACCCGCCACTTCGACCGGATCATCGACGAGGTTCAGGGATTCTTCGAGGTGCACCACGCGATCGGTTCGCACCCCGGCGGCATTCACATCGAGCTCACCGGCGAGGACGTGACCGAATGCCTGGGCGGCGCCCAGGATATCTCCGATTCCGACCTGTACGGCCGGTACGAGACCGCATGCGACCCGCGGCTTAACACCCAGCAGTCGCTCGAGCTGTCGTACCTGGTCGCGGAAATGCTGCGCAACTAGCGATACCCCGTCAAGATCAGCGCCCTCGGGTTCGACTTCCCTGCATGGGGAGTCAGCCGAGGGCGCTGAGTCGTACCTCGGTGTCGGGGCCGACGACGCGGCCGGGTAGTGGATTTTGCCCGTACACGACCCCATTGCGGCCGGATTCGACCTTGGGGCGCAGGCCCCGCTCGCGCAGTTTGTCGGATGCGGAGCCGACAGTATCGCCGAGCACCATCGGGACGCGCACGGAATTCGAAGGAATGAGCCGGATAGTCGTGGTTTTCGCATCGACGAGTTCATCCGCGGAAGGCTCGGTGCGGACCGCCTTGCCGGCGAGGACATCCTCGTCGGTTTCGGCTGGACCTTCGACGACGGTGAACCCGGCGTCTTCGAGCTCGGCGCGGGCTTCGTCGATTTCCATCCCCCGAATATCGGGTACCCGTGCCGCGGTGGACACGGTGAGGCTGACAGGGGAATTCGCGCGAAGGGCTTCACCTGTGGTCGGCTCGGAGGACACGACCGAGCCGGCGGGCTGCGAGGCGTCGAACTTCTCGGTGACGTTGCCCACGCGCAGGCCCACGGCCTCGAGCGCCTTCCGGGCATCGTCGAGAGGGAGGCCGACGAGTTCCGGGACGTCGACGGGAGGCGGACCGCCGCTGAGCACGAGCTCGACTTCGTCACCGACACGCAAGGTCGTTCCGGGTGCAGGACTGAGCTCCAGCACAGCGCCTTCCGGGACATCGTCGGAAAATCTGGCCTTCTCGGCCACGACGGGAACCAGCGAGCGCTCGTTGATCGAGGACTCGGTGGCTTCCCTCGAACGGTCGGCGCTGATGTCCGGAACGACAGGTTGTCCGGCCGAGACCAGAATCGTCACGGTGCCACCGGGCTGGACACGCTCGCCGGCCGTGGGTTCGGTGCCCAACAGGTCGCCCTCGGGCGCCTCGTTGTCGTAAAGTTCCTCCTCCGCCGACGTCAGACCGACACCGGCGATCGCCGCCGACGCCTCCGGCACGCTCATCCCGGACACATCGGGAACCTCGATGAGACGCCCGGAACCGAGCCACCAGCCGGCGACCCCGAGAATCGCGACGAGCACGAGAACCGCGAACGCCCATAGGCACCCCGCTCCGCGCTTGGACTGCAGACCGTTCGGGACCTCCGGCAGCTGCCGTGACGGCGGAGCCGGCGGCTGCCCGGCGGGGCCGCGCGGAGGCGCGCCTTGGCCGGGCCCGGGCGCGCCCGGATACACCGAGGTCGACGCCGCGCGCTCTCCGTACGGAACGGGGGGAGCCTGCCGGGGATGCATCCGCGTCGGAGCTCCGTGCTGGGCGGCGGGGGGAGCACCCACCGGCGCGCCCGGCGATGGTTGTTGGAGACGAGTGGTCTCATCGACCTGGGGCGTGTCGCCGATGACGTGTGTCGCTGCGGCGGCTGCAGCCGCAGCCGACCCTGCGCCTGCAGCCGCGCCGAAGGCGGCGGGGGCGCCACTACTTTCGCGCGAGGCGATATCGAAGACGGTCTCGCTTTTCGGCCCGGCTCCGCCCGCCCCTGCAGCGGCTTCCCTCGCGGCGCGCTCTCGTGCCCGCGACCACGCCGACGAGCTCGGCGCCGGCACCGGCACGTGGAACAGGCGGTTGCGAGAGGACACCTCCTCGACGCGCTGGAGAAATTCCCTCGCCGAGGAGATGCGTGCATCGAGGTTTCGCTCGGTCGCGTGCACGATGAGGTCGTCGAGATCTTCGGGAATCCCGGATACCAGCGTTGACGGCGGAGGGACTGGGCGCTCGAGACGTTGATATGCCGTCGCCACCGGCGAATCGCCCTGGAAAGGTACCCGCCCGGTGAGAAGCTCGAACGCGACGATGCCGAGCGAGTATAGGTCAGAGCGGGGGTCGGTATCGCCCGTCGCAATCTGCTCCGGCGCCAGGTAGGCGGCGGTGCCCATGACGACGTTTTGCGAGGTAGACCTGGACTCTGCGACGGCGCGGACCAGACCGAAGTCCGCGAGCTTCACCGAATTGTTCGTCGACACCAGGATGTTCTCCGGCTTGATGTCGCGATGGATGAGTCCGTTTCCGTGGGCCTCGGCGAGCGCGCCGAGCATGGGACGAAGGACGCTCATGACAACGTGGGCGGGCATGGGGCCGCGTTCGTCGAGGATTTCCCGCAAGGTGCCGCCGGGAACGAGCTCCATGACGAGGAAGGCATGTCCGTCGTCAAACCCGTGGTCGAAGACCTGCACGACGCCGGGATGCGAGAGCCTTGCGACCGATTTGGCCTCGAGCTCAAGGCGGCTGACGAAGGAACTGTCGCCGGCGAGGGTGGGGGAGAGCAGCTTCAATGCGACGTGGCGGTCGAGGCGCGTATCCGTCGCGAGATAGACGGTCGACATGCCGCCGTCGGCGATCGGCGCTTCGAGGCGGTAGCGGCGATCAACGAGATCGCCCGGACCTAGCGCGTGCGACATCGGTACCACTCACCGTCCCTTCCTCGTTTTGGCGCGTGTGTGCAGGCCTCCTGCATGTGCGGCGAGGCGTCCGCGCAGCGTGGGCGCACCCCTTCACGTTTTTCGATGCATCCGGCGCGGGTGATGTTCCGCGCCGCCGACTTTCGATAATAATGCCAGCAAATATGGACGCGGCGGCGCACGCTCGCCGGACTAACAATTAACGTGTGTGGTGTGAGTAAAGTTCCCTACACCGATGATGTCCTTCCCTCCGATGCGGACATTCTCCCGCTTCCCGATGTCGCCGAGCGTCTCGGCATCGTGGTCACGCGCGTCCACGACCTGCTCCGCGAAGGTAGCCTCCTGGCGATTCGCCGCGGAGGCATTGTCTATGTGCCCGCGCAGCTGCTGTCCGACGAAGGCATCGGCAAACACGTCCCGGGGCTGATCTCCGTCTTGCGCGACGGCGGCTACACGGACGCCGAAATCCTTTCGTATCTCTACACCGAGGACGACTCGCTCCCCGGGCGCCCGGTGGACGCTCTCCACGGTCATCTCGCGCGGGAGGTAATGCGCCGGGCGCAGGCTATGGCCTTCTAATTCTTCGTGGCCGTGCGAGGCGGCGCGTCCCGGCGGGTGAACGCGACGGCGCGGCGCGTCCACAGGGCGGCTGCCACGGCTGCGATCACAGCTGCAGCTGTGAAGAACGGGTTGTACAGCGTCGGCGTGCCGCCCGGGTCCGTGGCGAGTAGCTGGAACACGATGATGGCGACCGCAAGGGCGCGCGTTTGATGGGCGCCTCTGTAAGTCGCGGGTATCGCCGCCAACGTGCCCACGGCGACCG
>NZ_DYXM01000026.1 GCF_020742175.1 Dietzia timorensis
ACCCCGACGGGCTATACGCGGCCGAGTTCGACACGATGATCACAAATCTCGACGCCAACGAGGCGAAGGGAATCTCCACACAGGAGCTCGTCGCCGAGCTGTTCAAGGCGATCGACGATAAGCGCCCGGCCAGTTTCTACGCGGCCGGCTCGTCCGCGCCGTTCGCGTTCTCGGCACAGCGGGCGCTGCCGCTGGAGATCATGCAGAACCTCGTCCACCGCAAGCACGGGCTGTAGCCGCGCGACTACACTGGGCCGAAATTCGCAATCCCGCGCGATAAAAGGAGCTCACATGACCGCACTCACCCTCGCCCACACCGCCATCCTCGGCGCCGCGTTCGGCGGAGCCGGGTACGCCAAGGTCTCCGAGCAGGAGGCGATGGTCGAGTCGGCGAAGCACCTCGGCTACTCCTTCGACGAGTTTCAGCTCATCGGCGCGGCCGAGCTCGCGGGCGTGGGTGGTCTCGTCGTAGGCAACAAGTTCCCGCTTGTCGGGGCCGCCAGTTCGGCTGCCCTCGCCACGACCATGGCGCTCGCCGTCAATGAGCACATCCGCGCCGGCGACGAAGCCAAGGTGTACGCCGCCCCTGCGGTCCTCTGCGCGTTGTCGGCCACCGCAACGCTTGCCTTCCTGTCCGCAGCCGGCAAGAAGCGCAAGGAGAAGAAGGAAGCGAAGCGGGCCAAGAAGTCCGCCAAGAAGAACTAGCTCCGCTCCCTCACCCCGATCATTCGCCTCGGCGTTCGGCGAGCGCGCGAACATGCGCGCCGAACGCCGAGGCGAATTCGCGCGCTCCCCCGCCCGGCAGCCTCGAATAATTCAGTATGACGCCGGACAACGGGAACCTCGTGGACTGCGAACTCAGCGCGCGTACCCGCCAGCCGTCGCCTTCGAGCGCCACCACCAGCGCATCGTCGTCCACGCCCGGCGTGAGCACGCACAAATGCAGGCCCGCCTCGACCCCGACGATCTCCACGCCCTCGCCTGCCTCGCCGCCTAGACGCCCAAGCCCCGCGAGTTCCGCCCGAAGCGCCGCCACGAGCCGCGCGCGCCGGTCGGAATACACGCGCGCCGCCCTCGACAAATGTCGATTCATCGCGCCGTCGGAAATGAACGCGGCTAGTGCCTCCGCCGGCAGCGCAGACGGCCCGCGCCTGTGCACCGCCAGCCATCGCCGCAGCTCCCTGCGCAGGTATTCCGGCGCCACGCACCACGCAACGCGCAGGTCCGGCGCCACCGATTTCGACGAGGTTCCCACGTACGCCACGTGCCCCTCGGCCCCGGGCAGCGTCGCCAGCGCGGGCAGCGGCGCGACCCCGTAGCGGTATTCACCGTCGTAGTCGTCCTCGATAATCAGCGATCCCGTCGCGCGCGCCCATCGCACGAGAGCGACCCGCCGCTCCACGCTCATCCGGTGGCCGAGCGGATACTGATGCGCCGGCGTCACAAAAACGATCGACCGCCGCCGCCCGAGCCGCGCCGCGTCAAGTCCCTCCGCCTCGGCGGGATGAAGCTGCACGTCCAGCCCGGCCTCGCGCGCCATGAGCAGCGCACCGCGGTAGCCGGGGTCTTCGTGGTGGAACGCGACCGCATCCCCTTCTTCTGCCGCGCCCCCAGCCTCAGCGCAGAACGCCGCACACAGCGCCGCCACCGCGGAGCGCGAGCTGTCGAACAGCAGCGGGTCGGCCGCCTGCAATCCCCGATGACGTCGCAGGTGCCCGCGCAACTCGCGTCGCAGATTCGCGCTCGGTTCTTCCCACGGGTTGACGCCGACGAGCGACGCCCCTGCGGCCGCGCGCACCGCCCGCCGCCACGCCTTCTCGTCGACGAGCGTCGCATCTGGAATCCCCGGCCGCAGATCCCGCGGACTCCGCGCCCGCCCGGGTTCGGGCGCCGCCGGCGCTGCGGGTTCGGGTCGTCCTCGGGCCCGAGCACCCGCACGAGCACCCGCCCGCGCGGCTTGCCCGGCGCCGTCGCTCACCCGCGTCCCCGAGCCTGCGCGCGTGGAAATGAACCCTGCCGCCGAGAGCTCGTCGTACGCACGCACGATCGTCCCGCGCGACAGGCCCGTCTGCGCCGCAAGCGCGCGCGAGGCGGGCAGCCAGTCGCCGTCGCCGAGCGCGCCCGCGGCGATCTGCGCGACCACTGCGTCCACGACATCCGGGGCCGAGGAGACCTCGCCCAACGCCAAGTGCACGTGCCGCGTCGTCCTACTCATCTGGCGTCGTCCCACTCATGGCGCCAGCATAGTGGTTCACGTTTTTGTGAATAATTGGACCTTCCCGCGAGTCCACTTTGCAGCCAGACTGGTCACCAGCAGCGCCCGAGCGCGCACCCGCACCACCCGCAGGAGGTCCCACATGCCGCAGAAGCAGTTCGCCCAGTCGACCCGTCTCGCCGACGTCACCTACGACGTGCGGGGGCCAATCCTGCAGGAGGCGGCGCGACTGGAGGCCGAGGGGCACGAGATCCTGCGCCTCAACCTCGGCAACATGTATCCCTTCGGGCTCACCGCACGCCAGGACATCGTCGACGCGGTCACCACCAGCATCGAGCCGGCAGAGGCGTATTCGGATTCCAAGGGCATCGAACCGGCGCGCCGGGCCGTGGCCGAGTACTACGCCACGTGCGGAATCCCCGACATCGACGTCGACCACATCTTCCTCGGCAACGGGGTCTCCGAGCTCATCACGCTCGCGCTGCAGGCGATCGTTAACCCGGGCGACGAGATTCTCGTGCCCGCGCCGGATTACCCGACGTGGACGGGCGCGGTGAACCTCACCGGCGGCGTCCCCGTCCACTACCTCGCCGACGAGGCCAACGACTGGAATCCGAGCCTCGACGACATCGCCGGGAAGATCACCGATCGCACGAAGGCGCTCGTCCTGATTAATCCGAACAACCCGACCGGGGCCGTGTACAGCGAGGACACGGTCCGCGGGATGGCGGAGCTCGCCCGACGTCATGACTTGATTCTGCTCTCGGACGAGATCTACGAGCACCTGGTATTCGAGGGCGCGACGCACCACCATGCGGCGCGGCACGCGGGCGAGGACGTGCTGTGCATGACCTTCGGAGGACTGTCGAAGTCGTTCCGCGTCTGCGGGTTCCGCGCGGGCTGGCTCGCGGTGTCGGGCCCAACCGAGCGCGCCGGCGACCTTCTCGAGGGCATCGGCCTGCTGTCCAACATGCGCGTGTGCCCGAATGTTCCGGGCCAGTACGCGATTCCCGCCGCGCTCGCGATCGGCGCGGACGAGCTGCCCGGCGTCGTCGACCCCGGCCGCTCCATCGAACGCAGGGTGACGGCGAGCGCCGCGCTTCTCGAGGAGATCGATGGCGTCAGCTGCGTCGCCCCAAAGGGCGCCCTGTACTGCTTCGCGCGCTTCGAGCCGGACGCGTTCGACTTCGCCGGTGACGACGATTTCGCCCTCAGCCTGCTGCGCGAGGAGCACGTGCTTGTCACGCGCGGAACCGGCTTCAACTGGCCAAACCCGGACCACTTCCGCATCGCCTGCCTGCCGGACATGGACACCCTCGCCGGCGCGATTGGAAAGATCGGCGCATTCCTGGACCGCCACCGGTTGTGAACCGAACGCCGCCTCTAACTCAGACGGGCCGCAAGCTCCTCCACGCGCGCGGCGATGTCATCGCGGACGAGCCGCATCCGCTCGAGCCCCTCGATCCCGCGCTGCGAGGGTTCGTCGGTCACCCAGCGTTCGACGCGCGCGAACCCCGCATCAACCTGCGCCTCAGCGCCCAGAACGATGACGTGGTCTGCGGCGGCGAGGAGCTCCGGGTTAACGGGCTTCGGCGCGCCGGCCGCGATGTCGACCCCGACCTCGGCGAGCACCTCGACCGACTCCGAATTGAGTCCGGTGCCCGGCTGTGTTCCGGCGGAGTCGATGCGCACGCGTTTCCCCCACCGCGCCGCCATGAGTCCCGCAGCCATCTGCGATTTCCCGCTGTTGCGCACGCAGATGAACAGCACCGATGGTGTCTCGGACATGGGCTTTCCCCTTCGATCCAGCGTGAGTGGCTCAGTAGTTGGCGCGAGTCGGCGACTCGAATTTCGTGCGCAGACGCGACCGCAATGCCAGCGACACGTAGACGAGGCCGACAAGCACGGGCACCTCGATGAGCGGCCCGACGACTCCTGCAAGCGCCTGTCCCGACGTCGCTCCGAACGTTCCGATGGCGACCGCGATGGCGAGTTCGAAATTGTTTCCCGCCGCCGTGAACGCGAGCGTGGTCGTGCGCTCGTAGCTCATGCGGAGCGCGATGCCGACCGCGAATCCGCCTCCCCACATGAGTGCGAAGTACGCCAGCAGCGGCAACGCGATCCGCGCGACGTCGAGTGGGCGGTCGATGATCTGATCGCCCTGGAGCGAGAACAGGATCACGATCGTGAAGAGCAGGCCGTAGAGCGCCCACGGGCCGACCTTCGGCAGGAAGCGCTCCTCGTACCACTCGCGGCCGCGGACGCGTTCGCCGAGGAATCGGCTCAAAAACCCCGCGACCAGCGGGATCCCGAGAAAGATCAGCACCGATTTCGCGATCGTCCAGGGCGAGACGTCGAGAGTCGCCTGGTCAAGACCGAGCCAGCCCGGCAGGACCGAGAGGTAGAACCACCCCAGCACCGCGAACATGACGACCTGGAAGATCGAGTTGATCGCGACGAGCACCGCCGCGGCTTCGCGATCCCCACAGGCGAGGTCGTTCCAGATGATGACCATCGCGATGCAGCGCGCGAGCCCGACGATGATGAGGCCGGTGCGATATTCCGGAAGATCGGGCAGCATCAGCCACGCGAGCGCGAACATCAGCAGCGGGCCGAGAACCCAGTTGAGCATCAGCGACGCGATGAGAAGGCGCCTGTCGCTGGTCACGGAATCGATCCGGTCGAACCGAACCTTCGCGAGCACCGGGTACATCATCACAAGCAGCCCGAGGGCGATCGGGAGCGAAACGCCGTCGATCTCGACCGCGCCGACCGCGGAATCGAACCCCGGGACGAGGCGCCCGAGCGCGAGACCCGCAATCATCGCCACACCGATCCACACCGGAAGGTAGCGGTCGGTGGTGGACAACCTCGCGGCCTCGGGCTGCGGTGCTTCCGGCGCCGTCATGAAGCGATCTCCGCAGCGCCCGCGGCAACTCCTGCACCCGCGAGAGCTCCGAGGAGTTCGCCGGTCGCCGCATGCTCCACGCGGTAATGCACCCATGTCCCACGCCGCTCAGAGGCGACCAGCCCCGATTCCCTGAGTACCCGGAGGTGGTGCGAGATGGTGGGCTGGGAAACGTCGACGAACGGCGCGAGATCACACACGCACGCTTCTCCCCCGGCGTGGCTCGCGATCACGCTGAACAGCTGCAGCCGCACCGGGTCCGCGAGCGCCTTGAACATCCCGGCCCGACGCGCGGCCTCGTCCGCCGAGAGCGGTTCGTGCACGAGAGGGGAACATCGCACGGCGGCGTCTGCACCTCGATCTTGATTCGACATACATCTATATTGACAGACATCGAATTAGCGAACGAATCACCCCACCCATGACGTCGGACGCCGGTGTTCACTCGACGGTGAATAGATCCCCCGGCTGGCAATTGAGCGCCTCGCACAGCGCGGCGAGCGTCGAGAACCGGACGGCTTTCGCGCGATTGTTCTTGAGCACCGAGAGATTCACCGGGGTAACCCCTACCTGCTCGGCGAGAGCCGCCAACGTGATGCCACGCTCGGCGACCAACCGGTCGATGTGGCACACAACTCCCGGGGTTCCAAGTTCGTCAGACGAGACCATCGACGTCCTCCTGCATTCGCACGCCGCGGCGCACGGCGACGGCCATCAGGCTCAGCGTCAACAAGAACACATAGAACACCACAAACTCCGGGGGCTTTGCCGCGAAACCGGACCACCGGTCGAAATCGATCGAGGACGAATACCAATTGTCTGCCATTCCCTCGATAAACCAGCCGACGCTTCCCGCCAGGAGAATAAGAGTCGCAGCCCAGAAATAGCGTGAGTTAGCCAGCGTGAAGAACTCCCCACGAAGCATGTTCCGGGCGGCGAGCGTGAGCACCACGATCAGCGCAGCCAACGCAAGCGCCTTGACTCCGACCGCGAGCCCGTACATCACCACTTGTCCCGTCGTGAGCTCGGCGATCGGAATACCGCCGCCCAACGCATCCCCGAGCGAGGTGTCGAACTCACCCTTGATGAAAATCGAGGCCACATAGTTGACGAGAACAACGCCCGAAATCGCATACGCGAAAATGCTTGCGCCGATATCGCGTCTCCGGGACTTCTCCGCCCTTCGTTCGGTATCCATAACAAACCCTCCATATCGAAAGTCGATGTATCGTTTTTCGATAATATCGACTTTCGATATGGAGGGCAAGGGTGGATTTCAGGTCACCCGAACGCGAAGACCTACGCATTCTCCTTCCGGAACACATGCGTGCCCCATGCGATGCCGGCGATAAACATCGCCACCGCCCAGAGCACCGCCCACAGGGTCGTCGTATCGAAGGTCGTTCCACCGAACGCCCCGCGCACGCCGTCGACGATGTACCGCGTAGGCATAAAGTCAGACACCCGCTGAAGCCATTCCGGACCGATCGTCATCGGCAGCAAAATGCCCGAGAGCAGCAGGATCGGCATCATCAACATGTTGGTCAGCGGCGCCATGACGTCCTCGCTCTTCGCCGTCAGCGCCAAGGCGTTGGACGCGCCGGCCGCGGCCGCGCCGGTCAGCAGAGTGATGAGAATGCCGAGCACCACTCCGAGCAGCGGCGCGTCCATCCCGAAGGCGTAGCCGAGCCCCACGAGGATCAACGCCTGCACGAAAATCTGCAGCACATCGCGCATGAGCCGGCCGAAGAGCAGCGCCGTGCGGTTGGCCGGCGTCACCCGCTCGGCCTCGATAACGCCCTCGCGCCACTCGGCAATCAGCCCGAAGCCCGCGAACAGCGCGCCGAACAGGCCCAGCTGCACGAGCAGTCCGGGCACGAAGAACGTGTAGGCATTGACGGCGCCGAACTGCGCCGTCAACGGCTCGAGCAATGGCGCGAACAGCAGCAGATAAAGCACCGGCTGCATGATCCCGATCATGATCCACGCGGGATTGCGCAGGTTGATGCGCAGCTGCCGGCGGAAAATAATGAATGAGTCCTGGAAGAATCGCATGGTTCTATTCCTCAAATCTCGCCCTACGACTCGCGCAGGGATCGGCCGGTCAGCTCTAGGAACACGTCGTCGAGCGTGGGGTGGGTGACGTCGAGCGACTCGAGCGCAATGCCCGCCGAATCGAGCGTCGAGACGAGGCCCGGGAGCGCGGCACCCGCACTCGGTACGCGTGCGCTGACCCGCGCATCCGCGATCTCCACCTCACCTTCGGCGCCTGCGCGCTCGAGCGCCTGCGCCGCCCGCGAGGCGTCGCCCGGCCGCGCCAGCTCGAGCACCACGAGATCCCCGGCGACCTGCGCCTTGAGGTTCTTCTGCGTGTCCGAGGCGACGATCTTGCCGTGGTCGATCACGACGAGCCGGTCGCTGAGCGCATCGGCCTCGTCGAGGTAGTGGGTCGTGATAACAATCGTCGCGCCGTGGCGTTCGCGCAGCTCGCGGATGTGCTGCCACAGGTTCGCGCGCGCCTGCGGATCGAGCCCGGTCGTCGGCTCATCGAGGAACACGAGCTTCGGCTGGTGCACCAGGCCCATCGCGATATCGAGCCGCCGCCGCTGCCCGCCGGACATCTTCGACGGCTTGCGCTCCCACATGCCGCCGAGGTCCAGCTGCTCGAACAGCTCCTTCGCCCGCGCCGTGACCTCCTTCTTGCCCTGCCCGTACAGCATCCCGTGGTCGACGATCTCCTCGCCCGCGCGAACCTCGTTGCCGGTCGAACCGACCTGCGAGACGTAGCCGATATTCTGGCGCACCTCGCGCGATTGCTTGATGACGTCGTACCCCGCAACCTTCGCCTCGCCCGCCGTCGGGCGAAGCAGGGTGGTCAACATCCGCAGCGTCGTCGTCTTCCCGGCGCCGTTGGGCCCGAGAAAGCCGACGATCTCGCCCTCGGCGACGTCGAAGTCGATCCCGTCGACCGCCTTGACGTCCACTTTCTCCTTGCCACGGCGGGTCTGGAACGTCTGCTCCAGTCCTCGCGCCCTGATCATTTCCATGGTGGCTAACTCTTTTCGTCGATAAAATTTCTCATTCCGGGCTCTTTCGCACGCACCAGTCCCGGCCCGACCATCGTGCAACCTTGACGCAGTGTCAGGGCAAGCTCCCGCGCCAACTCCCGCGCACCCGAAACCACACAACCGAAACAAAGATACGCAGCCACTCCGACTTTTCGCGCGGCGCAGCCCCACATTCACACCCACCATCGCTGCAGGTAAACGCATACTCACTCGGCATCCGCCCCGGAACGGGGCGAATTCGATAGCGTGGCGGCGCACGCCGAAAAAGATCAGACCCCAAGGTAGCCACGTGATTGCACTCGCCATCGTCTGTGCCGAGATCCTGTTCTGGGTCTTCCTCCTTTCCGGCCTATTCGCGCGCTACGCGCTTCGGCAGAAGACGCTCGGGCTGGTCTTACTCGCGCTGACCCCTGTCGTCGATATCGTTCTCATCGCACTCACGTACATCGACCTCCACCGAGGAGCCGACGCCTCGTTCTTCCACGGCCTGGCGACCGTGTACGTCGGGTTCACGGTGATGTTCGGTCCCGCCATCGTGCGCGCCATGGACGCGAAGTTCCTGCGCAGATACGGCGGAGGCAAAGGTAGTGGCGCGGAAACGGCACGTCCGATGTCATCCAGCGGGTCCCCTACCGAGAAGGATGCGCGGCGCGACTGGCTCAAAGCATGTGCAGCCTGCGGGATCGCCGGTGTACTTATCGTGATCGCAATGGTGATTGTCGGTCTGTCGGGTTCGTTCTGGCTGATCTACTGGCTGGTCGTTCTGGCGTC
>NZ_DYXM01000027.1 GCF_020742175.1 Dietzia timorensis
CCACTCGACGTGGTCGGACGGGCCGATGTGGACATTGCGGTCGGAGATCTTTCCGGCGAGCTCGCCGGTGAGGTTCGAGGTCACGGCCTGGGTCTTCGAGACCTTCTTGGACTCGAGACGCTCACGCTCGAGCATGTTCTTGAAGTCCATGTTGCCGCCGACGTTGAGCTGGTAAGTGCGGTCGAGGGCCACGCCGCGGTCCTCGAACAGCTTCGCCATCACGCGGTGCGTGATGGTCGCGCCGACCTGCGACTTGATGTCGTCGCCGACGATCGGCACGCCCGCGGAGCGGAACTTCTCGGCCCACTCCGGATCCGAGGCGATAAACACCGGCAGCGCGTTGACGAACGCCACGCCCGCATCGATCGCGCACTGCGCGTAGAACTTGTCGGCCTCCTCCGAGCCCACCGGCAGGTAGGACACGAGCACGTCGACCTCGGCCTCGCGGAGCGCGGAGACTACGTCGACCGCCTCGGCGGTGGATTCCTCGATGGTCTCGCGGTAGTACTTGCCGAGGCCGTCGAGCGTCGGGCCGCGCTGCACCGATACACCGAGCGGCGGCACGTCCGAGATCTTGATGGTGTTGTTCTCCGAGGCGAAGATCGCCTCCGACAGGTCCATGCCGACCTTCTTGCCGTCGACGTCGAAAGCGGCGGCGAACTCGACATCGGAGACGTGGTAGTCGCCGAACTTGACGTGCATAAGGCCGGGGACCGAGTCGGTCAGCGACGCGTCCTTGTAGTACTCGACGCCTTGGACCAGCGAGGATGCACAGTTACCTACGCCGACGATCGCGACGCGGATCTTATTATTACCCATAGCTTTGTAGGTCTCCTTCATCAAGCGTTCTGGGACGGATTGTTTCTGGTTTGTTCAGCGGCGATCAGTTCGTTGATCCACCGGAGTTCGCGTTCGCTCGTCTCGAGGCCGAGCAGTGTGAATTGCCGCGTGTAGCGGCTGATCTCGGAGTGCTGCGTCGTTCCCGCGGCGCCACGCTGCTCCTCGCGCCGGGCCTCGAGGACGCGGCGGCGCCCCTCGAGAACCCGCAGGCGCGCGGACGCGGGCGTGCGGTCGAACAGTGCGAGATGCACGCCGAAGCCGTCGTCGGTAAAACTCGCCGCGCTCGGCTCCGCAAGCATCGCGGCGAGCTCGGCCCGGCCGGCGTCGGTCAGCCGGTACGGCTTCTTGTTCTTCCCTCTGCCCGCGGTGGGAACCCGCGTTTTACCGCTGGATGACGTCGGAGCCGCTTCGATCAACCCGGCCCCGTGCAGCTTCCGCAGGGTCGGGTACAGGGAGCCGAACGAGACGGTCCTGACGGTCCCGTACACCTCTGACAGACGTTTGCGCAGTTCATAACCGTGCATGGGTCCCTCGTCGAGCAGACCGAGAACAGCGAGATCGAGCATGCGTTCTCGCCTCCCTTCTCAAGATGGTCCGTTGGGCCCCTGTGCCGGCTCGCGGCTTCGTCGCCGCAGAGGTCTCCGCAGTTCGAAACGCGGAATTATCCGAGGCGTTGGTCAGCGTACACGTTCGCGATGTATCGAAGCGATATAACCCGCCGTAATGTCGATCATTCATATCCACGAAGCATGCGTGTGCACCCTTTCACTCACCCGTGGCGCCGCGGGTGAGGAAGAACACGTAATCTCGAAGACAATGAATGAGCAGCATGCGGATACGGGCGAGGTGAAGCTCGACCCGACAGCGCCGAAGCGGGTAATCGACTACTCGCTGCGGCGTCGCGCCACGCTCGCGGACCTCGAAGAGGGCAGGGTCTCGCTCGGCGAGGTGTGCGACGCGGACCGCTACCTCGTGCGCGCCGCCGAGTACCACGGCCACGTCAGCGAGGAGCTGTGCCCGGTGTGCCGCAAGGAAAACCTGGTCACCGTCAAATGGGTGTACGAGGAATCGCTCGGGGATGCCAGCGGCTCGGCCCGCACGGCCGAGGAGATCGAAGAGCTCGCCCGGACCCACGACGAGTTCACCGTGCACGTGGTCGAAGTGTGCCGTTCATGCAAGTGGAACCACCTCATCGAGAGCTACGATGTGGGCTGGCCGGCGGGACTTTCGGCAAAGATCAGGCGGGCGAACGCGTTGCGCGGCCAGGCGTAGAAGCGGGACTGCTTCGGTGCCGTTCGGCGCGGAAATATGGTTCTCGCGCGCGATCTGCGCGACAATAGATCGTCAGCAGATCGTCAGCGCGATAGTTGTCCGCGTTTTCACGTCACGGCGCGACCAGCATTTCGCAGTGTGTTGTGCGTCATTGGGCGGCCTAACCGGGTCGTCCTGCGAAGCAGGAGAAATACATGGGCCAGGAAAATACCGGTCGGGCCAACCCCGGCCCCGGCAAGGACAAGCCGACGAACAGGTCGTCGGGCGAAGCGTCGTCGCCGCTTAGCGGCAATCGCACTGCCCACCGCGATCCGAACCAGAGCTTATTTCGTCGGCACCCCGTTCTGACGACCCTCGCTGTTCTGGCGATCATCTTCATCGTCATCCCCGTGATCATCGTGGGCATCATGTACCAGCGGCAGGACATCCCGACTCCGGAGTCGATGTCGACCAACCAGATCTCGGAGATCTACGCGCAGGACGATTCGACGCTCATGGGCCGCATCGTGCCGCCCGAGGGCAACCGCAACATCATCAAGATCGACGACGTACCCGTGCACGTGCGCAACGCCGTGCTCGCCGCCGAGGACCGCACGTTCTACTCGAACCAGGGCTTCGACCCGATCGGCATCGCCCGAGCCGCCTTGGGTCAGGTCACCGGCGAGTCCAGCGCCGGCGGTGGTTCGACGATCACCCAGCAGTACGTGAAGAACACGATGGTCGGCGACGAGGTGAGCTACGAGCGTAAGGCGAAGGAGATCCTCACCTCCGCGAAGATGACGTCGAAGTGGTCCAAGGACCAGATCCTCGAGGGCTACCTCAACACGATCTACTTCGGCCGCGGCGCTTACGGCATCGACGCCGCCGCCCAGGCGTACTTCAACAAGCCGGTCTCCGCGCTCACAGTCTCCGAGGGTGCGCTGCTCGCCGGCACGATCCAGTCCCCCTCCGCGCTCGATCCCTTCGCCAACCGGCCCGCGGCGGAGCAGCGCTGGAACTATGTGCTCGACGGCATGGTCGACATGGGCGCTCTGCCCGCGGACGAGCGCAAGGGCGCGCAGTTCCCGGCGATCGTCGAGGATGCGGCTCCGCTGCAGCAGAACGTCGGCCACGAATCCAATGGCCCGATTCGCCGCCAGGTGCTCGCAGAGCTCGCGAACTCCGGCATTTCCGAGGACATGGTCAACACCCGCGGCCTGCGTGTGATCACCACGATCGACCCGGAGGTCCAGAACAACGTCATCGACTCGGTCGAGGAAGTGATGAGTTACCAGCCGGAGGCCAACCGGGCGGCGGCTGTGTCGATGGATCCGAAGTCCGGCGCCGTGCGCGGGTATTACGGCGGAAACGAGGCCGAGGGCTGGGACTACGCCAACGCCCCGCTGCAGACCGGCTCGACGTTCAAGATCTTCGCCCTTGCCGCGGCTCTCGATCAGGGCATCCCGCTCAGCCAGCAGATCTCCTCGGCGCCGGTCACCTCCGGCAACATCACCATCACCAACTCCGAGGGCATGTCGTGTGGCACGTGTTCTGTCGCGACCGCCCTGGAGAAGTCGCTCAACACCTCGTTCATCCGTCTGCAGACGATGCTCGAGAACGGCCCGCAGGATACCGCCGACATGGCACACAAGGCGGGTATCGCGAAGAAGATCCCGGGCCTGCCGGACGAAACGCTCACCGAAGGGGGAGAGCCGCCGTTCGAGGGCGTGGTCCTCGGCCAGTACCCGGTGCGCGTGCTCGACATGGCCACCGGCCTGTCGACGTTCGCCAACGAGGGCATGTACCACAAGCCCCACTTCGTGAAGAAGGTCATCGCCGCTGACGGCGAGGTGCTTCTCGACAACAGCGAGATGGAGGGCGAGCAGCGCGTCAACAAGGATGTCGCCAACAACCTGATCTCCGCGATGGAGCCCATCGCGGGCGCATCCCGGAACCACGCGCTGGCGGGCGGCCGCGCCTCGGCGGCCAAGTCCGGTACCGCGCAGCTGCTCGACACGGGCAACAACAAGGACGCCTGGTTCATCGGCGCGACGCCGTCACTGTCGACGGCGGTGTGGATGGGCACCGACGAGAACGTCCCGCTTTACAGCGGCGGCTCGGGCGGCTCGATGTTCGGCGCGATGGACCCGGCCGATATCTGGAAGTCGATCATGGACAGCTCGCTCGCGGGCACCGAATACGAGTCCTTCCCGGACCCGGGATACATCGGCGGCCAGGCCGGTGCGCCCGGCGATTCCGGATCGAGCAGCGGCACGGGCCAGGGCACCGGCGGTGGCCAGAGCTACACCGGTGGCCAGGACTACGGCTACACCGATTCCCAGCCAAGCCAGCAGGCCCCGGCCCAAGGTGGCCAGCAGGCGCCTACGGGCGGCGGTACCGGTGGCGGCGGTGGCGGAGGCGCCCCGGCGCAGGATCCGGCACAGAATTTCCAGGATCAGGTCAACGACTTCCTCGACGGCCTCGGCGTTGAAGGCGGCGAAGGCGGCGGTGGCGGAGGCGAGGCTCCCGCCGAACCGGCCCCGCCCGGCGGCGGATAGGCGTGCGATAACCTACCCAACGTGACCAACGGAGACTCATCCTCCCCGCGCCCGCTCGCAGGTGAACTCGCGGAGCTCGGCCCGGGCGAGCGCGCCCGCCCCGGCGACGGCGCGTTTCTCCCCGCCGCGCAGGCGTGGGGAGGCCCGTTGGGTAGGCACGCGGTGGTCGGGCGGCAGCGGCGGATCACTCCTCTTCGGGTGATCCTGCTGTTCGCCGTCATCCTCTGCGCGTTTGGTTTCTTCTCCAAGGCACCGTGCCTGGAGACCTCCCACCCGACCGACGGCAGCTCACCGGGGCTGATGTGGGACGGCCGCCAGTACTACAAGGCGTGCTACGCGGACCCGATCCCGCTGTGGGGGATCGAGGGCCTGTCGCAGGGCGCGTTCCCGTACAAGTTCTCGTGGACCGAGGGCGATCCGGGCTCCGAGCAGGTGCGCTACATGGAGTACCCGGTGCTCGCCGGACTGTGGCAGTACGGCAGTGCGCAGGTGGCGCTCGCGTGGGATCACCTCGACCGCTCGGGCATCCTGCCCGGGCCGATCGACGTGATCAAGTACTTCCTCATCCTCGTGGTGACGATGACGATCTTCTGGCTCGTCGCCGTGTGGGCCACGTACTACTCGGCGGGGCGCAGACCCTGGGACACGCTGTTCATGGCGGCGAGCCCGCTGGTGATCTTCCAGGTCTTCACCAACTTCGACGCGATGGCCGTCGCCGCCGCCTCCGTGGCACTGCTGCTGTGGGCGAAGAAGATGCCGCGCTGGGCGGGCTTCGCGATCGGCATCGGCGTGGCGATGAAGCTCTATCCGCTGTTCCTGTTCGGCGCGCTGCTCGTCGTGGCGATCCGAGCCCGCAAGTTCATCGATATCGCGTGGGCGGCGTGCGTTGCGGTGATCACGTGGTCGGCAATCAACTTGCCCATCGCGCTGTTGTTCCCCGCGGGCTGGCGTGAGTTCTTCCGCCTCAATTCCGACCGCCCGGCCAACCCGGAATCGATGTACGCCATCGCCGAATCGCTGACGTCGTGGTCCGGTTTCGACCCCGCCGGCGCGGTCCCGGAGACCCTCAACACGGTTTCGCTGGTGCTGTTCGCGCTGGGCTGCGTGGCGGTCCTCGCGATCGGGCTCACCGCGCCGAAGTCGCCGCGTATCGCGCAGCTCGCGTTCCTCATCGTCGCGTTCTTCCTGCTCACCAACAAGGTGTGGAGCCCGCAGTATTCGCTGTGGCTCGTGCCGCTGGCGGTGCTCGCGATCCCGCGGGCGCGCGTGCTGTTGCCGTGGATGATCTTCGACGCCCTCCTGTGGATCGCGCACATGTCGTACTTCGCGGGCACCGACGCCAAGGGGCTCAACCCCGAGTGGTTCGGCATGCTCGTCATCATCCGGAACCTGCTGGTCGTGGCCGTGTGCGCGGCAATCATCGTCGAGATTTACCGGCCCGTGCGGGACAGGGTGCGACGTTGGCACGCCGATCTTCCCGGCGCGGATCCGCTCCTCGGCACGCTCGCCCCTGAACCCGATGCGCCGGCCTCGGTGCGCGCGTCCTTCGACCTCGCCTCTGACGTCGGAGATGCTCCCCGCGCCGGTCGGCCGCGCCTCCGGCCTCGTGTTCAAGCGGCCGCCCCAGCCTCCGCCTCCGCGGCCCCCAACGAATACACCGACACACCCGACAACAAGGAGTCCGATTCGCGATGAGCACCCTCGAGATGTTCGTGATGTGGCTGGGGATCTTCCTCGGCTTCGTGTGCATC
>NZ_DYXM01000028.1 GCF_020742175.1 Dietzia timorensis
GATGAGCTCGGCGACAAGGCGTGGATCAAGATTCTGTCCCGCCACGACGACATCGTGCGTGCCGCTATCGCTCGGCACCATGGCCACATCGTCAAGAATCAAGGCGACGGGTTCATGGTCGTGTTCACCGAACCGGGCGATGCACTGAGCGCCGCGATTCGGATGCACCGGAATCTTGCCGGCATGCGCGGGAAGCTGTTGTCGACGCCGATTGCGATCCGCATCGGTATGCATCGCGGTGCCGTTGTGGCTCGTGACGGCGACTTCTATGGTCTCAATGTCGCGATGGCGGCGCGTATCGCTGCCGAGGCGCGAGGCAAGGAGACGCTTGTTTCGGAAGACGTTCGCGACGCGCTCGCCGAGCGCAGCGCGTTCGCATTCACCGATCCGCTCGAGGTGACACTCAAGGGTGTCTCGCAGCCGCAACTTCTGTGGCGCGCGTGGCCGTCGAAAGCCGTTGACGGACGAAACCGGTCTAAGGAAAACCCACCCAAGGAGATCGGTCCGGCGGAACAGCCTCACAAATAGCCGGGCCTCGGAGCGCACCCGGCGGTCGCGCCGATATGCGGGATAGACAAGTAGAGCGGCTCCCGGATCTCCGGAAACCGCTCTGATCTTTGATTCTTGCTCCCCCAACTGGACTCGAACCAGTAACCCTTCGATTAACAGTCGAATGCTCTGCCAATTGAGCTATGGGGGAATATCGCGCGCGAGCTGCCTGGTAGGGCTCGCTCGCACCGAGCACAGACTTTACCTGGGCCTGGCCATCGCAGCCAAATCCGCAGTTCAGCGTAGTTGTTCCTATGCCATGTCCTGTGTGGCGCCGCTCGCCCGCTCCAACAGCCCGCGGCGATACGATTCTAGTGCGATGAGATCGCCGAACGCCGCAGCGTAGTCGTCGGGCTCGGTCTGTGGATTCATTCTCTGCACAGTCCCCCTAAGCACGGCGATCTGCTGCGACACCCATGTCTCCTGCACCCGTGCAATGACCCCCTCGACGAACATCGGCAACCGGTCCTGGGAGGCCGGGATCTCCTCGGTGGCCAGTTCCCCGACGAGCGAGCGAAGCCCCTGCGCGGCTGCCGATGGGGACATCGCGTTGACGATCGAGTCGATCCAGTCCACTCCGGACTTGCCCTGCGCTGTGCCGCCTGCGTTTGCCATGGCCTCGGCAAGCGCCCTGTACGCAGGGTGCCTGAAGGTCTCCGCGGGCAGCGAGTCGAACAGTGGCCCAGCGAGCGCGGGTTCCTGCACTGCGGCCTTGAGCGCCTCACGCTGTGGCCACAGGCTGGGGTCGCGCCGATCCGGTAGAAGCATGCGGGGTGCGGCGTTTCCCTCGGGAGCGCGCCCCCCGCCGTCATCGGAAACAGTTCGCATCCTGCGCTGGGGCCGCGCCCCCTGAGCGGATCTCGGTTTGCGGGACTCTTCCCGCACGCGGCGCAGCACCTGGCCGGGGTCGTCCCAGCCGACCCAGCCGGCGAGCTGACGCGCGTAGTCGTCGCGCAGCGCAGCGTCCTGGATCTGGCCTACGACCGGCACCGTTTCGCGGAGGGCATCGACGCGCCCCTCGGCCGTATCCAGGTCGTGGTTCTCGAGCATGGTGCGGATCGCGAACTCGAACATCGGCACTCGCGAGGCGATGAGGTCGCGCAGCGCGGCATCGCCGGAATTCTGGCGAAGATCGTTCGGGTCCATACCGCCGGGAGCAATCGCGACAAAGGACTTGCCGGCGAACTGTTGGTCCCCCGCGAACGCCCGCATCGCCGCCTTCTTCCCGGCTTCGTCGCCGTCGAAGGTGTAGATGATTTGGCCGCGGAAGTGGCTGTCGTCGAGCAGCAGCCGGCGTAGCAACGTCATGTGTTCGGGACCGAAGGCGGTGCCGCACGTCGCCACGGCCGTCTTGATGCCCGCGGCGTGCATCGCCATGACATCCGTATAGCCCTCGACGACGACCGCCTGGCGTTGCTTAGCAATCTCCTTGCGTGCGAGATCGATTCCGAACAGAACCTGCGATTTCTTGTACACCAGCGAATCGCTGGTGTTCATGTATTTGCCCATCTGGTCGTCGTCGAACAGCTTGCGCGCGCCGAATCCGACAACCTCGGCCGCGCTATTGCGGATGGGCCACAGGATGCGCCGGTGAAACCAGTCGATGTATGTTCCGCGCGAGGATTTCCGCGACAGCTTGGCTGCTTCGAGGTCTTCGAAGCTGAAGCCTTGCCGACGTAGCGCCTGGGTCATCGTGTCCCAGCCCGAGGGCGCGTACCCGCAGCCAAATGCCTCGGCCGCAGCCCTGTCGAACCCCTTTCGCGCGAGGAAGTCTCGAGCAACCTGGGCTTCTTCCGAACCGAGCTGTTCGGCATAGAATTTCTGCGCCGCAGCATTGGCGGCGATGATGCGGGCCCGCGCGCCGCGATCGGGCCCGTCCGAGCCGGAGTCGGAGCCCTCGTAATTGATCTGGTAGCCGATCCGGTCGGCGAGCTGCTCGACGGCCTCGACGAAGGTGATGTGCTCCATCTTCATCAGGAACGAGTAGACGTCGCCGCCCTCGCCGGTGGAAAAGCAGTGGTAGTAGCCGTGTTGCGGGCGCACGTGAAACGAAGGGGTCTTCTCGTCCTTGAACGGCGAGAGCCCCTTGAGAGAGTCCACTCCCCCGGGTTTGAGTGCGACATACTCGCCGACGACCTCTTCGATGCGTGCCCGCTCGCGGATCGCAGCTATGTCCTTGTCCGGAATCCGCCTAGCCACAACCACCAAGGGTAACGGTCTCGCTAGAGTTTTTGGTATGGCTACCTCCGTCGCTCGTCCCGGCTCCACGGCATCTACCCCCGCGCCCCTGGCGCGCACCCGTGTTCCCGCGGTCGCTCGCCGGTTCGGCGGCAGGGTCGCGCTCGTCCTTTCGTTTCTTCTCTTGATGACGGCGCAGCTCGCGGCCCCGGCGTCTGCCGAAGCGCCCATGCGCGTGGACGAGCAAATTACCGACTCCGCCGGTGTCATCGGCACCGACGTCGAACGGGTCCGATCCGCCCTCGACGAACTGCAGACCGACCGCGGCATCAGTTTGTGGGTGGCGTACGTGAACACCTTTGACGGGCTTGGGGCGGAGCAGTGGACCGAGCAGACCTACCAGAAGTCCGACCTCGGCACGACCGACGCACTACTCGCCGTCGCCATCGAAGATGGCGAGTACCGACTCAAATACGCCGGGCCCAGCTATTCAGAGTCCGAGCTTCAGGAAGTATCCGCCCAAAGTGTCGGCTCCGCTCTCCGCGAGGATGATTTTGCGGGAGCCGCCGTTGCCGCCGCCGACGGCCTTCGCGGCGGGTCCTCATCCGGCTCCGGCACGTCCTCGAGTGGGATCGCGCTCTTCGGCTTGATCATCGTCCTGGTGGTAATTCTTCTGGTCGCCATCCCCTGGTGGCTTTCCCGACGCCGAAGGAAGCGCGAAGCGCAGCGGGCCGAGCAGGCGATGTCGATCGACCCCGCCGATTCGCGCAGTCTCGCACAGCTCGATAATTCGACCCTGGATGCACGCGCACGCGCGGCTCTCGCCTCGGCGGACCAATCGCTACGTTCGTCCCGCGCAGCGCTCGAGGCGGCGAGCGACGAGTTCGGCGACATCCGCGCCCGCGAATTCCAGTCGGCGATCGCTCGTGCCGAGGCGCTGGTCGGCAACGGCCATCAACTGGTCACCGAGCTCGACGACACCATTCCCGAAACGCCCGCCCAGCAAAAGCAGATGCTGCTACAGCTCGCCGAAGTCTCGGCCCAGGCCGAGGAGTCCCTCGACGAGCAGCGCGATAGGTTCGACGAGATGCGCAGGATGCTGGTCAATGGCGATACCACCGTCGACACATTGCGCCGACGCACCGTGACGGCACGTTCCCGTCTCGACTCCGCCCGCTCAACTCTCGCGACGCTCACGCAGCGTTATCCCACCGAGAAACTCGCCTCTATCGAGGACAATCCGGAGCTCGCGCAAGCACTGATCGAAAGTTCGGAAAGCGAACTCGATCAGGCACGGACCGCGCTTCAGGACCCAACCGGCAACCAAGGCGCCGCCGTCGATCAGATCATGCACGCGGCCGAGGCCGTGGAAAAGGCGGAGACATTCCTCGACGCCGTGGAGAACGCCTCCACCGATATCGCCAGTGCCACCGCCGAACTGCCTGCACTCATCGAGGAGGTGCGCGAGGAATTGGTTGAGGCGCGCACGCAGGTCGACGACGCGGCGCTCGATCCGCGTCTGGCATCCGAGCTCCGCGGGGCGATGACTCTCGCCCAGGACAAGCTGGACATCGCGACCGGTGCCGGTTCCAATGATCCGCTCGGTAGTTACCGCGAGCTCGCCGAAGCAGATCTCGCCCTCGACCGGGCGATGGCAAGCGCCGGCCGCGAGATCGCCGATAATGTCCGCATTCGCCGCTCCGTCGAAGCCTCACTGTCCTCCGCGCGAAGTGCCGTCCGAGAGGCGACGCAGTTCCTTCACGCGCGCGAGGCTGTGGTCGGGCAGGGTGCCCGAAGCAAACTCTCAAGCGCCGAGCGCGCTCTCAGGGATGCCGAACAGTCCGAGGGCTACGTTGCCGCAGATGCAGCCACCGCAGCGAGCACACTCGCCCGCGAGGCGCTGATGCGTGCACAGCAGGATGTCCAGAACCACAACTCGTTTGCCTCCCTCGGGGGAGGATTTGGCGGCGGTTATGGCGGCGGAATGGGTTTCGGCGGCTATCGCCGCCGCGGGTATGGACGCAACCGTTCGGTGGGTAACGAGCTGGCCGGGGCGCTCGTGCGCGGCGTACTCTTCGGCGTCGGTTCGAGTTTCGGCTCCGGCGGCGGCCGTAACAGAGGCTTCGGTGGCGGTGGCTTCGGCGGCGGGCGCGGTGGCTTCGGCGGAGGCGGAGGCGGAGGCGGAGGCGGGTCCGTGGGAGGACGTTTCTAGCCTCGCAATTCCGTCCTGCCTCGGCCCGCGCCGAGCGTGCACCTAGGAGCCGGGAACGACCAGGATTTTCCCGACCACTCCGCCGTCATCCAGTGTCTTCACTGCCTGATCTGCGGAGTCGAGTGAAAACTCGCGATCGATGTGCGGGGTGATCTCTCCCGACGCAACCAAATCGAGAAGCGCCTTGGTGAGGCCGGGCCGTTTGGTGGCCAGTAGCGGGCGGAGGTGCTTCTTCGACCACGTGGACATGGCCTGCGAACCGATCGCCCGTCCCAGTGGCCCGACGACCGAGTTGCCGCCCCCGGCGATCTCGACGACGTCGCCACCATCTCGAACGAGCCTGCGCAGTTCCCGCAGCGGCACGACGCCGCCTAGATCGACGATGACGTCGTAGTCGTCAGATTCCAACGACTCGGTGCTCGTCGTGGTTCGGTCGTCGACACGCTCGGCCCCGAGTGCGGTGACCGCGTCGATCGCGCGGGGGCTGCACAGCGCGTGGACGTGGGCGCCGGCCCATGTTGCGAGATTTACGGTGAAAGTGCCGACCCCACCGCCCGCTCCGATGACGAGCACGCTCGCGCCCCTGTCCGTGTTCACCGATTCCAGCGCCTGCCATGCGGTGCCGCCGGCGAGCGGAAGGGTTGCGGCGATCCTGTCGTCGACCCCGCTCGGGATCGTGGTCAGCTTGGAGGAGTAGGCAACGACGTATTCGGCGAGACCGCCACCGGGCAGCTCGCCGACGACGCGGTCGCCCACCGAACGACCGAAGACGCGCGGCCCCACCGCGACGATGGTTCCCGCGACATCCTTGCCACGGATCTTCTCTCTCGGTCCGCGCATGCCGAATCCCAGACGCAACAGCTTGGGATCCCCGCGCATGATGCGAATGTCGGCGCCATTGAGCGAGCTGGCGCCGATCTTGATGAGGACCTCTCCCTCACCGGGCTGAGGAACCGGAACGTCGGTTCGCGTGAGCGTTTCAGGTCCGCCGTAGACATTCTGTTGCCACGCGGTCATGGTCTTCGGGATCGAGTACGACATATGTCCTCCGAGAGGGCGAAGGCGCCCCGCGGAGATGCTGCAGGGCGAGACAGGGCAGACCGGAGGGTTACCGGAGACGACACCCAACGAACGATGTGTTCGGCCCCGAATTCTAACGGGGAATTCGTCGCCGTGTCCACACAAAAATAAACTCGTACTTAACTGCTGGATACGAGCTCGATCACCGACTTCTTCGCTTCCTTCGCAGTGTCCGCGGCGAGCGCGAGACGGGCGGCCTCGGCGCAGATTTCCGGCGAGACGGCTTCGAGTTGCGCTCCCACGAACGGCACCGCGGCTGCTGCCGCCGACAGCGAGGACACGCCCATCCCGAGTAGTGCCACCGCCAGGAACGGGTCAGCGGCCGCTTCCCCGCACACGCCCACGGGAACGGCGCGCGAATGCTCGCTCTCGTACCGCTCGGCGGCCTCGGCCACGTGGGCGATCAGCCCGAGCACCGCAGGCTGCCACGGGTCGGTGAGCTCGGCGAGGTGTGGGCTCATACGATCAGCGGCCATCGTGTACTGCGTCAGGTCGTTGGTGCCGATGGAAACGAAGTCTACGATCGGTAGGAATTTGTCGATATTGATCGCTGCGGCAGGAATCTCGATCATGATCCCGGGGCTCAGGTTCCGTTCCCGGCAGCGCGAGGCGAAATCTTTCGCCTCCGTAACCGTGGCGACCATCGGCGCCATCACCCAGGCCTGCTTGCCGTGCTCGAGCCCTTCGGCGGCTTTTGCCAATCCATCGAGTTGCCTATCGAGCAGGCCCCGATCCAACGAATCGATACGCAGTCCGCGCACGCCAAGCGCCGGGTTGTCTTCCTCCGGAAGCCCGGCGAACTTCACCGGTTTGTCAGATCCTGCGTCGAGGGTTCGAGTGACGACTTTGGCGCCCGGAAATGCTGCGAGCACCTCGCCGTACAGCTCGGCCTGCTCGTCGACGGTGGGTTCGCTACTTCTGTCGAGGAAAGCCAGCTCCGTGCGGAAGAGGCCGATTCCCTGCGCCGGTCCTTGAGCGGCAGCACGTGCGGTGACACCGTCCTGCACATTGGCAAGCAGGTCGACCGGAGTCCCGTCGGCGAGAGCGGCAGGGCCGGTCCATGCGGCGGCCTTCCTGCGCAGCTCGGCGTCCGCCGCCGCCCGGACCGTTGCGTCTTCCGGGTCGGCGCCGACCTCGATGGTTCCGGCAGAGCCGTCGACGAGCACTGTCGTTCCGGCTTCGATATCGCTGAGTCCGGCCGCCGCAACGACGCACGGGATACCGAGCTGCCGGGCGATGATCGACGTGTGCGAGGTCGGGCCGCCGAATTCCGTGACAATGGCCCGCACCGACCGGGCATCCAGGCCGGCTGTGTCGGCGGGGGCGAGATCCGCGGCCGCAAGAACCGAGGGTTCGGTGAAATCGGGGACCCCCGGTTCCGGCTGCCCGGTGAGCTCGGCGAGTATGCGGGCGAGGATGTCCTTGAGGTCCGTGACGCGCTCGGCCTGGCGTCCGCCGAGCTTCTCGAACATGCCGACGAATTTGTTCGTCGCCAGCTGGGCCGCACCTTCGGCACGGATACCCTTGGCGACATTCTTTCCGGCCTCTTTGATCCAGCCCTTATCCCTTGCCAGCTGGGCGTTCGCCGCAAGCACCTCGGACGCAGCCCCGGAGGCGTGCTGCGCGCGAGCGATAAGCCTGTCGGCAACGGCATTCGCTGCGTCGGCGACCCGCTGTTTTTCGGATTCGATCGTCGCCTCGTCGGTGAGTCCCGAGTCAGCTTCCGTCGACACCTCGATGACGACATGGCTTGCCCAGACCATGGGAGCGTAGGCGACGCCTGCTACCACTCCCGTGCCGGAGATCGTCTTCCCCGGGATCGAACCCTCGCTCAGTGCCATCGAATCCTCCAGAACCAAATGTGTGACGCTGCAGCCCTCGCCGCACGTGCTGTGACCAGCTTAACAAAAAGGAATTGACAAACCCACACAAATGGGCGTTAATCAACATGTGAACCCACGCACTCGGGCATAATATCCTCGTTTAAGTGTTGCCTAGATCTCATCTAGGTGGGTTTCCGACCGAGAGTGACTCGACAATCGAAGGCCATCGCCCGGCGATGGTCGCCCACTCACCGAAAGGGGCGTACCGCATGTATTCGCGGCAGCGTCAGCAGCTCATCGCCCAGCGCATCGGCACGCACGGGTCCGTGAGCGTTGCCGATCTCGCGGAGCACTTCGACGTCAGCCCCGAAACCGTTCGCCGGGACCTTGCGGCACTCGAAGCGGCAGGCCGTCTCGAGCGCACCCACGGTGGCGCCGTCGCCCCGTCGGGACATGCGGAACGTAGCCTGTCCGCCCGTACCCAAGAGCATCGCTCCGCCAAGACCGCTATCGCGCGGCTCGCGGCCGAGTACCTGCCCTCGTCCGGCGGATCCATCATCATCGACGCGGGATCGACCACGGCGCACCTGGTCGGACGCATGCCTGCGTCGACCCTCACCGGCCGCGGGGCACTCAGCATCTATACCGACTCGGCGCCGATCGCCGCCGAGCTGGCCAGCTCCAACACCGCTCAGCTTTATCTGTTCGGAGGAATGGTCCGCGGCATCACCGGCGCCCTCGTCGGGTCGAGCACCGTCGACGCCATCCGCAGGACTCGTGTGGACGTCGCCTTCATCGGCACCAACGGGATCTCGGCGGAACGCGGACTGACCACACCGGATCCCGCCGAGGCCGCGGTCAAATCAGCCATGGTCGCCTCGGCCCGAAAGATCGTCGTCCTCGCCGACGAATCGAAGTTCTCGGTCGACCATGTCGTCGAATTCGCCTCCCTCGACAGCGTCGACGTTCTCGTCTGCAACTCGGCACCGCCATCGCAACTCGCGAGCGCACTGAACACTGCAAATGTAGAGGTGGTCTATCCATGATCGTCACGCTCACCATGAACCCCTCGGTCGACAGAACAGCTGGCGTCGCCGGTTCGCTCGAACGCGGCGGAGTCAACAGGCTCGCCGATATCACCGATGTCGCCGGCGGCAAGGGCATCAACGTCGCGCGCGTGATCAAAGAAGCGGCGCCGAAATACGCACGGCCCGAGGTGCTCGCCGTCGCTCCGTCGTCACACTCGGATCCCTTTGCAGCGATGCTCGGTGGCGCACAGATCCCCCACGAGCTTGTCCAGGTCGACGATCCGGTGCGAGTCAATCTCACGGTAACCGAGCCCGACGGGACGACCACCAAACTCAACGCGCCGGGCGCCGAGATCAGCGACTCGGCCCGCACCTTGCTCGTCGACACGGTCGTCGGCGCGGCGAAGCAATCCGCATCGTCCTGGGCCGTGTTGTGCGGCTCCCTCCCCCGCGGGTGCCCGCCGGATTTCTACCTCGACGCCTTAACCGCGCTTCATGACGCCGGAGTGTCCGTCGCTCTGGACACCTCGGATGCGCCGCTCGAGGCTCTCGGCGCGGCGATGCGTGCCGGCTCGCGGAAGGGCCGCTTCCTCCCGGATCTGATCAAGCCCAACGGGCTCGAGCTCGGACAGCTGCTCGGGATCGATGGCTCCGCACTCGAGTCGGGTGCCGAGGCCGGTGAGTTCGCACCAGTCGCCGACGCCGCCCGAAAGCTCGTCGACACCGGGGTCGGTGCGGCGCTGGTCACGCTCGGAGGGGCGGGCGCGCTTCTCGCGACGGCCGACGGAGTGTGGTCGGCGGGCCCGCCGGACATCGAGGTGCGCTCGACTGTCGGCGCCGGCGACTCTTCGCTCGCCGGCTATCTCCTGGCCGCCCACCTCGATCTCGATCCGCTGGAGCGCCTGCGGTGGGCCGTCGCCCACGGTTCCGTGGCTGCATCGCTACCCGGAACAGGACTGCCGCACGCCCTGGACATGGACCAGGCCCCGCACATCGACGTCACATCCCACTAACGCACGACCGACCGATAAGGACTCGCGATGACTGACACACCACTCATCGAGACGGGCACCGTCCGCCTCGATGCGGACCTCGGAGAGAGCAAGGAGGGGGTCCTCCGCGCGCTTGCCGGCGCCTTCGTCGACACCGGACGCGCGAACGACCTCGACGGCGCCGTGGAGGCGCTGATGGCGCGGGAGGAGAAGGCCGCCACGGGCATGAAGGGCGGATTCGCAATTCCGCACTGCAAGTCCGCGGCGATCGACACCCCAAGCCTCGCGTTCGCGCGGCTGTCCAACCCCGTGGACTTCGGCGCGGCCGACGGCCCTGCCGACCTCGTGTTCATGCTCGGCGCGCCCGATGGCGAGGGCAAGACCCATCTCAAGATGCTTTCGAAGCTCGCGCGCAGCCTCGTTCGTAAGGACTTCGTCGAGTCCCTCCGGCAGGTGGAGACCGATTCCGAGGCCGTAAAGATCATCCTCGACGCCGTCGAGGACAAGCCGAAATCCGAAGACCCCGCGGGAAGCGGTGGCGCCGCGACCGCAGGCGCGGCCGCGTCCGCAGGCTCCGGCAGCGACGACACCGCAAAGGGTGACGACGCCGTGCGGATCGTCGCGGTGACCTCCTGCGCCACCGGAATCGCCCATACCTACATGGCTGCGGACGCGCTGACCCAGACAGCCAAGGACAAGGGCATCGACTTCGCGGTCGAGCCGCAGGGCTCCTCGGGAACGACGCCCTTGACCGCCGAGCAGATCGACAAAGCCGACGCGGTCATCTTCGCCACCGACGTCGGAGTGCGCGACAAGGGCCGGTTCGCCGGCAAGCCGGTCGTCGAAGGACCCGTCAAGCGCGGGATCGACGCGCCGGAGAAGATGCTCGATGATGCAGTGAAGGCGGCGCGGGATCCCCATGCGACCCGAGTGAAGGCATCCGCCGGCTCGGGCGAAGAAACCGCAGGCGGCGGAGGCAAGGGCGAGCACTGGGCCCGCACCCTCCAGCGAGGGGTGATGAGCGGCGTCAGCTACATGATCCCGTTCGTCGCGGCCGGTGGCCTACTTATGGCCCTCGGCTTCCTGTTCGGCGGCTACGACATGGCCGGCGTCTACCAGGACATCGTCACCACCTACTCGCTCACCGATCTCCCGCCCCAGCTCTTCTCCGACGGCGAGTCCCTTGTGGCCGCCGGCACGTCAGGAGCCGACGCGCTCGATCGCAGCGGAATGCTGCTGTACCTGGGTGTGGTGTTCTTCGCCATCGGCCAAGCAGCGATGTCGTTCATGATCCCCGTGCTCTCCGGCTACATCGCGATGGGCATCGCCGACCGCCCCGGACTCGCCCCCGGTTTCGTCGGCGGAGCGATCTCGCTGACCCTCGACGCAGGTTTCCTCGGCGCGCTCATCACCGGCATTCTCGCCGGCTTCCTCATGCGCTGGATGAGCTCGTGGAGTGTGCCGTCCTGGCTACGCGGCCTCATGCCCGTCGTCCTGTTCCCGCTCCTCGGCTCGCTCATCATCGGCCTGCTGATGTTCCTCGTGCTCGGCCAGCCCATCGCGTGGCTGATGGAGACGCTCACCGACGGTTTGTCGAGCATGTCCGGATCCTCCGCGATCCTGCTCGGTCTGATCCTCGGCCTGATGATGTGCTTCGACCTTGGCGGTCCGGTGAACAAGGCAGCGTACGTCTTCGCCACCGCCGGCCTCGTCGTCGACGAACCCTCGACGCTGCGCATCATGGCCGCCGTCATGGCCGCCGGCATGGTCCCGCCCATCGCGCTGTCGATTGCCACGTTCGTGCGTAAGCATCTGTTCACCCCGGCGGAACGCGAGAACGGTCGCGCGGCCTGGCTACTCGGGCTTTCGTTCATCTCCGAGGGAGCCATCCCGTTTGCCGCAGCGGACCCGCTCCGCGTGATCCCATCGATGATGCTCGGCGGTGCCACGACCGGCGCGTTGAGTATGGCGTTCTCCGTCGAGTCCTATGCCCCGCACGGAGGCATCTTCGTCATCTTCGCGATCAACCCGATATGGGGATACTTCGTATCCATCCTCGCCGGGGTCGTCGTGTCGACGATCGCCGTCGTCATCGCCAAGTCCATCGGCAACCGTGCCGAAACCGTGAGTAAGGCCGAGGCTGCATCACACGCCAGTGGAACCGTCGTCGCCTAGGCTGACGCGCGGATCCGAATTATCCAAAGGAGAACCCATGGCAAGCAAGACCGTAATCGTCGCCTCTGCGGAGGGGCTGCACGCCCGCCCCGCGGGACTCATTGCCGAAGCAGCCGAGAAGTACGACACGGACATCGAGCTCAGCACCGAGGGAGAAGACCCTGTCGACGCCGCCTCATCGATGATGATCATGGCACTTGGTGCAGAGAAGGGTGTAGAAGTTACCGTGACCAGCGATGACGAGGCCGCCGTCGAGGAAATCGCGAAGCTCATCGAAACCGACCTCGACGCCTAAACACCGTAAGACCTGAGCGAAGGGCCGAGAGGGCGACTGTGTAGCTGCCCTCTCGGCCCTTCGTCGTCCGGACTCGCGCACATATCCAAGCTCCTCATTTCGGGCATATGTAACTCTTATCAGGCAAGCTAAATACTCAGATACGGTTGGGGCAACGAGAAACGTAACGAGTAAGGCGGCACCGTGGTTCACACAACAAAGACGCGCTTCATGCGCCACCGGATCAAAGCAGTAGGAGCCATTGCGTGCGGCGTCACGCTACTGGCCGCTTGTACGACCGGGTCCGAACAGGAGGCAGGGCCTTCGGCTGGGTCCTCCTCCGAGTCGGCACATCCTACGGTCTCCGAGAATGTCGAAGATGATGCCGAGATCGTTGCGGACAGGGATGCTCCCGAAAAAACCAGGGTCCAGTACCCCACCGAAGGGGAAGGCGATCCGAACCAAAACTGGGGCGACCTCTACCTCCCCGCGGGCCAGCACAAAAAGGATTCGATTCCGCTCGTCGTGCTCATCCACGGCGGCTCGTGGGCTTCGCAGCTAGGCGCCGAAGTCATGAACACCTACGCCGAAGACCTCGTCGCCCGTGGGATGGCCGTCTACAACATCGAGTACCGGCGCGTCGATTCCGGTGGTGGTTGGCCGACCACATTCAGCGACGTCGCAAGTGCACTCGACTACGTAGCCGACCTCAACGAGGAACACCCGGAGTTCACGATCGACGATGAGCTCGTCGTCGGCCACAGTGCCGGCGCCCAATTGGCGATGTGGGCCGGTACTCGACATTCGTTGAGGCAAGACGAGGTTGGTAATGATCCCAAGTTCCGCCCCAAGCGAGTGGTTTCTCTCGCCGGCCCGCTCGACATGGTTTATGCCGCTCAGCACGGTGACGACCGGATTGTCAAGGTGCTCGGTGGGACACCCGAGGAGATCCCCGACCGGTACGAATCGGTGGACCCGATCCAAAACATCGATCCCTCGATCCCCGTGGTCGCCATCCATGGCACGAACGACACGATGGTCTCGCCGGAGAACTCGATGCGATACATCGACGCTGTGGAAAAAGCCGACGGCATCGGCGACCTCGTCATGGCAGAGGGCGACGACCACGTATCGCTGGTCAGCGGCGACTCGCGCCACTACCAGAAGATTCTCGACATCATCAGCGACGCTTCGGGAAAAACCATCGATGAGTTGGACGACCTCTATTCGAATTGATCGCCCACATCGGCCATTCGATAGCATTCTGACCTGGGGCTACCACTGATACTTGTGCAGCGTTCGCCTTTTCGTGTTTTTCATGCGGTCGCGCCGCTCCTAGCGTGGGTCGTGGCGAAAGCAATGGTTTTCGCAACTCACGAACCACACAAGAGCGAAGGGACGTTAACTACATGTCTGACACAAAGTTTCGCGACAAGGTCGTTGTCATAGCGGGAGGCGCCAAGAATCTCGGCGGGCTCCTGACGAGCCATTTCCTGGAACAAGGCGCGCGGGTTCTCGTTCATTACCACAGCGACAGCTCCCGTGAAGACGCCGAAAAGACGGTAAACCTCGGCTCAAATCTGGACGGTGAGGCAGCAGCCGTACAGGCAGACTTGACCAAACCTGCCCAGGTGAAGAAACTCTTTGACGAGGCCGAGAACCGCTTTGGCCCCGTAGATATCGCCATCAACACCACGGGTATGGTGCTGCGCAAGCCCATCGCGGAGATCGATGAGGACGAATATGATTCGATGTTCGACATCAACGCCAAGGCCGCGTTCTTCTTCATCCAACAAGCCGGGAAGCGGCTCAAGGACCACGGCAAGATCATCAGCATAGGCACCTCGCTCCAAGCCGCCTTCACCGACGGTTACTCGACGTATGCCGGAGCCAAGGCGCCGCTTGAGCATTTCACGCGCGCGGCCGCCAAGGAGCTCGCCGATCGTCAGATCTCGGTCAACGTTGTCGCGCCGGGCCCGATGGATACGCCGTTCTTCTACCCCCAGGAGACTCCCGAGCGCGTGGACTTCCACAAGTCCCAGGCGATGGGAAACCAGCTCACGCAGATCGAGGATATTGCACCGATCATCGAGTTCCTTTCTGCAGATGGCGCTTGGTTCACCGGCCAGACGCTGTTCCCCAACGGCGGCTACACCACGCGCTAGTCTCGTGAGGACCGCGCTGAGCACACAAGCGCGGTAAGACGAGACAACCGAAGGGGCCGCTCAACGTGACTCTCGACCTATACAAACTTGAACACTTCATAGCGGTGTGCGAAGAAGGTTCATTTACCCGTGCGGCCGAACGACTCCACCTTTCCCAACAGGCATTATCGAGTTCTGTTCGCGCATTGGAGCGAGAGGTCGGGGCGCCCCTTCTCGATAGATCTGGAGGCAAGGTTTCTCCGCGTCCTGCCGGAGAGTCCCTCCTGACGGACGCGCGAGTCCTCAGCGGGCTCGCGCATTCCGCTCTGCAGCGCGCCATTCGCGTTGACGCCGGCGACAAGGATGTTCTCCGCATCGGGCATACTCCCGCAGTAACCGTCGATGAAGTGACCGAGTTGATCTACACCGCCAGAGAATCTGGCGTCAGCGTCGAGACCGAAGTCAATCAGCGCTACCCCGCCGAGCTCACCGAACAACTCGTCTACGGTGAGATCGATATCGGACTGTGTCGTGCCATGTCACCAACGGGCGGCATCAGCCGCGATGTGGTCACGTGGCAGCCGCTCCGCGTCGCGGTGCCATCCGACCACCCACTTGCCTCCGCGGAGAAGCTCACACTACTCGACCTGCAAGACGAGTCCATCATGGTATGGGGAACGCCGGGCAACTCCGGCTACACGGACTTCCTCGTGCAGCAGTGCCGCTCTGCGGGTTTCGAACCGCACATCTTTCGCAATCCGGTACAGGGCACGCCCCCGATCTCTGCCGTCGTCGGCACGGGTCATATCGCCTTTGTCACCGCCCGACCCGGTCCCGCTGCGGGGGGTCGAGCCCGGGTTATCGAGCTCGATCAGGCCGCTCGTGTTCCGCTCGGGGCCCTCACCGCCCGCCACCTCGAGAATCCGAGCAGAGACGCGTTTCTCAGAGCTGCGACGAACACACAGTTGGATTAGCCCCAGGCCGCGGAAACACCGGCTATCTGACGGTCGATGCGCTCCAGCCGGGATTCGGTGTACAACGCGATCTGATCGACCACGACGCGCAGCCGTCCGGGCTCGGATTCCGCCTGTTCCCAAGCGGGCACGAGCGCCGGGTCCAGACTTGCCGGCGCCGAGCCGGATAGGTATTCCGCGACGCGGTGGATGCGATCGCGCTGGCGGTCTTGGCGCACACGGTGCCCCGGATCGAGCATCACGTACCGCACGGCCATCGTCTTCAGCAGCACGACCTCTGCGATGACCTCCGCCGGCGCGATCAAGTCCGCGCTGTACCGGTGGTGGGAGTGTTCGCCGAATTCGGCGCGGGTCGCCTCGATCGCCGGCCCCACGAAACGCCCGACCATGCCGGAGGTAAATGCCTTCAGAGCTACGAGACCTTCGAAGGTCGGGGCGTAGGGCTTCAGCTTCATGACGTCGGGGTTGCTCGCAAGCCGGGCCGCCGCCGCCTCCAACGCTGCGGCGTCGGCATCCGAGAAGTGTGAGGCGCCGAGCGCAGCCAGCGCGGTCACTTCGTTGTCGTCGTCGAGGATGCTCATGTCCAGGCGACCGGCGAGGATCGCGTCCTCGACGTCGTGTACCGAGTACGCGACGTCGTCCGAATAGTCCATGATCTGAGCTTCCAGGGACCGGCGCTCCCCCGGCGCTCCCTCTCGGATCCACGCGAGGATTTCGGCGTCCTCGGGGTAGGCGCCGTATTTGGAGGTACCTTCCTTCGGCGTCCATGGGTACTTCGTGGCGGCGTCGAGAGCGGCGCGCGAGAGGTTGAGTCCAACGGAGCTGGAGGAGTCGCCGTCTCGGGCGAGCACCTTGGGCTCGATACGGGTGAGGATACGAACGGTCTGTGCGTTGCCCTCGAAGCCGCCGCAATTCTCGGCAACCTCGGCAAGGGCGGTCTCGCCATTGTGCCCGTACGGAGGGTGGCCGATATCGTGAGACAGCCCGGCGAGGTCGCACAAGTCC
Source organism: Dietzia timorensis (assembly GCF_020742175.1). Taxonomy (GTDB): domain Bacteria; phylum Actinomycetota; class Actinomycetes; order Mycobacteriales; family Mycobacteriaceae; genus Dietzia; species Dietzia timorensis_A. The sequence continues at coordinate 16,435 of NZ_DYXM01000028.1, forward strand.
ATGTCTGCGCCGAGGCCGGAGCCGATGGAGCGGGCGATCTGCGCGACCTCGAGGGAATGGGTGAGCCGGGTGCGCGGAATGTCGCCGTCACCGGGACCGACGACCTGGGTTTTGTCGGCGAGCCGCCGGAGGGCAGCCGAGTGGAGGACGCGGGCGCGGTCGCGTTCGAACTCGGTGCGCCGTGTCGCCGGAGGCTCGGGAACTATGCGGGCATGGTCCGCCTCGCTGTATTCGGCGCACTGGGGAATCGCGTCCGCACCGCTCACTGATCCACCGCCTGCTTTCTGCTCGTCCTCCCCGCGCGCGTATCGCGCGGGTCCTGCTGGAAAGATTCTCCGCCGTCATACGAAAAACCCACACGAGGCGCGCGGATGCGTCCGCCCCGTGTGGGTCGTTCTACCGTATTTGCCGGCGCGTGTGGGGGCGCTAGCAGCCGATGAGGCGCTCGGCGAGGTACCGCTCGACCTGGTCGATGGCGATGCGCTCCTGCGCCATGGTGTCGCGCTCGCGGATGGTGACCGCCTGGTCGTCGAGCGTGTCGAAGTCGACGGTGATGCAGAACGGCGTGCCGATCTCGTCCTGGCGGCGGTAGCGGCGACCGATGGCCTGGGCATCGTCGAAGTCGACGTTCCAGTTCTTGCGCAGCTGGTTCGCAAGGTCCCGCGCCTTGGGCGAGAGATCCTCGTGGCGAGAAAGCGGCAGCACCGCTGCCTTGACCGGCGCGAGACGACGATCGAGCTTGAGCACTGTGCGCTTGTCGACCCCGCCCTTGGAGTTCGGCGCCTCGTCCTCGGTGTAGGCGTCCATGAGGAACGCCATGAACGAACGCGTGAGCCCTGCCGCGGGCTCGATGACGTACGGGGTGTAGCGCTCGCCGGAGGCCTGGTCGAAGTACGACAGGTCCTCGCCCGACGCCTTCGAGTGCGTCGACAGGTCGTAGTCGGTGCGGTTGGCGACGCCCTCGAGCTCGCCCCACTTGGATCCGGCGAAGTGGAAGGCATACTCGACGTCGACGGTGCGCTTGGAGTAGTGCGAGAGCTTCTCCTGCGGGTGCTCGAACAGGCGCAGGTTCTCCGGGTCGATGCCCAGCTCGACGTACCAGTTCAGGCGCTGGTCGATCCAGTACTGGTGCCACTCCTCATCTTCGCCGGGCTTGACGAAGAATTCCATCTCCATCTGCTCGAACTCGCGGGTGCGGAAGATGAAGTTGCCGGGGGTGATCTCGTTGCGGAAGCTCTTGCCGATCTGGCCGATGCCGAACGGCGGCTTGCGGCGCGCCGTGGTGAGCACGTTATGGAAGTTGACGAAGATGCCCTGCGCCGTCTCCGGGCGGAGGTAGTGCAGGCCTTCCTTGTCGTCCACGGGGCCGAGGTAGGTCTTCATCAGGCCCGAAAATTCGCGCGGCTCGGTCCAGTTGCCGGGCTGCCCGGTGTCGGGGTCCTTGATGTCCGCGAGGCCGTTCTCCGGCGGGTGGCCGTGCTTCTCCTCGTAGGCCTCGAGCAGGTGGTCGGCACGGAAACGCTTGTGGGTGTACAGGCTCTCCACGAGCGGATCGGAGAACACCTCGACGTGCCCGGAGGCCTCCCAGACCTGGCGAGGCAGGATCACCGACGAATCGAGGCCGACGACATCGTCGCGGCCCTGCACGATCGTCTTCCACCACTGGCGCTTGATGTTGTCCTTGAGCTCGACGCCCAGTGGCCCGTAATCCCATGCCGACCGCGTGCCGCCATAGATCTCGCCACAGGGAAAGACGAGTCCACGACGCTTACACAGGTTGACGATGGTATCGATCTTGGTTGCCACGTGTTTTATCTCCATCTCGCTAGCGGGCCGGTAGAGTGCGCCATGGTCAGCGCAGTTTCGTGCGGGCGACGCATTAGCAGTTGTTCAGCGTCCAGCTTAACGACTCGTTCGTGGCCCCGCCGCAGGCCCCGTCTTCTCGCGATCTTTGGAATAATCGCGGGGAACGTCCCGCTGCACCACGCCCCGCGAAGTCTTCTCACCACACCTCGCGGAGAAAGGAGTCCGGCCCATGCCCCGAGGCGGCTCGTCCGACCCTTCCGACGCGCCCAAGGTCGGTGTCCGCTCGACTCGTCAGCGGGAGGCGATCGTCGATCTTCTCGGCGAGCAGGACGTGTTCATCTCCGCGCAGGACGTGCACGCGCGGCTGCGCGATCTGGGCCAACGCATCGGTCTCACCACCGTCTATCGCACGCTCCAGTCGCTCGTGGACGTCGGCGCGGTGGATACCCTGCGCAATGACGGCGGAGAGCAGCTCTTCCGCCGGTGTTCCGATCACCACCACCATCATCTGGTGTGTCGGCGCTGCGGGAAGACCGTCGAGATCCAGGCGGACACCGTCGAGCAGTGGACCAGGTCGGTCGCCGCGGCCAACGGTTTCTCCGACGTCCAGCACACGATCGAGCTCGTCGGCCTGTGCGCCGAGTGCTCGGCGGAAATCGAGTAGGCGGCGGAGGCGGCTACTTCACGCCGCCGAAGCGCCGGTCGCGGCGGGCATATTCGAGGCACGCGTCCCACAGGTCGAGCCGGGAGAAGTCTGGGAACAGGGTCTCCTGGAACACGAATTCCGCGTACGCCGACTGCCACAGAAGGAAGTTCGAGGTGCGCAATTCGCCCGAGGGGCGCAGGAACATGTCGACGTCGGGCATGTCGGGTTCGTCGAGGTACCCGGAGAACGATTTCTCGGTGATGTGGTCGGGGTCGATCTCCCCCGCCGCCGCGCGGCGCGCGATCTCTCTGGCCGCGTCAACGATTTCGGCGCGGCCGCCGTAATTCACGCACATGGCGAGGGTCATCACGGTGTTGTTCTTCGTCTTCTCCTCGGCGATCTCGAGTTCGGAGATCACCGATTTCCAGAGCTTGGGGCGCCGCCCGGCCCAACGCACCCGCACGCCCATCTCGTGGAGTTCGTCGCGGCGCCGGCGCAGCACGTCGCGGTTGAATCCCATGAGGAATCGCACCTCTTCGGGGCTGCGTTTCCAGTTCTCCGTCGAGAACGCATACGCGCTCAGGTACGGAATCCCCATCTCGATGCAGCCCTGCACCACGTCCATGAGCACGCCCTCGCCGCGCTTATGCCCCTCGGTCCGCGCCAGTCCGCGCTCCTGTGCCCAGCGCCCGTTGCCGTCCATCACGAGGCCTACGTGTCGGGGAACGAACTGCGCGGGAATCGCCGGCGCCTGAGCCCCGGAGGAGTGGCGTGGCGGTGCTTTCGCGGTCTCCGGCGTCACACCAATGGAGCCGGCGGCGTTCGCCTTCGCGCGCCTAGGCAGAAGCGCCATGCGAGTGGTCCTTTCGGTTCGGGTTTCCGGTCAGGGTGCCGGTATGACGTCGGACGTCTCCTTCTCCGGCCAGCAGCGGCAGCGTGTGCAGCGAACGTTCGGTGTGCCATTGCACGTGGGCGACCACAAGCTGCGAGGCCTGCCGCAGAACCTGCTCCGGCGCCGCTTCGACGACGTCCCATTTACCGCGCAGGAGCGCGTCGAGGACTTCCGGGGTGCCCTGCCGCGGAGTCACCGCGCCGGCCGGTCGGCAGTGCACGCAGACCGCTCCGCCGCTGGCCACGTGGTACGCGCGGTGCGGGCCGACCGCGCCGCACCGGGCGCAGGCGAGTAGCACGGGTTCCCAGCCGGCGACCTGCAGCGCCCTGAGCATGAACGATACGGCGACGAGCGAAGGATCGCGGCGCGCCTCGGCGAGCGATCGGAACGCGAGCACCAGCATGCGCAGAATTCGCGGCTCCCCGCCTGCGAGGTGCTCGGCGGCCTCCATCATCGCGCAGGCCGCGGTATAGGCGCGCCAATCGCCGGTGATCTGCGGGGCGTAGGTCTCGATGGTCTCGGCTTGTTGGATGATCGCGAGGCCGCCGCTACCGAAAGGCGTACCCAGCCCCACCATCCCGGGTGCACCGCTGCCCATGGCCAGCGAGCGCCTGCTGGGCACAAACTGCACCTCTACAAAAGTGAAGGGTTCGAGCCGAGAGCCGAATTTGGACCGGGTCCTACGCACAGCCTTGCCGACGCCGCGGACGATGCCGTGTTCGTAGCACAGCATCGTGATGATCCGATCGGCCTCGCCGAGGTCGTGCGTGCGCAATACCAGCGCACGATCCCTCACTGGATGCACCCTTCACCTCCTTGTGCGGGTCGTCGCCCGGGCGTACCGCCTGCTGGGGCGCGCCTTCAGGCCCTCAAGTTTATTCTCTCGCGCTCCGGTTCCCGGTAAGCCCAGCTAGAAGCCGAGTCGGCCAAGGTATCGCGGGTCGCGTTGCCAGTCCTTGAGCACCTTGACGTGCAGGTCGAGAAAGATCTTCTTGCCGAGGAGTTCGGCGATCCCCTGCCTCGCGCGGGAGCCGACGTCACGCATGCGTGAGCCCTTCTTGCCGATCACGATCGCCTTCTGGCTCTCGCGTTCGACGATGAGCGAAGCGTGAACGTCGAGCAGGTCGTTCCGGCCCTCGCGCGGCAGGATCTCGTCGATGACGACGGCGATGGAGTGCGGCAGCTCGTCGCGCACACCTTCCAGCGCCGCCTCCCTGATGAGCTCGGCGATCCGCGTCTCGTCCGGTTCGTCGGTGATTGCGTCATCGGGATAGAACTGCGGCCCCTCGGGCAGCTGCGAGACGAGAACATCGCCCACGATGTCGACCTGCTGGCCCGACGTCGCCGACACCGGAACGACCTCCGCTTCGGGGCCGAGCAATTCGGACACGGCGAGCAGCTGCTCGGCGACGGCCTGTTGCGGCGCGGCGTCGATCTTCGTGACGATCCCAACCAGCGGCTTCTTGGGGGCGAGTTCGCGGACACGTCCGAGGATCCACTTGTCCCCCGGACCGATCTTCTCGCCCGCGGGGAAGCACATGCCGATCACGTCGACGTCCGAGTAGGTGTCCTCGACCAACGCGTTGAGCCGTTCGCCGAGGAGTGTTCGCGGGCGGTGCAGGCCCGGGGTGTCGACGATGATGATCTGGCCGTCGGAGCGGTGGACGATTCCGCGGATCGTATGCCTGGTCGTCTGCGGACGGTTCGAGGTGATCGCGATTTTCTCGCCGACGAGCGCATTCGTCAGCGTCGATTTTCCGGTGTTCGGCCGCCCGACGAAGGACACGAATCCGGAGCGGTACGGGGCGGGCTCAGTCATGGGGATTCTCCTCATCGGTGGCGGGCTCGGGTTCGAGCTTGTACGCCCTCACGGTCGATACGCGGATTCGGCCGCGCCTGTCGGTTCCGCCCTCGGCGAGGAAGATCACGCCGGCGGCCTTCACGCGGGTTCCGGGGAGCGGCACCCTGCCGAGCTCGTAGGCGAGCAGGCCGGCAACGGTGTCCGCCTCTTCAGCGGTCTCCTCATCGAATTCGACGTCGAATAGGTCGCTCACCTCGGCAAGCGATAGTCGCGAGGACAATCGGTAGCCGCCGTCGGAGAGCTCCTCGATCGGCGCGACCTCCGTGGAGTCGTGTTCGTCGACGATCTCGCCGACGATTTCCTCGAGCACGTCCTCGATCGACACCAGACCGGCCACGCCGCCGTACTCGTCGATGAGCACGGCGAGGTGATTGCGCTGGCGCTGCATCTCGGCGAGGAGACTGTCCGCGCGTTTCGAGTCCGGTTCGAAATAGACCGGCTTCATCACGCTCGACACGAGCGTGTGCTCGGCGCTCGCGTACGAGTCAGAGCTTCCTGTCGCCGCGGCGACGAGATCGCGGAGATAGGCCACGCCGACGACGTCGTCGACGGAGTCCCCGATCACCGGGATGCGGGAGTGCCCGGAGCGCACCGCCAGGCGCAGCACCTGCGCGATGGTCTTGTCGCTCTCGATCCACACGATCTCGGTACGCGGGGTCATGATCTCGCGGGCGATGGTCTGGTCCAGCTCGAACACCGACTGGATCATCCGCGATTCGTCCTCGGCGACAACGCCCCGCTCGCGCGCGAGATCGACGATCTCGAGGAGCTCGATCTCCCCGGTGAACGGCCCGTTGCGGAAGCCCTTACCTGGCGTGAGCGCGTTACCGAGCACGATGAGGATACGAACGATCGGCCGCAGAAGGATACCGAGGAGTTGCAACGGCAACGCCGTGGCCAGGGAAATTTTGTACGCGTACTGGCGGCCGAGGTTCCTCGGTCCCACTCCCGCGACGATAAAGGCGAGCGCACTCATCACGGCGACGCCGAGGATGATCCCCCAGATCGAATGATCGACAAGGTCCTCGAAGAAGGTCACCACCTGGACGGACGCCGCGACCAGGCAGATGGTGTAAAGCAGCACGCACAGATTGATGTACTGCGGCCGCGCTTCCATGACGCGCCGCAGCCGCCTGGCGCCCATCCGGCCGTCGCGTTCGAGTTCCTCCACGCGCGCTACCGACACGGCCGAAAGCGCGGAGTCGACCGCCGAGAAGAGCCCGGCCAGTGGGATCAGCGCGAGGCCGACGAAAAAAGTCCAGTCAAGAACGTCCACGAAGTCGTCTCGCCTAGCCCTGCGTGCCGGCGCCGGCGGTGGCCTCGCGCTCGTCGTACCACTCGGCGAGCAGCTCTGCCTGCAGCGCGAACATCTCGCGCTCCTCTTCGGGCTCGGCGTGATCGTAGCCGAGAAGGTGCAGGCAGCCGTGCACCGTGAGCAGCGCGAGCTCGTGCGCGAGGGGATGCCCCGAGGACGCGGCCTGATCGGCAGCGAACTCCGGGCACAGCACCAGGTCGCCGAGCATCGCCGGCCCGGGCGCGGCCATGTCCGGGTGCCCGCCCGGGGACAGTTCATCCATCGGGAAGCTGAGCACGTCGGTGGGCCCCGGCAGGTCCATCCACTGAACGTGCAGGTCGGACATCGTTTCGATATCGACCAGGGTGATGGCAAGCTCGGCCGCGGGATGGACGTCCATCCTGGAGATCACGAACGATGCGACCGAGATGAGCATCTCGCCCTCGATGTCGATGCCCGATTCGTTGGCAACTTCAATGCTCAATTTCGGCCCTTTCCATGTTGCCGTTCCCGTTCTGCCCGGCTACCGGGTCCGCGTCCCGCGCCTCCTTGTCCTGGATGACGTCGCTCGGCGCGGTTCGCCCCGTCTTCGTCGTCCCCGCGCGCGGAACGCTTGTCGAAGGCATCATAAGCCTCGACGATCCTGCTCACGAGGGAGTGACGAACGACGTCCTTCGACGTCAGTGTCGAGAAGTGGATGTCGTCGACGCCATCGAGGATTCGCTGGACCACACGTAGTCCGGACTTCTGTCCGCCCGGAAGATCGACCTGCGAGCCGTCGCCGGTGACGACTATTTTGGAGCCGAACCCGAGACGGGTGAGGAACATCTTCATCTGCTCGGGAGTGGTGTTCTGCGCCTCGTCGAGGATGATGAACGCATCGTTAAGGGTGCGCCCGCGCATGTAGGCCAGCGGCGCCACCTCGATCACCCCGGCGGCCATGAGCTTCGGGATGGCCTCGGGGTCCATCATGTCGTGCAGCGCGTCGTACAGCGGCCGCATGTAGGGGTCGATCTTGTCGCTCAGCGCACCGGGGAGGAAGCCGAGCCGCTCCCCCGCTTCCACTGCCGGACGGGTGAGGATGATGCGGTCGATCTCCTTCGCCGACAGTGCAGCCACGGCCTTCGCGATCGCGAGATAGGTCTTACCCGTACCCGCCGGCCCGAGCCCGAAAACGATCGTGTGGTTATCGATCGCATCGACGTATTCCTTCTGCCCGAGCGTCTTGGGCCGAATCGTCTTGCCTCGCCTGCGCAGGATCTCGGCGCTCATCACGTCCGCCGCGGCCGGGGCTGCGGTGTCCTTGGTCATGTCCACGGAGCGGAGCACGGAATCGGGAGTGATCGCAACGCCCCGCTTGGCCTGGCGGCGGAGATCGTTGACGACATCGGCGGCATGAGAAACATCGTCTCTGGCGCCGGTGAGCGTCACCTGGCCGCCGCGGACGTGTACGTCAGCCTCGAGCGCTTCCTCGAGCGCCCGGAGGTTCGCATCCGCCGTGCCGAGCACCGCGAACGCCACATCGGGCTCCAGCATGATGCTGGCGCGTGCCTGCTCGCCGTCGTCGGCGGCGCTTTCATGCGGGGAAGTTACTGTAACCACTCCTTTTTGGGGCTTGCGGGTTCTGCGTCGATTCTAGCGCTTGCGGGCGACATTCATCCCCGCGACGAGGGCCACCGCGCGGTAAGCGCGCCGATCGCGCCGAGCGCCACTGCCGCGGCGGTCGAGGTCCGCAGCACCTCGGGTCCGAGCAGTGCCGGAGTGGCCCCGGCCTCGCGGAGCGCCTCGATCTCGTGTTCGGCGACGCCTCCCTCGGGCCCGACCACGAGAACGATGCGTTCGATGCCCTCGCCCACCGCGTTCGCCACGAGGTCGGTGAAGGCCCTCGATTCCTCCTCATGCAACACGATGACGGCGGAGGACGTGTTCGCCCAGTCGGCGACCATCCCGGTGAGCGTCTTGGTGTCGACGAGCTCGCCGATCGGCGGTTCGAAGGCGCGGCGGGCCTGCTTCGCCGCCGCGCGCGCGGCGTTCTGCCATTTCTGTCGGCCCTTATCGGCCTTGTCTTTGCCCCCGGTCCAGCGGGAGATGCATCGGTCGGCCTGCCACGGGATGATCTCGTCCGCACCCGCCTCGGTGGCGAGGTCGACCGCGAGCTCGGACCGCTCGGATTTGGGAAGCGCCTGCACGATCGTCACCGACGGGCGCGGCGCCTGATGCTCGGTGCGGCTGCGGACCACGACCTCGACTTCGCTGCCGGCGGCCGAGACGACCTCGCATTCGGCCAGCACCCCCGCGCCGTCGCCGACGAGGATGCCCTCGCCGGGCTTGAGCCGCAGCGCCGCCGCCCCGTGCTTGCCTTCGGGCCCGGAGATCACCAGCCGCCCGCCGTCATCCGGAATCTCGTCGCTACGCAGAAGCGATGCCGACATCGTCACCTCCGGTTCGAGCGTGGTCGCGGATGGGTACGGGCAAGGGCGGGGTCAGCGTCCGCTGAACGCGGAGCGCAGCTTGGAGAACAACGAGCCGGAGTGGGCGGTGTCCTTGTCGACGAGCTTCGGCCCTTCCTTCTCGAGCTCGCGCAGCTTGCGCAGCGCATCCTTCTGCTTGCTGTTCACGTGAGTGGGCACCGCGATGTCGAGGTGGACGACCATGTCGCCTGCTGCGCCGCCGCGCACGTTCGGCATGCCCTTACCACGCAGGTTGACGACGTCGTTGGGCTGCGTTCCGGCCTCGATGCGCACGGTGATGTCCTCGCCGAGAATCGATTCGAGCTCGATCTCCGAACCGAGCGCGGCCTCGACCATCGGCACACGAACGCTCGCGTGGAGGTCGTCGCCCTCTCGCACGAAGACGGGGTGCTCGCGCTCGCGGATCTCTACATAGAGATCGCCGGCGGGGCCGCCACCGGGACCGACCTCGCCCTGCCCGGACAGGCGGACGCGGTTGCCTGTGGTCACGCCGGCGGGAATCTTGGCGGTGACATTCCGGCGCTCGCGGACGCGCCCCTGGCCGCCGCACGAGCCGCAGGGGTTGGTGATGACCTCGCCGGTGCCCTGGCAGTTGCTGCAGGGGCGGGCGGTCATCACGTTGCCGAGCATCGTGCGCTGGACGGACTGAACCTCGCCCATGCCCTGGCAGATCTGGCAAGTCGTCGGCTTCGATCCATCGGCCGACCCCTTGCCGTGGCACGTCTTACACAGCACGGCCGTATCGATCTGGATTTCCTTCTGCGTTCCGGTGGCCGCCTCCTCGAGATCCAAGGTGACACGGACGAGGGAGTCCGAACCGGGCTGCACGCGCGAGCGCGGGCCGCGGGAACCGCCACCGCCTCCGCCGCCGAAGAACGCGTCGAAGATGTCGCCCATGCCGCCGAAACCGGCGCCGCCGAAGCCGCCACCGCCAGCCTCACCGGGGCCGCCAAGGGGGTCGCCGCCCATGTCGACCACGCGGCGCTTCTCCGGGTCCGACAAGACCTCGTACGCCGTGCCGACCTCGGCGAACTTCTCCTGCGCCTCATCGGAGGAGTTGACGTCGGGGTGATACTGGCGAGCCAGCTTCCTGTACGCCTTCTTGATTTCCGACTCGGACGCCGACTTGTCGACGCCCAAAATGCCGTAATAGTCCCGAGCCACTCGCTCTGTCCTCCTGCAGTTGAAAGGTCCGGGACAATACTAGTTTCGCTGCAGGAAATTCCTAATTTCCTCATCCTGCAGAGGCGCGGTACAGCCCGGGCTCGCTGTGGTGTGTGTGTCTAAATAAGTTTCGTCATCAACGTTCGGACAACATTTGTCCCACATACCTGGCAACAGCAGCAACCGAGGCCATTGTTCCCGGATAGTCCATCCGCGTCGGTCCGAGGACGCCCATCCCGCCGAGGGCGGACCCCTCGGGACCATACTGGCTGGCCACGACGGCCGTGCCCCGCAGGTCCTCGGCGTTGGTCTCCTCCCCGATCTGCACGGAGATGCGCCCAGGCCCGGCCGCGAGGTCCCGCGAAGCGGCGAGAAGTTTGAGCAGGATCACCTGCTCCTCAAGCGCCTCGAGCACGCGCTGCAGCGAACCGTCGAAGCTGCCGGCGTTGCGCGTGAGGTTTGCGGTTCCGCCGAGCATGAGCCGCGTTTCCGGCTGCTCGACGAGCGTCTCGATGAGCACCGACGAGGCCTGCACGGCTGCCGTGCGGATGTAGTCGGGGGCCTCTGCGGCAGCCTCGGCGAGGTCGCTACTCGCGTCGGCGAGCCGCTTTCCGGACACTGCCTGGCCGAGCAGCGTGCGCAGCGCCGAGATGTCGTCCGCGGATACCGGACGGCCCATATCGACGACGCGCTGTTCCACGCGACCGGTGTCGGTGATCACCACGAGCAGAAGCCTGCTCGGCGTCAGATCGACCACTTCCAGGTGACGCACGGTCGCCTGCCCCAGGATCGGATACTGGATGACGGCGACCTGCTGCGTGAGCTGGGCGAGCAGACGCACAGCGCGTCGCAGGACATCGTCGAGGTCGACCGCCTCCTCCAGGAAGCTCTGGATGGCGTGGGTCTCGGCGCGTGAGAGCGGCTTGAGTTCATGGATGGCGTCGACGAACTGCCTGTACCCCTTCTCCGTGGGCACGCGACCGGAGGAGGTATGCGGCTGGGTGATGAATCCCTCGTCCTCGAGAACCGCCATGTCGTTGCGGATCGTCGCGCTGGAAACGCCAAGGTTGTGGCGGTCGACGAGGGCCTTCGAGCCCACCGGTTCCTGCGAGGAGATGTAGTCGGCGACGATCGCCCGCAGTACCTGCGCCCGGCGGTCCTCGGTTGCCGACATCGAATGCTCCTCCCCTTGCCTCGCTCGGTTTGTCTCGCTCGGTCTGGCTACTCTCTCCGCCCAGTTTAGTCCGACTCCGCGCAGACGCGAGGACGCATAGACTTTCGTGCATGAACCAGCGCATGGTGGTGCTTCCGCGGGGCATCAATGTCGGCGGCCACAACAAGGTTCCCATGCCGGCGCTGCGCGCGGACCTGGCGAAGGCCGGCTTCTCCGACGTCATCACCCTGTTGGCCAGCGGGAACATCATCGTCACGGCGCCTGGCGATTCGGTGTCGGAAGCGTCCGACCGTGTGCGGGAGGTGATCGCCTCGTCCAGCGGGACCGAGGTGGTCTGCGTGGCGCGCTCGGCCGAGCAAATGCGCGCGATCGCCGCGCTCAACCCGTTGGGTGATATGGCCGACAACGGCTCACGCCACCTCGTCACTTTCCTGTCCGCGCGGCTTCCCGCCGAGGTCGCCGCGCACGTCGAGAAGGAGGACTTCTCGCCCAACGTGCACGTACTCACCGGGCTGGAAATGTATTCCTGGGCGCCCGAAGGGGTGAGTGAACTGACGCTCACCGATAGAACGCTGATGTCGATGGGCGGGATCGTCGCCACGTCGCGCAACTGGAACACCGTGGAGAAGATCGTCGCGGCGCTGTAGAGCCGGATCGCGAGGTCGCGGCCGTTCGGTCACGCCCCGCGCCGGGGACCGTCCTCCAGCGCGAAGACGAGGAACGTGCTCGTCGCCGTGGCGACGGTCTTGCCGCGGGCGTCGACGACCTCGCCCTCGGCGAACGCCACCCGCCTGCCGGGTTTGGTCACCCGTGCATTGCAAACGAGCGGGGCGTTCTCGGGAAACACCGCGCGCAGATAGCTGACGTTAATGTCGATCGAGGTGAACCCGGTCCCGGCCGGGACCGTGGTGTGGACGGCGCCGCCGAGCGCGGAATCTAGCAACGTGCACATGAGCCCGCCGTGTACGGAACCGATCCTGTTGAAGTGGGACTCGTCCGGGGTGCAGCGGACCGACACCTCGCCGGGGTCCGCGGAGACGACGCGGAGCGCGGCGTGCGCGCCCATGGGCGACTCGGGGAGCTCGCCCGAGACGACCTTGCGCATGAACTCGAGGCCGCTGAGTTCTTCCGTTCCGGGCTCCATACCGCTGCCGTCGTCCCAGTGCACGATCGTTTCGCGTTCGGCCACGGCCTCTCCCTCCACTCAGGCCCCGGCTGCTGCCGCGATCGCCGCGGCGGGGGCGTTTTCGTCCCTCATTATCTCGCCCGGCGTGGTGGGCGGCCAGGCGGGCCCGAAGCGGAGGCCGTCTCAGGCGGACGGAGCGGGCACGTTCTGCAGCCTGACCTGCCCCCGCGCGATCGTTTTCCCGGTCTCGGCCGCGGAGATGACGACATCCCACAGTTGCTGCCCCCTGCCCTGGTGAAGAGCGGTGGCCTCTACTTGTGCAGAGCCGCCAGTGGCGGGGCGGATGAAGTCGGTCCCGTTGTGCAGGCCCACGGAGAATTCCCCGCGTTCGCGCACCGCGTAGCTCGCCCCGATGCTCGCAGCCGATTCGATGATCGTCGCGTAGACGCCACCATGCACGACTCCCCACGGGGTGTGGTGCTCAGGGCCGAACTCGACGTGCCCGCGCACGCTCGTCTCGGCCACCTCGTCGACGACGAAGCCGGACGCCGCGACGAAGCGGCTCGAGGCCTCGAGCGAGACATCGGGAATGGGCGTGGGCGAAGGTGATTCAGAGGTCGACATGGGAGTTCCTTCCCTCGGGGGTGACTTCAATCGAAGCTGACTAGTAATATAGAAGCTAGATGAGGTTGCGGCCGACGTCAATCGCTTAGGAGAATTCTCGAATGGACTGGCTCGAACAATCGACGGAGAACTGCTCCGTCCAACGCACCCTCGACGTGATCGGCGACAAGTGGACCATCCAGGTCATCCGCGAGGCGTTCCACGGCGTCCGAAGGTTCGACCAGATGCGCGACCACATCGGGGTGTCCGATTCCGTTCTCTCCTCGCGCCTGCGCAAGCTCGTCGACGAGGGGATCCTCGAGACCGCGGAATACCGGCAGGCCGGCTACCGCCGGCGCAAGGAGTACCGGCTCACCGCGAGCGGAAGAGACCTCTACCCCGTCATCATCTCGCTGCTCAGCTGGGGCGATGCACACCGCCCCGATCCGGCGGGCCCGGCGATCGAGATCGCGCATGCCGACTGTGGCGCGCCCATCGATGTCGAGATCCGCTGCTCGAACGGACACCGCCTGTCCTCCCCGCGCGAGGCCGTGACGTCAACGGGACCGGGAGCCAAGCCCGTGCCTGCCGCACACGCCGAATAGGACCCGCTCACAGGCCCATTCCGGTCAGAGCTCGATGATGTCGCGGACGATCCCGTCCGCCACGAGCCGCCCCGCGTCGGTGACGCGGTAGCGCCGCTCGTCCACGCGATCGTCGACGACGGCGAGACCGCGGTCGATCCACGGCGCTAGCCGCGACTCCTCCTCGGCGGACAGCATGCGCGCGGGAATCCCCTCCGCGAGGCGCAGACGCAGCATGACCTGCTCGATGTGGCGTCCGACGTCATCCAGCGTCTCCCCACCGGCGATGGGCAGCAGGCCCGGGCCACTGGCCGCGGCATAGCGCGCCGGGTGCTTGATGTTCCACCACCGCTGCCCCGACAGGTGCCCGTGGGCGCCCGGCCCGAAACCCCACCAGTCGCCGTCGCGCCAGTATCCGAGGTTGTGGCGGCACTGCGCCGCCTCACCGCGCGCCCAGTTCGACACCTCGTACCAGTCGAAACCGGCGGCAGCCATGGTGTCGGCAACCATCTCGTAGCGGCGGGCGAACACGTCGTCGAGGGGTGTCGCGATCTCGCCGCGCCGCACCTTTCTGGCCAGCGCGGTGCCATCCTCGACGATGAGCGAATACGCCGAGACGTGATCGATCCCCGTCCCGAGCGCATCGTCGAGGGTCTTCGCCAGGTCGGCGTCGGTCTCGCCGGGGGTTCCGTAGATGACGTCGAGGTTGACGTGCCCGAAACCGGCGTCCATGGCCTCGCGGGCGGCGTCGAGGGCGCGCCCCGGGGTGTGCGCCCGGTCGAGGATCTGCAGCACCCGCGAGGACGTCGACTGCATCCCGAGCGAGATACGGGTGAAGCCACCGCGGAGGAGCTCGTCGAAGAACTCCGGGGACACCGATTCGGGATTCGATTCCGTCGTGACCTCCGCGCCGGGTGTGAGCCCGAAAGAGGTCCGGATCTCGGCGAGCACCGCGTTGAGCATTCCCGCCCCCACGAGGCTCGGCGTTCCCCCGCCGAAAAACACCGTGCTTGCTGACGGCGCACGTCCCAGCGCGCCCGCCAGCCTGCTCGCCGCCTCGCGAATCTCTGCGCGGATCGCCTCGAGCCATGACTCCGGCGACGCCGACGAGCCCAACTCGCCGGCGGTGTAGGTGTTGAAATCGCAGTAGCCGCAGCGCGTCGAGCAGAACGGGACGTGCACGTACACGCCGAACGGTTCGGCGATGCTCTCCGGCATCTGCAGGGCGAACCCCGTCTCCGTGGAGGCATGGGCTTCGGCGCCCGAACGCTGCGCAGTCGAATCCGTCACGCCTGGCAGTGTAGGCGAGAAGCGCGGGCAATCCCCTATCGGCGAGTGCGGAGCTTTTGCTTCGCCGCCTTCTCCGCAAGGGAACCGAGCGCCGATCCCATGTCCTTGACGCTCTCGTCGGGGGCCTCGTTCTCGTAATCGAGTTGGTCGAGATCTTCCTTGCATTCGACCTTGTCGGCGCCCTCGCCGTCAGCCCCTTGGACGTTTTCGAACCGCTCGGCGAGTTCCTCGTATTCCTGCAGTGCTTCTTCCATGTAGTCGATGAGCGGCCAGAGATCGGCTTCCATCTCCCTGCAACCGATGAACCCCGAGTAGAGGGTGCCGTCCATGGACACGACGGTCAGGTTGAGACCCGCACCGTGGAAAACCGGGCCCATCGGATACATCGCGGTGATCTTCGCGCCAAGGAAGTACAGCGGGAAGTTCGGGCCCGGCACGTTAGAGATGACGAGGTTGTGCACCGTCGGATGCTTCTCCGCGAGGCGCAGCTTCGAATAGGTTCGCACCGCGGCGCCGAATACCGAGGGCGCTGCGAACTGTGCCCAGTCGGTGAGCAGGTCGGCATCGATGGTGTCGTTGTGCTTCTTGGCGACGTCGGTGGATTTCGCGATCACCCTGAGGCGCTTGACTGGGTCCTCCTGCGCCGTTGCCAGGGACATGAACATGCCTGATACGTGATTGGTTCCCGGCCTGTTCGACATGCCGTGCACCGACATCGGAACCATCGCGACCAACGAGTTGCTGGGCAGCTCGTCTTTGGCGATGAGGTACTTGCGCATGGCCGAGGCGACCAGCGTGAGCACAATGTCGTTGACCGTGCAGCCGAACGTCTTCTTCACACGTTTGATGCAGGAGAGATCGGTCGCTCCGAACGCGATCGTCCGGTGGCCGGTGATCGTCTTGTTGAACCGGGTCCGCGGGGCCGAGAACGGCGCCGGCATCGCCTCGCCCTTCCGCGCCCGCATCACCCACTTGGGCAGCAGGGACATCGTGTGCGGCAGCAGCGACATGAATTGGAATGGTTTGGCCACCGTCGACATCGCCCCGCCGAGCAGCACCTCCACCGCGCCGTAACCGCCGGCGTGGACGTCGAGGTTTTTCTCCTCCAGCAGGTCGCTGTCGGGAGTCAGGGAACACAACTGGGTGATGAAGTTCGCTCCCGAGACCCCGTCCACGGTCGAGTGATGCATCTTCACCAAGACACCGATTTCGCCGCCCTCGAGTCCTTCCATGACCCACAGCTCCCACAATGGAGCTTTCCGGTCTAGCGCGATCCCGGCGAAATGCGCCGCGAGATCCCCGAACTCCTTATTGCCTCCGGGGCTGGGTACTGCGATTCGGTGGACGTGCTTGTCGATATCGAAATCCTTGTCCTCAACCCACACCGGGTGGTCGAGGTTGAGCAACGAATCCTGCAGCTTGCGCCGGAGAGGCGGCATGTATTTGACGCGGCGGTCGAGTTCGGCCTTGAACTTCTCGAAGTCGTATCCCCCGGGCACGCTGGATGGGTCGACCGTGATCAACACCGTGACATGCAAAAGCTGCGAGGGAGTCTCGAAGTAGAGAAAGCTCGCGTCCAGTCCGCTGAGTCGCTGCATGGTGTCAGTGTAAGCGAGAAATTTTGACGCTTAACTGCCTTTGCAGATTTGTCTTGGAGCGCCTGAAACGCCGCAGGAAAATCTCGTCCTTTACACCCTTGGAGGGGGTCTGTCAGGCCGCAGCCGGAGTGCCTGGTGGAATCAGAAAATCTGGGTCAGCGCCCATACGAGAACGATGAGCACGATGAGCCCGATGAGGGCCTGCTGCACGCGAGACTTAGGCATCTATTCCAATTCCTCCTCCGCGGCCTCGTCGCGGCCGCGAATCGCGTCGACCAAGCGTGTGCTCACGACGCCATCGGTGACGGCGATAAGCACGCGGGCGATCACGAACGACAGCGGGACGAGAACCGCTACGAGTATCGCCACCTGCGGCGGGAACGGCAGGGTCGACAGCCACAGCTCGACGCTGTCCCACATCTGCAGTGGCGAATCCATGCCCCCACCCTATCCGACGGCCGAACTCTCCAATCCCCGGCGGCGCAGCAGCGGGGCAGGATCGGGGCTCGCGCCCCGGAACGCCCGGTAGGCCTCGTCGAAATCGATCGCGCCTCCCCGGGAAAGCACCTCCGTGCGCAGCTGTTCGCCCAGCTGCGCCCGCAAGCCCCCTCTCTCACGGAACCAGTCCGCGGCGTCGGCGTCGAGAACCTCGGCCCAGAAGTACGAGTAGTACGCCGCCGAGTAGCCACCGGCGAAGATGTGCTGGAAATAGCGGGAGCGGTACCTCGGTTCGATCCCTTCGACATCGAGCCCCGCGGATGCGAGGACCTGTGATTCGAATGCGTCGACGTCGTCGACAGCTTGTGCCTGTTCCAGCGAGAGCGAGTGCCACGCCAGGTCGATGAGCGCGGCGCCCAGGTATTCGACGGTCGCCTGCCCCTGGCCGAACTTCTCGGCCTCGCGTAGTCGGGTGACGAGGTCTTCGGGGATCTCCGATCCGGTTTCGACGTGGTGGGCGAAGCGGGAGAGCACCTCGGATTCGTCGGCCCACATCTCGTTGACCTGTGAGGGGAACTCGACGAAGTCGCGCGGGACGTTGGTGCCCGAGAATGTCGGATAGCGCACCTGCGACAGCAGGCCGTGGAGCGCATGCCCGAACTCGTGGAACATCGTCGTCACCTCGTCGCGAGTGAGGAGGGTCGGCGCGCCCGCGGCGGGCGCCGCGAGGTTCATCACGTTGACGACGACGGGCTTGGTTCCCAGGGCGGTGGACTGATCGGTGAACGAGCTCATCCACGCTCCTCCGCGCTTCGTCGGGCGGGCGTAGTAGTCGAGCAGGATGAGCCCGGTCTCGGGGTCCTCATCCGCCGGGCGGCGGACCTCCCACACCTGCACGCCGGGCAGGTAGCCGGCGAGATCGGTTCGGCGGGTGAACTCGAGGCCGTACAGCGTGCTCGCGGCGTACATGACGCCCTCGTGGAGGACGGTGTCCAACTCGAAATACTGGCGCACGGTCGAGTCCTCGACCGAGAACCGTTCGGCACGCAGCCTCTCGGCGAAGTGCGCCCAGTCTGCTGGACTCAGCGGGTTCTCGTCGTCTCCGCCGAGCATGTCCTTGGCCTCGTGCCTGGCATTGGTGCCGGCGGCGTCGGCGACGCTTTCTAGGAGACCACGGGCGGCCTCGGCGGTCTTCGCCGTCTCCTCCTCCAACACGTAATCGGCGTGGCAGGCGTAGCCGAGCAGTTCCGCGCGCTCGGCGCGAAGCGCCACGATCTCCAGTACGAGCGGGGTGTTGTCGGAACCGGCGGTGCGGCCGCGCTGCAACGAGGCCGCCATGAGGCGGGCGCGCAGCCCGGCGTCGGTGAGTTGTGCCGACAGCGGCTGAACCGTGGGCAGACCCAGCGGGATGAGCCAGCCACTGCGCCCCGCCTCCTGCGCATTGGCGGCGAGGGAGGACACGGTTGCGTCGTCGAGGCCGGCGAGCTCCGCTCCGTCGGTGACGTGGACCGCGAGCTCCGCTGTCGAGCGGAGCACGTTCTCCCCGAATGCCGTGGTGAGCTCGGCCAGACGCTCGTCGATTTCCGCGACGCGTTCGCGGGCCGAGCCGCCGAGCGCCGCGCCTCTACGGGTGAATTCCCGGACCTGCTTCTCGACGAGCCGGCGGGTCTCGTCGTCGACCCGGGCGGTTCCTGTCTCGATCTGCTCAGCGACCGCGCGAACACGGGCGAACAGATCGGTATCGAGCCAAATCGCGGCGAAGTGTTGGGCGAGGAGCGGAGAAAGGCGGCGATCGATGTCCTGGCGCTCAGCCGTGGCGTCGGGGCCGACGAGGTTATAGAACGTCGAGAGCACCCGGTTCAGCGCCTGCCCGGAGAGCTCGAGAGCGACCGAAGTGTTGTCCACGGTCGGCGGTTCCGGGTTGGCGATGATGGCGGCGATCTCCGCATTGTGGTCGTCCATCGCCGCGCGGGCGGCCGGTTCCACATCGGCATCGGTGAACGCCGCGAAGTCCGGTAATCCGTACGGGAGCGCGGAGGGCTCCAGGAGGGCTGCGGTGCCCGCCGTCATACGTGGATTGTGGTCCTGCGGTGCGTTCTGGGGCTGTTCTTCCGGAGTGCTCACGCCGCCATCTTATGCCCCGCCCGCCACGGTGAGCGGCGGGCGGGGCGGGAGCGAGCGGGCTACTTCTTCTTGTCGCCCTTATCGGCGCTCGTGTCTGCCGACAGCGCGGCGACGAAGGCCTCCTGCGGGACGTCGACGCGACCGATCGACTTCATCCGCTTCTTGCCCTCCTTCTGCTTCTCCAGCAGCTTGCGCTTACGCGAGATGTCGCCGCCGTAGCACTTGGACAGCACGTCCTTGCGGATCGCTCGGATGTTCTCGCGGGAGATGATCTTCGAGCCGATCGCCGCCTGGATGGGCACCTCGTACTGCTGGCGAGGGATAAGCTCCTTGAGCTTGACGGTCATCTTGTTGCCGTAGTGCTGGGCGTGGTCGCGGTGCACGATCGCGCTGAACGCGTCGACGGCCTCGCCCTGGAGCAGGATGTCGACCTTGACCAGGTCCGAAATCTGCTCGCCCGCCTCCTCGTACTGCAGCGAGGCATAGCCGCGGGTACGGGATTTGAGCGAGTCGAAGAAGTCGAAGATGATCTCGCCGAGCGGCATGATGTAACGCAGCTCCACACGGGTTTCGGACAGGTAATCCATGCCCTGCATGTCGCCGCGCTTGGACTGGCACAGCTCCATCGTGGTGCCGACGAACTCACTTGGCACGATGATCGTCGTCTTCACGATCGGCTCGTACACCTCGCGGTTCTTGCCTTCGGGCCACACCGACGGGTTCGTGACGTTGTACTCCTCGCCGTCCTCGGCGATGACCCGGTAGACGACGTTCGGCGCGGTCGAGATGAGGTCGAGGCCGAACTCGCGCTGCAGGCGGTCGCGGGTGATCTCCATGTGCAGCAGGCCGAGGAAGCCACAGCGGAAGCCGAAGCCGAGCGCAACGGAGGTTTCCGGCTCGTAGGCCAGCGCGGCGTCGTTGAGCTGAAGCTTGTCGAGCGCATCGCGCAGCACCGGGTAGTCCGAGCCGTCGATCGGGTACAGGCCGGAGAACACCATCGGGCTGGGCTCCTGGTACCCGGCCAGCGGCTCCTCGGCGCCGCCGCTGGCCAGCGTCACCGTGTCGCCGACCTTGGACTGGCGCACGTCCTTGACGCCGGTGATGAGGTAGCCGACCTCGCCGACGCCGAGCCCCTCACACGCCTCGGGTTCCGGGGAGATGATGCCGATCTCCTGGAGCTCGTAGTTCGCTCCCGTCGACATCATCGTCACCTTGGTACGCGGCGTGAGCTTGCCGTCGAACACGCGGACGTAGGTGACGACGCCGCGGTAGGTGTCGTACACCGAGTCGAAGATCAGTGCGCGAGGCGGCGCATCGGCATCTCCCACCGGCGGCGGCACGACCTCGCACAACTTGTCAAGCAGTTCGGTCACACCCTCGCCGGTCTTACCGGACACGCGAAGTACCTCTTCGGGCTCGCAGCCGATGATCTGCGCGATCTCGAGCGCGAAGCGATCCGGGTCCGCGGCGGGCAGGTCGATCTTGTTGAGGACCGGGATGATTTCCAGGTCCTTCTCCATCGCGAGGTAGAGGTTCGCAAGGGTCTGCGCCTCGATCCCCTGGGCCGCGTCGACGAGCAGCACCGCACCCTCGCACGCCTCGAGTGCGCGGGAGACCTCGTAGGTGAAGTCGACGTGCCCCGGGGTGTCGATCATGTGGAGGACGATCTCCTCGCCGGCGGCCGATCCCGATTTCGGCACCCACGGCAGGCGCACGTTCTGTGCCTTGATGGTGATGCCGCGTTCGCGCTCGATGTCCATGCGGTCGAGGTACTGGGCGCGCATGAGCCGCTCGTCGACGGCGCCGGTGAGTTGCAGCATGCGGTCGGCCAGGGTCGACTTGCCGTGGTCGATGTGGGCGATGATCGAGAAGTTTCGAATATGCGCAGGCGAGGTGAAGGTGTCCTTGGCGAAATTCTTCGTCACTACTATTCGAAACTCCTCATCGGACGCAGGCCCGAACGCTCGGCAGGTGCAAATATTCTGACCTCAGACGTTACCTGGCCGCCGCGGAGAATACCGAACGCGAGCCGCTCGGTGTGGCCCGGGAAAACCCGGCACGTCCGCCGTCAGGAATTAGTTGTCCGCTACGCAACCGTATGCTTCTAGCCATGGCTATCAATTGGAATCGTGTGGGCAGGACCGCGGTATCTATGGCACGGCGGTACGGTCCGCGTGTGGCGCGGGAGGTCCAGAAGCAGGCCAAGTCGCGCGGCATCGGCCCCGGCGCGGGTCGGCAGCAGGGCAGTGGCAACAACGGTGGACAGAGTGCGGGCCGCCCCGCCGCGACGACCGACCATGACACCAGCGCCAAGGCGCGCACCATCGTCTACGCGCCCGAGCTCGACGGCAACGCCGATCCGGGCGAGGTCGTATGGACGTGGGTTGAGTTCGAGGAAAATGACGGCCGCGGCAAGGACCGTCCCGTCCTCGTCGTCGGTCGCGACGGCGGAACGCTTCTCGGCCTGATGCTCTCGAGCCAGGACAAGCGCGCCGACGACCGACACTGGGTCGGCATCGGGCGCGGCGCCTGGGACCACGGCGACAAGCCCAGTTGGCTGCGTCTGGACCGGGTGCTCGACGTACCCGAGGATGGGATTCGCCGCGAGGGTGCGATCCTGCCGAAGGCCGATTTCGACAAGGTCGCGGACAAGCTGCGTGCCGAATACGGCTGGAGCTAGCCGCGAAGGCGTCGGCAGCGACGGCCCGACCTGCGCCTCGCTTTGCTCTGGCCAGTCGTTCGCTGCTATCCTTGCCAATCGGTGCTTCGCGTCAGGCGCGGGGCAAGCAAACTTTTGCTAAAACATGTCCATCACCGCGGAATGCGCGGCCGGTAATCGGTCGAAACGCCTCCGCAAGGAACGTCGCACACTGCGTCGTTCGCAAGGCAAACCGAAGGTTGTAGCGCGTGGCAAACATCAAGTCGCAGAAGAAGCGGATCCTCACCAACGAGCGGAACCGTCTTCGTAACCAGTCCGTACGTTCGTCCCTCCGCACCGCGATCCGCAGTGTGCGCGAGGCCGCCAAGGCCGGCGATAAGGAGCGCGCAGGCGCCCTGCTCGTCGCCACGAATCGTCAGCTCGACAAGGCTGCGTCGAAGGGCGTTATCCACAAGAACCAGGCTGCCAACAAGAAGTCGGCTCTGGCTCAGACGGTCTCCAAGATCTAATTGCGCCGCCCGGCACCAGCCGGGTCTCGCACCGAGCGCCGCTCGTTTCCGCACTGCTTCGCGGAGACGGGCGGCGTTTGTCGTTCGTCGGTTGGCACCGCTGGATGACGCCGGACGTGCCGCCCTCCCCCGGCCCCTGCGGGTCTCACGTTTCTCGGCGGTATCCCCGCGCGCTGAGCCCGAGGGTCGTTCGGAAATCGGTGGCGAGGTGCGCCTGATCCGCATAGCCGAGCTCGGCCGCAACCGCCGCGACCGTGAGTTTCGGGTCCTCGCGCAGTCGGAGCGCCGCCTCCTGCAACCGGTAGCGGCGGATGATGTGCAGCGGGGACACACCCACGTAGCGTTTGGTGAGGCGTTGGAGTTCGCGGGTGGACACCCCGACCTTGCCGGCCAACAGGCTGACCGATGTTATCTCCGGATCGTCGGCGGCGAGTTCGACCGCCAGGTCGGCGAGCTTCGCGCCGTATGGCGTCTCGCCGGAGCGCAACGCGAGACTTTCCGACATCCTCTTCGCCGCCCCGTCGACGTCTTCCCTGTCCATGTGTTCGCGGATGTCTTCCCCTAGGTCACCCAGGTCGAAGGGCGCCTGCTGATCGACGAACACGCTCGGCCGCACACCCAGAGCACAGAGACCGGCGGGCCGGAGCAAGACCCCGAAGGCCCAGCCGTGCGACGTCAGGACCTGGTGTGAAACGCCGCTCGTGGGCCCGGACAGTGTGACCTTGTCTCGTTCCACGACGAGGTTCGATGCGGGGAACGGGAGGACCCGCTGCACGGACTCCTCCCCTTCCGGCAGGTCCCATTGGGAGATCCAGTACCAGCCCACGTATTCCGCGAGTTCCTCCGGAGGTGTGCGCCGGTGGAAGCGTGGGAGGTTGTGCGGGTAGATGATGCCGCGCCGGTCTCCGATGTCATTACTCACGAATGCGTCCTGTCTGGGGGCGGGGCGATCTTGTCGCAAATCTACAAGGCCGCCGTCCCTCCCAACTGCGAGACTAATCCCATGAGCGAAGACACACCGGCGCGCGGCGTCACAGGTAAGCACACGAACAACGGCATCCCCACCGGACGCACGAGCCTGACCCCATTTCTCACCGTGCGCGACGCGCGCGGCGCGCTCGCCTTCTATGAGAAGGTCTTCGGCGCACGGATCGCGGATGTCACCGAGATGGCCGGAGAGGTCGTGCACGCCGAGATCGATTTCGGTAACGGGTGGCTACAGATCGGCACCATAAACCCGGAGTATGGACTCGTCTCCGCGCCGGAAGGCGAGGGCGACTGCTACTCGATGGGGTTGTACTGCGAAGACGCCGACTCAGTGGTCGCGTCCGCGGTCGACGAGGGCGCAACGGTGCGGGAGGGGCTCATGAACTTCGCCTCGGGCGACCGGTACGCGTCGATTCGAGATCCCTTCGGAGTGCGATGGTCCATCATGAGCCGCATCGAGGATCTCTCCGAAGAAGAAAGCAGCCGCCGCGTGGCCGAGTGGGCCGCGCGGCAGTAGGCAGTCCGGCCGAGCCGGCGGCCCTCGCATCTTCGGCGTTGCGTGCTACCGCGCCAGGCTGCTCACTTGTCGCACGGCACGTTCGAGCGCGAATGCGGTGTCTCTGGTTCCGCCTTTGACCTCGCCGTTGAGCCGGGCAACGACCTGGAGCGCCTCGGCGAGGTTGTCGCCGTCCCAGTGCCGGCTCTGGGAGCGTTTGATCTTGTCGAACTTCCACGGCTGGAGCCCGAGCGCGTAGATCTCCTTGCCTTGAGCGTTTCGGTGCGAAAGCACGAGGGCGATCGACCAGACGCCATCGGCTAGCGCGTCGGCGATCATGACATGCGGGGTGCCGGCATGCATGGCCCATTCCAGCGCCTCGATCGCCTCGTCGATCCGGCCGGTGACGGCGTGATCGGAGACGTTGAACCCGGTGACGCCGACGACGCCGTGGTAGTAGCGGTGAACCGCTGCGACATCGATTTCCGCGCCCGTGTCCGTGACGAGCTGTGAGGCTGCGGCGGCGAGTTCGCGCAGATCGGTACCTATTGCCTCCACCAGTGCCTCGCATACGTCGGTGGATACGCGCGCAGAGTTGCTGGCGAATTCGCTTTTGACGAACGCGAGAATGTCGCCTGGCCGTTTGATCGGTGCCGCGTCGTGGACGACGGCGCCCTTTTTCTTCAGGTCTGCCGCCAGCGCCTTCGCGCGACCCGCGCCAGAGTGTTTGACGATGAGCCAGACGCCGTCGGGAAGGTCCGAGGCAGCGTCGTTGATCAACGCCACGCCTTCTTTGCCGAGCTCGCCTCCGCCCGAGATGATGACTGCGCGGGGTTCGCCGAAGAGCGAAGGCGCCAGAAGTTCACCGATTTCCATCGGCGTTACCTCGCTGCTCGCACGGGTCGTAACCACGAATTCCTCCGCCGACGACGCGCCGACCAGTTGCCGCGCGGCCGCCACGACGTTGCCCGCGGCACGGTCGGCGAGAAACTCGTCCGTCCCCAATACCAGGTGCAAAGGCGCGTTGGCGTCTCCAGAACTCTTCGGCGGCATGCTTACAACCTACCTTTCCACTCCGACACGTTCGCCGCCTCCCGTGGAGTCCACTTCGATACCGGAGACCGTCGCGGTCCACCACAAAGAGGGCACGCAAGACCACGCGAGAACGCGAGCAACCGGCGGCGAGGCGGGCGCGATCGCGGCGGCCGCGGTGCCGGCGACGGTCACCCACGGGACCACTGGTGCGACCGCAATGTTCTTGGCGATCGCCCACGGCGACACCGAACGTCCGGTCGCCGCAAGGATCGGTGCCGTCGACAGGTGAGCGACGACTGCGAGCGCCACAAGCGCGGAGAGGATCGTCGTCGGTCCCCTCCGAGAAACCGTGCCGCCGTCGGACCGTTCCGACACTCGCGGGGCCATGCCGCGGCGTCGGCGCCAACGAGACCGAAGTCTCGCGTCCACGGCACGGATGGCTCCGGCAAGCGCTCGCTCACATGGACGGGCGGCAATGACGATTCCCGCAGTTGCGGCAACCGACAAGATGAAGCCGAGGGCGCGGACGGTGTGCGGGCTGGCAACGGAAAACACGAGTACGACGGCGGCGAGGAGCGCGAGCGATTGCCTGCTGCGCCCCGTTGCCATCGCATACACCGAGATCGCGGCCATCGCGCCCGCGCGCATCACGCTGGGTTCGGGCCCGACGACGCCCACGAATGCCGCGACGGCGGCGGCGCCAACGCCGAGTCGCATGCGTCGCGGCGCACCCGACCACGACATCAGGAACAGTGTCGCCCCCAGCACGTAGGCGATGTTCGCCCCGGACACCGCGGCCAGATGGGATAGGCCCGAGGCGAGGAAGTTTTCGTTCAGTTCTACCGGCACTCTCCGTTGGTCTCCGAGCACCATCGACGGCAGAAGAGAATCCGTGGGCTCCGGCAGTCCTTCGGCGACGCTGTGAAGGTTGGTGCGCACGGAAGAGGCCAGCGCAAAGAGTCCGGTGGGCCCGCGAATGGTCCGCGGCGCGCTGATCGGGGTGAGTAGGACCTCCGGGTCGTGGCCGGAGCCCGTCGTCATGACCGAGCGCACGCGCGTCCCAGGTTCCAGCCACAACCACGCCTCGCCGCTGGCGAACACAGTCGCCGAGGTGCGCATCTTCGACACCTGTTGCCCTTGCCCCACCTCAACGACGATCGCGTTGATCACCACCGTTCCGTCTGCGGCCATGCGGGGTATGGCGCGAACGTCGATCGTCACAGTCGCTCGAACGGGTTCGGAACCGGCGAGAACGTTGCGGTGATGAGCCATGCTCTGCAGGCTTCCCACACCGCAGGCCACGGCGGCCGTCAGGCAACACACCGCCAGCATCAACAGTTGCTCGAATCGGCCCTTCCGCGTGCTCGCCTGCGACGTCGTCAGCGCGCGGGCTTCCGTCCCATTACTCGTCCATCCAAACGCGATTACGGCTCCCGCAGTAGCCGCGCATAACGCACACACAGCGATGGCCGCCGAAACGTCGGCATCGATGCCCCCGACCGCAAGCGTGGTACCGAGCGCAACTGAGGCAGCCGGCACGAGGCGCATGTCCCACGTGGACCTCGTACGTGCCGTCACACCACAACCTGCTCGCGCAGATTTTCCAGCTTTGCCGGACCGATCCCCTTGACCTCACCGAGCTGTTCTACCGAGGAAAACGGCCCTGACGATTCTCGGTACTCGATGATGGCCGAAGCGGTGGCCGGACCGACCCCGTTGAGGCTTTCGAGTTCGGCCGCGCTCGCCGAGTTGAGATTCACTTTCCCTTCGCCGCCCTGCTCGGCGGACTCTGCTCCCCCGCCCGCAGAATCCGGACCTGCCGGCTCCGGTGCTCCGCCGGCGGCGAGTACCGCCGAGCCCGGTGGCGGTGCGCCGTCCGGAGGTAGCGCGCCCACGACGACCTGTTCCCCATCCGCTACCGGTCTGGCGAGGTTGAGGGTCGCCGTGTCTGCGCCGTCGCGACTTCCTCCCGCCGCAGCGATCGCGTCGGCTACGCGAGACCCTGAAGCGAGAGTAACCAAGCCGGGGTTATGCACCAGGCCGACGACGGACACAATCACCGGGCCGCCGGTCTCCGGCGTAGATTCGGGTGCAACACCGGTGAGATGCGGTTCTTCCGACGCATTCGGCGCACCGACCTCCCCGATCCCCGGGAGCTGCGGGGCGGAAACCGTCTGCGGTTCCGAACGGAGCAATTGGGCGAGAGCGAAACCTGCACAAACGAGAACCACAACCAGTAGAGCGGCCCCGCCGATTCTTCCAAGCGACCAGGTGCCCAGTCCGCCCCTAGGTATCCACTCGTCCAGTTCATCTACCGATTCGGTGTCCAGCTCGGGGCGTGAGTGATCAGATTCAACGAAACGGCGACGCAATGCTACAGGTGTAGTGGAGAGGGGCGGCGCCTCTCCATTCTCCTCTGCTGCCTGCAGAGGCCGGCCGTACTCGTCCTCGGAGAGAGCATCGGGTTCGTCGGGTGGAACGAGAGAGCGTAAGCGCAGCGGGGCCGGGTCCATGTTTCGGACCCTACGAGCGGCCCAACCCCGGCCTGCTCCGCCTGCGACACCGAACGCACTTCTGTGGACGCTGGGAAAACCCCTGTGAAAAACGTGCCCACAAGGGTTAGGTCTGCTGTTTTAGGATCTCTCGATCTCGGCGGGCAGCTTAAACTCCGGGTACTCCAGGGGGCACACGGACACGGCGACCGCGTTGTCTCCCGCATGCCACGCGAGCACAGGTTCGATCTCGACGACGAGGATCCTCTCGGGGAAGGTCGTCTCCTTGCGGAATTCCTGCGCCAAATTCTCGGCAATCTCTATATCGCCGCTGTAGTGGACGGTGACGAGGGCGTCGCCGGTCAGCTCTTCCCTCGCGAGCAGCCGCAGCTTGTCGAGCGCCTTGGTCACCGTCCGGGTCTTCGCGGCGAGTGTGAGGTTACCGCCGCGAATCCGCAAGATCGGTTTCGACGACAACACACCGCCGAAGAGCGCGAAGGCGGCACCGACCCGGCCGCCCCGACGCAGGGAGTCCATCTTGTCGACCGACAGCCACGTCGTCGACCTTCGCACTACCTTCTCCACCAGGCCCGCCACGGCGACGAGCGAGCCTCCAGTTGCCGCGAGTTGAGCGCCTTGCGCGACTGCACCGCCGATAGTCATGCCCACGTTTTGCGAATCGACGACGGTGACGCGACCGCCGAAACTACCCGCAGCCTCGGCCGCCGATTCCCAGGTCCGCGAAAGCTTGCTCGCAATGTGCACGGACACGATCCCGGTGGTGTCCTCGCGTTCGAGAAGCTCGCGATAGGTTTCTTCAAGCTCGTGCGGTGCGAGCCCCGAGGTGGCTGCGACCTGCCCGTCGTCAACGGTCTGATGGAGGTCCAGCACGGTCACATCCATCGATTCGGCCCAGCTTTCGGGAAGCTGGGCCGCGGAGTCGGTGACGAGTCGAATGGTCATCGGTTCTCCAGATGAGGCGCGACGTTCCACGAGTCCAGCCGCCAGCGGATCGACTCGGCGGCCTCGGTCGTCGGCGGCACGGCGGCGGGCGATTCGGAGACGGTGTCCGCGCCGCGGTCGTGCGCGGAAAGCTGCGCCCACGCCGTGTTTCCCAAACCGTTGAACAGCGGGAAGGTCTCGACACTCAGTTCCAGCAGGGCCGCGGCGAGCGCGGCGATAGCCCCGCCATGGGCGACCATGACGACGGGGTGCTTATCGCCCCAGTCCTCGGAATCGACGAGTTCGTCGACAACCGAACGCGTGCGCACGGCAACATCGAGCCTTGATTCGCCTCCGGGCGGAGCCCACTGCGGCGACGACCGCCACATCGCTCGGGCACCGGGCCACTGTTGGTCGACCTCGAGGTGGCTCATCCCCTGCCACTGCCCCAGGTTCGTCTCCCGCAGGCGCGAATCGGCATGCACGTCGAGTCCGGTGACCTCACCGATCGCGTCGGCGGTCTTCCGCGCGCGCTGAAGGTCGGAGGAGTACAGGGCAAAAGGGTGTCGGTAGGCGATCACCTCGGCAGCGAGGCGCGCCTGTTTATGCCCCTGTTCGGACAGGGTCGTGTCGAGTTGGCCCTGCATGCGCATGGTCGCATTGTAATGCGTTTGCCCATGGCGAAGCAGGATTAACCGTCGGGTCACTGCCGCCCGCCGGCGTCACGGTTCGGTTCGACCGCCGGTAGTTCCGCATCCTGGTCGGCGGAGATGCCGTCCCAGCTCGCCGGGCGGTCCGCGGAGGCAACACCCTCGATGTCGATAATCGGGCAGTCCTTCCACAGCCGGTCCAGCGCATAGTAGTCGCGCTCGTCGGCGTGCTGGATGTGGATCACGACGTCGCCGTAGTCCAGAAGGGACCAGCGCCCCTCCTTCGTGCCCTCACGTCGCACCGGCTTGTAGCCGGCGTCGCGGAGCTCCTCTTCGATCTCGTCGACGATCGAGGTGACCTGCCGCTCGTTGTCCGCCGATGCGATGACGAAACAATCGGTGATCACGAGCTGGTCCGAAACGTCGATCACCATGACGTCGGAGGCCAGCTTCTCGTCGGCGGCCTTCGCAGCCTTCGTCGCCAACGCAATCGCTTCTGGGGTGGCTGTCATCTAGTTGTCTCCTGTGCTGTTCTGCGGACGGTTGTTCTGATGTGTATCTGTCTCATTATCCAATGACGTCGGAGGTGTGGCGGCAAACGAGCCGTCCGCTCTCGTCGTCTGATCGGCGCGATAGAGATTTCGTTTGGATATGTATTGCACGACCCCATCGGGAACGAGGTACCACACCGGTGCCTCGCCGGCGGCTCGCCGCCGACATTCCGTGGAGGAGATGGCGAGCGCGGGGATCTCGATGAGGTGAATGCGTTCGGAGTCGATATTGGTCAGGTGAGTCGCGCTGAGCTCGAACCCGGGGCGCGACACCCCGACAAAGGTTGCCAGATCGAACAGCTCTTCCCAACCTCGCCACGTGAAGATCTTCTCGAGCGCGTCCGCGCCGGTGATGAAGAACAGGTCTGCGTTCTGGTTCTGCCTGCCGAGGTCGGTGAGCGTATCGGTCGTGTACGTCGGCCCGTCTCTCTCGATATCGACGCGAGAGACCGAGAACCGGGGGTTGGAGGCCGTGGCGATCACCGTCATCAGATACCGGTCCTCGGCCGGGGATACCGATCGCTTCGATTTCTGCCACGGGATGCCGGTCGGTACGAAGATCACTTCGTCCAACTCGAACCGGTGCGCCACCTCGCTCGCGGCGACAAGGTGGCCATGGTGAATCGGGTCGAAGGTGCCGCCCATGACGCCGAGTCGTCGGCGACGAGGCGAAGTGGCGTCGTTGGAGGTCATTGGCGAGGGGTCCTTGAGGGCGCGGGGTGCTAGACCGGTAGCAGTTGCGAGACGACTGTGGTGAGCTGGGCGATGTTGCGGCATTCGTGCATAGGCACGAACTCGGAGTATTGCGGTGTCGCCGAGTCCGACGTGCCCCAGTATTCCTTGGGTTCGGGGTTGAGCCAGTGAACGTGCCGCGCGCGTTCG
The DNA here is from genome assembly GCF_020742175.1 of Dietzia timorensis. Taxonomy (GTDB): domain Bacteria; phylum Actinomycetota; class Actinomycetes; order Mycobacteriales; family Mycobacteriaceae; genus Dietzia; species Dietzia timorensis_A. Next base: position 46,709 of record NZ_DYXM01000028.1, read on the forward strand.
GTGATGAGTTCGAGGGATCCGAGCGCGGGGTCGCGGTAGTTGTTTCGCCCGTCGCCCAAAATGAGCACGGAACCCGACGGGGACAACGTGTGCACGTATTTGTCTGCGAACCCACGGAAGGCGAATCCGTAGTCGGAATGCCCGTCGTAGGTGACGATTTCGGCCTCGCGCACCATGCGCGCCATCGACGAGGCGAGGTCCTCGCCGGTCGAGAAGAAGTCGGTGACCTCGTCGACGGTGTCGACGAACGCGAACACCCGCACGCGGGAGAATTGTTCACGCAGGCTGTGCACCAATTGCAGCGTGAAGTGGCTGAAACCGGACACCGAACCCGACACGTCACACAACACGACGAGCTCGGGCCTGGCCTTGCGCGGCTTTCGCAGCACAAGTTCCATCGGCACCCCGCCCGTGGACATCGACTTGCGCATGGTGCGCCGCATGTCGATATCGCCGCGGCGGATCCGCTTCCGCCTGGCGGCCAGGCGATGGCCCAGCTGGCGCGCCAGCGGCCCTACCTGGGTACGTAGCTTCTGCAGGTCGGCATCGTTTGCGCGCAGGAAGTCCACGTGGTCGGCCGACGGCCCAACGGCGAAATTCGCTACGCGGTCGCGTCCGGAGTGCTCTGCCGTTCGACGGCGCACTTCGTCGGCGACTTGTTGGAAAAAGCCCTTGACCCTTTGGTTCGCGAGGTTCGCGGCCGCGGCTTTCTCCATGATGCGTCCGCTGCCGTCCGGGTCGTCCGGGTTCTCGCCGATCATCCCGTCGAGAATGCGCTGCATGATGGTCGACGCGTCGAGCTTGCCGAGAGTCTGGTACGTCGAGAACGAAGGGCCGCGCGTCGACTCGTAGCGTCCCATCTGCTCGACCATGAGCTCGGCCAGCGCCCGGGCCTGCGCCATCGCTTCCGGGGTGTCCTGTTCGAGGAGGTCGACGATGAGATCCTCGAGCGCCTTGGGGTCGACCTTGCCGTTCTCGTCGAGCGGGAGCTCAATGGTGATCGCGTCGTCTGCGTCGGCGGAACCGCCGTATCCGCGGGCGACGGGAAACCACAGATTGAACATCTGATCGAAGATGTCGCGCTGCGTCGGTCGGCGGATCAACGTCGCCGCGAGCGCCTCCCGTAGGGACTCGCGGTCGGTGAGATCGAGGACCACGATCGCCTCGGCGGCGTCGACGGCCTCGGACGGACCTACGGAAATGCCCTTACCGCGCAGAGCGTCGACGAAGTCGACGAGATGTCCCGCAAGCCCACCGGGCACGGGACGCACCTCACCGCGCGCTCCCCCTGATGTTCTGGCCGCTGCCATCGCTACTCCTCGTGCTCCGGCGCCCGTGGCGCCTAGTTGACCCGCAGTTCCGCTGCCGCGCGGATCTGGTCGCTGTGGTGCTTGAGCACGACGCCCAGCGTCTGCGACACGGTCTCGTCGTCCAGCGTGTCGAGACCGAGGGAAACGAGGGTGCGCGCCCAGTCGATCGTCTCGGCGACCGACGGCACCTTCTTGAGCGCCATCGCACGCAGCAGCCCCACGGCCCGCACGACCTGCTCGGCAAGGCGGTCGTCGAGCTCGGGCACGCGGGCGGCGAGAATCTTGCGTTCGCGCTCTGGTGTCGGGAAGTCCAGGTGCAGGTAGAGGCAGCGCCGCTTGAGCGCCTCGGAAAGCTCGCGGGCCGCGTTCGACGTCAACACCGTGAAGGGTCGCCGTGTCGCGTTGATCGTTCCCAATTCGGGGATCGTCACCGCGAAATCGGAGAGCACCTCGAGCAGCAGCCCTTCGATCTCGACGTCGGACTTGTCGACCTCGTCGATGAGCAGCACGGTCGGATCGTCGCGCCGGATCGCGGTGAGCAGCGGGCGGGACAGCAGGAATTCCTCGCTGAACACCGAGTCGCGCGTTGCGTCCCATCCCTCGCCCTGACCGGCCTGGATACGCAGGATCTGCTTGGCATGGTTCCACTCGTAGAGCGCACGCGCCTCGTCGACGCCCTCGTAGCACTGCAGTCGCACCAGCTCGGCGTCGTTCGCCGCGGCGACGGCGCGGGACAGCTCGGTCTTGCCGACGCCGGCGGGGCCTTCGATGAGCAACGGCTTGCCCAGCTGGTCGGCCAGGTACACCACCGTGGCGGTGGCGCGGTCCGCCAGGTATCCGTGCGTTTCAAGCTTCTGGATGACGTCGTCGATGCTCGAAAACAGGGCGGCGTGTTCGCGGCGAGCGCGGTCCATAGAGTATTTCTCCGTTCGGAAAGGTTGGTGCGCGGGACGCTCAGGGGCGCGCGTGTCCGCGGCCGGTGGCGATCCATTTGGTACTCGTGAGCTCCTGTAGACCCATGGGCCCGCGAGCGTGCAGCTTCTGCGTCGAGATGCCGATCTCGGCGCCGAAACCGAACTGCTCGCCGTCGGTCCACGCTGTCGAGGCGTTGATCATCACGGCAGCGGAGTCGACGAGTGCGGCAAAGTCCTGCGCGACGTTGACGTCCCTGGTCGAGATGGCCTCGGTGTGACCCGTCGACCAGCGGGAGATGTGCGCGACAGCCCCATCCAGTCCATCGACGACCGCGAAGGCAAGATCATTGGACAGGTATTCTTCGGCCCAGTCGACTTCGGTCGGTTCGATCATCCCGGGGCGATCACCGTGCAGGGTGATTCCTTCGGCAACCAGTCCGTCCGCCACCTTGTTGATGACGTCCTCGCCAAGCGCGGCATCGAGCAGAACGGTTTCCGTGGAATTGCACACGCTGCAGCGACGGGTCTTGCCGTTGGCGACGAGCTTGATCGCCTCGTCGATGTCGGCGTCTTTATGGATGTAGTGGTGGCAGTTACCGGTGCCCGTTTCGATGGCCGGGACCTTGGCGTTCTCGACAACCGCCTTGATCAGTCCGGCACCCCCGCGAGGGATCACCACGTCCACGAGGCCGCGGGCCTGGATCAGGTGGGTCACCGAGTCGCGTGATTCGCTGGGCAACAGCTGAACGAGATTGGCGTCGTATCCGAACTCGCTGAGCACACCGCGCAACACTGCGACGAGCGCCTCGTTGGAATGACTCGCCGAACGCGAGCCGCGCAGGAGTGCCGCGTTGCCGGACTTGAACGCGAGGCCGAATGCGTCGACCGTGACGTTCGGGCGCCCTTCGTAAATCATCCCGACGACGCCCAGCGGCACGCGTACCTGCTCGAGCTTCATTCCGTTAGGAAGCTTCGAACCGCGAACGACCTGCCCGAGCGGATCCGGTAGGCCCGCGACCTGCCGCAGCCCTCCGGCGATCCCGACGATGCGGTCCGCTGTGAGCCGCAGCCGGTCGAGCATCGCTTCCGGGGCGCCTTCGGACCTTTGCTCCTCGATGTCGTCGGCGTTGGCCGCGAGGACCCCGGCCTCGGCGGCTTCGAGCGCGTCCGCCGCCGCGATGAGCACTGCATTACGTTCCTCGGTCGAGGCAAGCGTCAGCGTCTTCCCGGCGGCTCGCGCGTTGCGAGCGGCAGCGTGAACTACCTCCCGAAGATCCTCGGCGGCTCCCGGGGTGGGAGAGCCCTGTTCCGAGTTCTCCGAGGTTCTGGCATCAGTCGCGGTCATGGTTGCCATCCTACGTTCCGCCCGGCGCGCCGCACTATTTCCGTACGATGTCCGGACCGAGCACGGTCAGTCGACGAATGCAGCCATGGCGCGCCCCGCGCGGAGCCCGGAGAAAATGCAACCGCCGAGGAACGTTCCCTCGAGTGAGTTGTACCCATGCACCCCGCCTCCGCCGAACCCCGCGGCCTCGCCTGCCGCGTACAAGCCCGGGATGGGGTCTCCCCCTTCGGCGAGGCAGCGAGAGTCCAGATCGGTTTCAAGCCCACCGAGGGTCTTACGCGTCATCAGGTGGATCTTCACGGCGATGAGAGGGCCGCCCTCTCCTGCCCACGAGTGCGTGCCCGGCCCGCCGTCCTTGAGTAGCTTGTGGGGCTTGGCGATACGCGCGAGTCTGTCGGTGAGCACGCGCCGGGAATTGTGGATCGCCTGGACCTGTGCGTCCTTGGCGAACGGGTTGTCCATCTGCCCGTCCATCGCCACGACGAACTCGCGCACCTTCTCCACGTCGAGTTCGGGCTCGCCCGGCTCGAGCAACCCGTTCATCTCGCCAACGAGGTCCTCGATGGTATCCGCGGTGACCCAGTCCGCGCCGTTGTCGACGAAGGCGCGGACACCCTCGGGCATTCCCTCGATGATTCGGCCCACCATCTTGGACAGCTTCTTCGAGGTGATGTCCGGATTCTGCTCCGAACCGGACAGGATGAATTCCTTCGCCGCGATCGACTCGTCGAGCACGAACCACGAGTAGTGGTACCCGGAGTCGATGATTGCCTTTGTCGAGGCCATCGTGTGAAACCCGGGGAATAGCGGAATTGGGATCCGGTCGCCATTGGCGTCGAGCCACAGCGTGGACGGCCCGGGGATGATGCGGATGGCGTGGCGCGGCCAGATCGGCGCGAAGTTCCGGATGCCCTCGGTGTAGTGCCACATGCGGTCGCGGTTGATGGCATTGGCGCCGGCATCCGAGCGGGCGATGTCGATCATCCGACCATCGACATGCTCGGGCACGCCGCAGATGAGACGCTTCGGCGCGGGGCCCAGCCGGTCGGTCGGCCACAGCTCGGCGACCTTGTCCGGGTTGCCGCCGACGCCGCCGGCGGACACGAGCACCGCCTTCGCGCGGAACTCGAAGGAGCCGACCTCTGTGCGCGAGGAGGCCACCGAACGTTCGAGGTCGTCGCTGGGCTCCAGGATCGTCCCCGAGACACCGGCAACGGCGCCGTCATCCAGCAGTATCTGGTCCACCTTGTGACGGAACGCGAACTTGACCAGGCCACGGGTGGCCGCCTCGCGGACCGGCTCCTCGAAGACTCGGACGACGTCTGTGCCCGTACCCTTGGACACGTGGAAGCGGGGCACGGAGTTGCCGTGTCCGTCGACGTCTCCGCCGCCGCGCTCGGCCCAGCCGACCGTCGGCACGAACCGCAGGCCGAGTTTGTGGAGATAGTCGCGCTTCTCGCCGGCGGCGAAGGCGACGTATTCGCGCGCCCAGCGGCGCGGCCATTCGTCCTCGGGGCGATCGAACGCGGCGGATCCCTGCCAGTCGCGCCATGCCAGATCGAAGCTGTCCTTAATCCCGATGCGGCGCTGCTCAGGTGTGTCGACGAGGAACAATCCGCCGAGCGACCAGTACGCCTGCCCTCCGAGGCTCGCCTCGTTCTCCTGGTCAAGCACGAGAACCTTGCGGCCCGCCTGCGTCGCCTCGTAGGTCGCGACGAGCCCGGCGAGGCCCGCGCCGACGACGATCACGTCAGGGGCGAAATCGTTCGTCGGTTCGGGAAGCGGGCCGGCATTCGCCGCGGTGGTCGAGGTGTCCTTGACGTAATCGGCGTAGCCGGGCGAGGTGATGCGCGCGTCGATGAACTCGTCGAACTCGCGTTTGTTCTCGGCCCGCCGCTGCGTCTGTCCGTCTGCCGGTTTTTCGCTCATGGGTCCATTGTTCCGTGCTCTCCCCCGAAATTTCAGCGAATCGTTTCCCACCGCGCGGTTCTGACACCCTGGAAGCGTCATCGGAGCAGCTGTAGACGAAAAAGGGGCACGAGGATGCGGACACGACCCGTGGCTTGGGCACCGGCGGAACCCACCGAGCCGGATGCCGACCTCACCGTTCGGGCTGCCGTCCTCGCCGAGTTGATGCGCGGCCGCCGCGCCGTGGTGCTTACCGGAGCGGGGGTGTCGACCGGCTCGGGGATCCCCGATTACCGCGGGCCGCACTCCCCACAACGCACCCCTATGACGTACGGGCAGTTCGTCTCCGATCCCGATTTTCGGCAGCGTTACTGGGCGCGCAACCACGTCGGCTGGCGTCACATGGAACGCGCAGAGCCCAACCGCACCCACGAGATCCTCGCCGAATGGGAGCGTTCGGGGCGCGTCGCCGGTGTGATCACCCAGAACGTCGACATGCTGCACCTCAAGGCTGGCAGCCGAAACATCATCGATCTGCACGGCAATTACGGTTCGGTCTCGTGCATATCGTGCACATACACGATCAACCGCTGGGCTTTCGACGACCAACTGTCGGCGCTCAATCCCGGCTTCCGAGAACGCGTGATCTCCCGCGGCGCCATCGAGGTCGCCCCCGACGCCGATGCGCTCGTCGGCGACACCGACGGCTTCGCGTTTCCCGACTGCCCGGTATGCGGCGGAATCCTCAAACCCGCGATCGTCTACTTCGGGGAGAACGTGCCGCGCACCCGGGTGGGCGCCGCGCGTGCTCTTGTTGACGCCGCCGATCTCGTTCTCGCGGTCGGCACCTCGCTCACCGTGCAGTCGGGCTACCGCTTCATTCGACAGGCGACTGACTCGGGCCGGCCCGTGGCCGTCGTCAATCGCGGGACCACGCGCGCCCATGGAGCCGCTTCCATCACCATCGACGGAGAATGCAGCGAGGTCCTCGCGCTCGTCGACGCCGCCCTGTAACCGAGAACCGGTAACGCCTCCTGCAGTTTCTGGGATGATTAGCCCAGACAACTTTCAGGCCGGACGCCCAAAGTCCGGCCCGCGCCCACCACTCGATACCGGCGAATGGACCACGTCATGAACATGCGCTGGATCGGCATCGTTCTGATGGGCGTCTTCACGCTCTTCTGGGCATCGTGGACGTTCGGCGCGGGTATCGGCGCGCTGACGGTCATCGGCTTGGCGTTCATGGCCGCCGGCGTCGCTCTGCTTCTCGCCGCTGTCGCACTCTTGCGACGCGCTCGCGTTCCACGCGGCCGCGACTACGGCAACCAGTCGAACCTGCCGACGCCGGGCAAACGGGCTCGTTCGGGGTTTCGCATTCTCAACATCGCGCTCTTCATTGAGTTCGTGGCGATCTTCATCGCGGTCCAGATCGTCCGCCACATCGACCTCGACCTCATCCAGCCGGTCATCGCGCTCATCGTCGGCGCGCACTTCGCCCTCTTCTGGTTCAGCCCGGCAACCCGAAACGCACTACATTTGTGGATGACGGCGGCCGGCGTGGCCATAGGCGTGGCCGCCATCGTCGCGGTCCTGCGCGACGATTCCCCCGCCGTAGTTCACGGCTGGGTCGGAATCGCGATGTCGGCGATCACTCTCACCTACGGGGCGGTTTTCGTCACGCTCCTTCGCGCCGAGCACGAGCGCCCTGTCCCGGGCGCCGCTGCCGCAGAGCCCGCCGATTCGGCCACATGACGACACCGATCGGCGTTAGATGGACCTCGTGGGAAATGGCATAGAAACACTCGTGTCGGGTTTGGCCTTTGCCGAGGGCCTCAGGTACTCCGATGGGCACCTCTGGTTTTCCGATATGTACGACCGCAAGGTCTATACCGTCGATGCGCAGACCGGGGAAACCATTCGCGTCGTCGACACCGATGGCCGCCCTTCGGGCATTGTGCTCGCCGGCGGTGGACGCGCATTCGTCACCCAGCAAGAAACGCGTTCCACGGTCGAGATCGCATCCGACGGAACCGTGCTCCCGCACGCAGATCTGACGTCCGTCGCCGAATGGCACGTCAACGACATGACTTCTGCGCCTTCCGGCGGCCTTTATGTCGGCAATTACGGAGACGATTCGGTTCCACCCGAAGCGCCCCATCCGGCGAAGTTGGCTCACGTCTCCGCCGACGGCAAAGTTCGAGCGGTCGCCTCGGATCTCCACTTCGCCAACGGGATGAGCATGACGGAGGACGGCCGAACTCTGCTTGTCGCCGAGACTCGTTCCACGCCTCCGAGGATCTCGGCCTTTGATATCGGCCCCGACGCCGAATTGACCAATCGCCGGACATTCGCCGAATTCGAGGGCTCTCGGATGCCCGACGGGATTGCGGTGCTCCCCCGCGATGAACTTCTCGTCGCGATGCCTTTCGCCTCGGAAGTGGTCCTGGTCTCCGTTCAAGGCGAAGTGACAAACGCGTGGGATACCTCCGAATACGGAATGCCGTTTGCCGTGGCCTGCGATCCGGCGGCACGCGCCGTATTCGCCGCCTGCTCGAGTTCCTGGGAGGAAGACGCGTGCCTCGCAGCGCGAGATTCGACGATCGTGAAGTTCCCGCTACGGTGACAGCAGCGAGACGAGTCTGAACTCCTCGCACACGATGAGTGTGTCGTCGTCGATGCGCAGCTGCGGTTCACCCACGCTTGCCCTGAACTCCGCAGAGTTCCAAAAGCCCTCATGAGCCGATCTCCACGCCGCCACGTTCGTGAATCCTTCTCCCTCGCCGACCGCGTGAGACAGGGTGATGTCTGCCAATCGACAGGTGGATATCCGGACTGTTTCTGTGATGCATATGCCAACTCCCGCGGAGTCAACGACCACTTCCCGTCGCCCTACCGGCGGGAGCGGTTCGCGATCCCGCCTCCACTCTTCGTAGAGCGAACTGGTCGTCGTTTTATCACCCGCGACAATTCCGGCGACGAGCTTTTCTCGGAGAGGTCCGGGAAGAGCGAACTCGACTACGGGGAGGTCGTCCACGAGCTAGATGACGACGAGGTCGTCCGCGTGCACAAGCGGGC